>NZ_JAKRFU010000002.1:0-334006 GCF_022347845.1 Pseudoalteromonas sp. McH1-42 | reverse complement strand
GGAAGAGCCGGATGACCTCGATGGTTTGCTAGAAGAAGAGCCTGACGCAGCGCCGGAAGAAGCATTGCTGACGGAAGAGCCGGATGACCTCGATGGTTTATTGGAAGAAGAGCCTGACGCAGCGTCGGAAGAAGCATTGCTGACGGAAGAGCCGGATGACCTCGATGGTTTGTTAGAAGATGAGCTGCTGACGGAAGAGCCGGATGACCTCGATGGTTTGCTCGAAGAAGAGCCTGACGCAGCGCCGGAAGATGAGCTGCTAACAGAAGAGCCGGATGACCTCGATGGTTTATTGGAAGAACAGTCTGACGCAGCGCCGGAAGACGAGCTGCTAACAGAAGAGCCGGATGACCTCGATGGTTTGTTAGAAGAAGAGCCTGACACAGCGCCGGAAGAAGAATTGCTGACGGAAGAACCGGATGACCTCGATGGTTTGCTAGAAGAAGAGCCAGTTGATCTGAACAGCTTACTAGAGGAAGAACCTGAGGCTATTTCGTCGACTGGTGCGGGTCACCTGGATGGTATGCTTGAAGAGGAAGCCGATCTTCAGTCATTGCACGATAAGGCCGAAGGCCCTGTTGAATTAGATCTAGAGGTCGCTGATCCAGTTGCAGAACCGGATGAACCCGCGTTAGCTGAAACGGAAGATGAGTTACTTGATGAGTTTGCCGAGGAGTTGGTGCACCCATCAGAAGAAGCTGAAACTCAGGCGCCGCCTCAGTTGCAAAATGTTGATGACTTACTGGAAGCGCTCGAAGCTGAAACGGATAACTTTGACACCGCGCTGGACAACGACGTAGAGATTGACCTTGGTGATGATCCACTCGCCGACGAAGATATAGACTTGTCCGAAGATGAAGAGCTCACCGAACTTGATCCCGTCACACCCAGCGAAGAACTGAGCAGTTATCCTGAATTGCAGATGGACGAATCAGAAGAGGAAGTGATTTCTCTGGATGATGACCTTGAGTCGGCAGTCAGTGAGACTGAAAGAGCACTCGCGCAAAGTCTGGAGCAAGATGAAACAGCTGGTTTACTCGATGATGAACTGGATGAAGATGGTGATGATTTACTGGATTTCGGTGGTGACTTTGATGATCTGGATGGGCCCGATTTTGAGATAGAGCTGGAAGGGGATACTGAGCAGAGCGTTGAGCCAGTCGCAGAGCAGCTAGAGGAAGGCACCTCTCTGGATGACGATTTAATGGATGAGGCGCTGGCAGATGAAGACTTCCCGGCATTTGACGAAGGCGAAGCGCTCGAAGCAATGGAGGCTGAACCAGCAGCGGCGGAGCCGGAGGCAGAAGAGGCCCCTTCAGAAGCAGTCGAAGCAGAACAAGCGGAGCTAGCGGATGATGCGCTGGCGGATGAAGACCTCCCGGCATTCGAAGAGAGCGACGCCCTTGAAGCGATGGAAGCAGAGCCATCTGCGGCAGAAGACACACTAGCAGAAGTGATCGAAGCACAAGAAGAGCTGTTAGCGGATGAGGCGCTGGCAGATGAAGAATTCCCGGCATTCGAAGAAGACGACGCCCTTGAAGCGATGGAGTCCGAGCTGGCAGCGGCGCAGCCGGAGGCAGAAGCGGTGCCTTTAGTAGAAGCCGAAATACCAGAAGAGTTGCTAGCGGATGATGCGCTGAAAGACGAAGACTTCCCTGCGTTTGAAGAGGACGACGCCCTTGAAGCGATGGAGGCCGAGCCAGCAGCGGCGGAGCCCGAGGCAGAAGCGGTACCTTTAGAAAAAGTCGAAGCAGAAGAAGAATTGCTAGCGGATGACACGCTGGCAGACGAAGACTTCCCGGCATTCGAAGAAGACGATGCGCTAGAAGCGATGGAGGCTGAGCCAGCAACGGCAGAAGAAGCGCTTTCAGAAGCAGTCGAAGCAGAAGAAGAATTGCTAGCGGATGACACGTTGGCAGACGAAGATTTCCCGGCATTCGAAGAAGACGATGCGCTAGAAGCAATGGAGGCTGAGCCAGCAACGGCAGAAGAAGCGCTTTCAGAAGCAGTCGACGCAGAAGAAGAATTGCTAGCGGATGATACGCTGGCAGACGGAGATTTCCCGTCGTTTGAAGAAAACGATGCGCTAGAAGCAACGGAGGCTGAGCCAGCAACGGCAGAAGAAGCGCTTTCAGAAGCAGTCGAAGCAGAAGAAGCGGAGCTAGCGGATGACACGTTGGCAGACGAAGACCTCTCGGCATTCGAAGAAGACGATGCCCTTGAAGCGATGGAGGCCGAGCCAGCAGCGGCAGAAGAGGCTCCTTCAGAAGAAGTTGAAACACCAGAAGAGTTGCTAGCGGATGACATGCTGGCAGACGAAGACTTCCCGGCACTCGAAGAAGACGATGCGCTTGAAGCGATGGAGGCTGAGCCCGCAGCGGCAGAAGAGACCCTCTCAGAAGAAGTCGAAGCAGAAGAAGCGGAGCTTGCGAATGATGTGCTGGCAGAAGAAGACTTCCCTGAATTCAATGAAGAAGATGCGCTCAGTGCCATGGCGTCGGAGCCGGAAGGAGAACTGGAACTTGAAGATTTGGAGGATGATTTATCCGACCTGATGCTCACGGATGACGATTTAGCCGAACTGGCCCAAAGCAACCCAGAAGAAGCCGAAGCGTCTGAAGAACCGGCACTCGCACAAGAGCCAGAGGCATTTTTGGATGAGCTTGGAGAGCTGGCCGACGAAGATGATACAGAAGAAACGCCAGAGCCCGAAATTAATATTGACGAAGCGGCCATCGAAGATGAGTTTCTTGCAGAGCTCAATGACACTGATTTCAGTGCCTTACTCGATGAATCGGCAGAACCGGATACCTCCGAAGTGGCCTTGTCAGAAGAACCAGAGCTGGATTTTGACGCGTTACTGAGTGAAGAGTTGGCACAGGATCTGGAAATTGAGAATATCGATGAACCAGCCGACAGTGATTTCGTCGACACCGAAACGGCTGCGGCAGAAGGGGACTTCCTGGAGATAGACGATTTGCTTTCGCAAAGCGAAGATGAACCTGCGCAGGAAGAGCCTTATCAATCTCCGGATATGGATGTGGGATTGGGGGACTTTGAAGAGCTACTAGCCGGTGAAAATGCCACAGATGTTGATCTGGAAGAAGATGGTTATGCTGCCAAGCTCGACCTGGTTCGTGCCTACATTGAAATTGGTGATTTTGATTCAGCGCAAAACGCGGTCGAGGAAATTCTTTCTGATGGGCCTGAGTCGGTACAGGCTGAAGCGCTGGCACTCCAACAGCAGATCAAATAAGTCGTTTGCCACGAGTGGGACGATGAAGTTGGTATTATCGGCGGCGATCGCATAAAATGCGCGGCTAAGTTCGAAATGAGAGTTTGAGTAGTTTATGCGTGTAGCTTTGGGGATTGAATACAATGGCGGAAATTATAGTGGCTGGCAACGTCAGTGCAATGTAAATAGTGTTCAGGAGGAGCTGGAAACAGCCCTGTCTAACATTTGTAATCACAAGGTTGACGTGGTCTGTGCCGGGCGAACAGATGCGGGTGTGCATGCCACTGGTCAGGTCATCCATTTCGATACCCATGCTGAAAGGGATATGAAAGCATTCACACTCGGAGTGAACTCTCAACTACCTGACGACATTGCTGTGCGCTACGCCACACCGGTCCATGAAGAGTTCAGTGCCCGTTTTAGTGCAACGGCCAGACGCTATCGCTATGTGATTTACAACAGTGTCAATCGTCCGGGCATTTTACGCAGTGGCGTGACCCATTACTACCACCCGCTGGATGCAGAGCTTATGCAGGCAGCTTGCCCTGTGATGATTGGTGAGCATGATTTCTCCTCTTTTCGGGCAGTGCATTGCCAATCAAATTCGCCGTGTCGTAATATTCATCATTTACAGGTCGATCGGTTTGGCGACTATATTGTTATTGATGTTAAAGCCAATGCGTTTTTGCATCACATGGTGCGCAATATCACGGGATGTTTGATGGATATTGGGGTGGGCAAATACCCGCCAGAGTGGATGGCCGAGTTATTACGTATTAAAGACCGTACTCAGGCCAGTGCGACTGCGAAACCGAATGGCTTGTACCTGGTCGATGTAGATTACCCTGAACGTTGGCAGGTCCCGTCAACGCCTGCCGGGCCGCTGTTCTTACCAGATGTGACTATTCGTTAATTTAGTTAAATAATGACTAAAGCGAAACTGAGCGCGAGCGTCTTAATCATTTGATACAACTAAGACCAGTTTTTTATATCACTGATGTCTTAATCATGTTTTAATTGGGAAATATATCTGCTATCTGCAGAGAGCGACACAGACTGAGCACTAAGAGAGTTGCAAATGAGTTGGTTAGAAAAAATCTTACCTAAAACGGCTAAATCGACGGGCAAAAAAGAGATCCCTGAAGGCGTTTGGGCAAAATGTACAGACTGCGATTCAATCCTGTACAAAGCGGAGTTGGAAAAGTCATTACATGTTTGTCCTAAGTGTGATCATCACATGCGGATCAGTGCGCGTAAGCGTCTGGAGAGTTTCTTAGACGATGGTGGTCGCGTCGAGCTGGGTACGCAGCACGAACCAAAGGACGTACTCAAGTTTAAAGATTCGAAAAAGTACTCAGATCGTATTACTTCGGCACAAAAAGTCAGTGGCGAGAAAGATGCCCTGGTGGCCATGAAAGGTACCCTTAAAGGTATCCCGGTTGCTGCCGTCGCGTTTGAGTTTTCATTTATGGGTGGATCAATGGCCTCTGTTGTTGGTGCCCGCTTCGTCGATGCTGTGAACGAGTGTCTTGAGCATAATATGCCGCTGGTTTGTTTTTCAGCGTCAGGTGGTGCACGTATGCAGGAAGCTCTGATGTCGTTGATGCAGATGGCTAAAACCAGTGCAGCTTTGGCTAAGATGAGTGAGCGTGGCTTACCGTTTATTTCAGTCATGACTGACCCGACTATGGGTGGTGTATCCGCGTCACTGGCTATGCTGGGCGACATCAACGTGGCTGAACCTAAAGCATTGATTGGTTTTGCGGGCCCTCGCGTTATCGAGCAAACGGTACGTGAAACTCTACCTGAAGGTTTCCAGCGCAGCGAATTCCTGCTGGAGCACGGTGCTGTCGACATGATCATCGACCGTCGTGAAATGCGTGACTCACTGGCACGTATTCTGGCCAAGTTCATGAACTTGCCTTCTACAGAACAAGAGCATAGAGTAGCGTAAATTTTTTAATTTGAGCGCACTATGTCAAAGACCACACCAAGCCAATCATCGACTCTAAATGATTGGCTTTGTTATTTAGAGCAGTTACATCCCGCCAACATTGCAATGGGCCTGGAGCGCGTAGCGCAGGCTGCCAACAATATCGATCTGCTCAATAGCAGCAGTAAAATCATTCTCATTGGTGGCACCAATGGCAAGGGCACCACGGCGCGTTGCCTTGAAGCCATGTTGCTGGCACAAGGTTACAGTGTTGGTACGTATGCCTCCCCGCACTTAATCCACTATAACGAGCGCGTTCGGATCAATGGTAACACCTTACCTGATCAGTCACATGTTGATGCCTTCTATGCATTGGATCAGGGTCGTGGAGAGGTTGAGCTGACGTTCTTTGAGTACGGCACATTGGGAGCATTATGGCTGTTTAAGCAGCACGCAGTGGATTACGTGCTCCTTGAAGTGGGTCTGGGTGGGCGTTTTGATGCCACCAATATTGTTACACCTTATGCCAGTGTGATCACCACCATAGATCTCGATCATAAAGAGTACTTGGGTGATACACGTGAGCTCGTGGGCTATGACAAAGCGGGTATTTTCCGCACAGGCACGCCTGCAATTGTAGGTGACCTGAACATTCCGCATACGGTGACGGACTATGGTGAGGAAATTAACGCTGAACTTATTCTGTCAAAACGCGATTTCCACTTTACGCCCTTGCCCGATGGGTTACGTTGGCAATATGGTGAGCACGACCTGACATTGGCGCAGCCTGCCATTCCTGCACAAAACGTCGCAACAGCATTAACCGTCCTTGCCAGGCTTAATTTATTGCCCGATGCCGAGCTTGTAAAGCAAACTTTGGATGCGTTACAAGTCGAAGGGCGGTTTATGCAGCTTAGCCAGCAACCCTTGATTTACACCGATGTGGCACATAACCCGGAATCGGCCCGTTACCTGAGAACGCAATTAATGCGTTTGAAAAATCAGGGCTTTAAAATTCATGCCTTAGTCGCTATGCTTGCTGATAAGGATAAAGCGAGCGTGATTGATGCCCTGTCAGATGTGGTTGAAAAATGGAGCTGTGCGTCGTTGGAAGGCCCCCGTGGCGAGCAAGCTGAGCAATTACTGACCTTGTTGCCTGCAGCGCATAGTGAACACAGTCAGGTATTCCCGAGTGTCGACTCGGCCCTGCAAAGTCTGCTTCCTCAGCAACATCAGGACACGGCACTGATTGTATTTGGCTCATTTGTGACTGTGGCTGCGGCCATGCAGTACTTTGAACAGTAGAGAGCAATAGTTGTGAACTCAGGATTTATTAACCGACTGGTCGGCACCAGCATTGTTGTGATTGCAGCGGTGGTGTTTATACCCAATATTCTGGATGGCGAAAAAGTCCATTATAAGGAGGGATTTAAGCCTATCCCGGAACGTCCTGAGTTCTCGACCATAGAGTTAAAAACACGGGTCGATGAACGTGCATCACTAAGCACTGAGCCGATGGCAGAAACGGTTGAAGACATCAAAGCGGATGATGCCAAGTTAAGTACTGATTTATCTTTGCCTGAATCGAGCGAGGAAGTTTCCGAAAACACGCAAACAAATAACTCTGAGAGTGACCAAACGGCAGTTGCGAGAGAAGACACTGTGCAGCCTGAGCCGACTGCTCCAGCAGCTGAATCAAGTCCGCCGCCAACAGCCGCACCTGAGGTAAAAAGCGAGCCGTTAAAGCGTCCTGAGTCCTCTAACTTTACGCAAATGGCCTATGTGATCCAGTTAGGCAGCTTCTCTCATAAGTCCAATGTCGACGCATTGACGAAAAAGCTTACCCAAAATGGTTTCAAGACCTTTACCCGCCCGGTGAAAACGCCTAATGGGACCTTAACTAAAGTGTTTGTCGGACCAGATTTAAATAAAGCAAAACTCGAAGCTAAGCTCCCAGAATTAAAGAAATTAACTAAGTTGAACGGCCGCCTGACTCAATTTACCGTGGTAAAATGATCTGGTAATTGGTGGGCGTGTCTTATAGAATGCGCCCCAAATTAACGACTTATTGGTTTATATGATCTGGGTTGATTACGCCATCTTTGCAATTGTCGGTATTTCGACAGTGTTTGGCCTGATGAGAGGTTTTGTAAAAGAAACCATGTCACTCGTGGTTTGGATCGGTGCCTTTTTCATATCCAGCTTATTTTACCAATATCTTGCAACCTTCCTGACCTTCATTTCAGAACCCCTTTTAAGAAATGCCGCCGCAATCGCCATACTTTTCATTGCGACACTTGTGTTAGGTGGGTTTGTCAATTATATCTTAGGTGAACTCGTACAGCGTACGGGCTTGTCTGGTACCGATCGCCTGGTTGGCATTGTGTTCGGTGCGATGCGGGGCGTGCTGGTCGTTAGCGCCACGTTGTTTTTTCTGGATGCCTTCACCAAAGCCCCCGATACATCGTGGTGGCAGGCATCCCAAGTAATCCCTGAATTTGGCTTTGTAATAGAATGGTTTTTTTCCTATCTAGAGCATAACTCAAGCTTTTTGAATTCAGCAAACCGTTAATCGGCGAGGAAATTTTTAATGTGTGGTATCGTTGGGATAGTCGGAACATCTCCTGTTAATCAGGCGATTTATGACGGCTTAACTGTTTTGCAACACCGTGGCCAAGATGCAGCCGGCATCATTACCATTGACAACAATACGTTCAGCTTGCGCAAGGCCAATGGCCTGGTAAAAGACGTGTTTCATACCCGTCATATGAAGCGTTTGCAGGGTAACATCGGCATCGGGCATGTGCGTTATCCTACAGCGGGTTCTTCCAGTTCGGCAGAAGCACAGCCTTTTTATGTTAATTCACCGTTTGGTATCGCGATGGCGCATAACGGTAATTTAACCAATGCAGAAGAGCTAAAAGAGCGTTTGTTCACTAAAGCACGTCGTCACGTTAATACAACGTCTGACTCCGAAGTGCTGCTGAACATCCTGGCTTATGAGTTAGGTCGAAACGATAAAATGAAGCTGGATGCGGCGGATATGTTTAACGCCATCAGCGAAGTTAACCAACAGGCATCTGGTGGTTATGCGACCATCGCGATGATCATTGGTCATGGTATTCTGGCTTTTCGTGACCCGCACGGTATTCGCCCATTGGTATTTGGTAAGCGCGAAACGGAACGTGGTGTTGAGTATATGTTCGCATCCGAAAGTGTGGCCTTGTCTATCGACGGGTTTGAATTTGTTCGTGACGTTGCGCCGGGTGAAGCCATCTATGTGACTGAAGACGGTCAGTTCTACTCGCAGATCTGTGCTGACAAAACCATGCACGCGCCGTGTATTTTTGAGTTTGTTTACTTTGCACGTCCGGACTCGAACATCGACAACATGTCGGTTTACGCGACTCGCGTCAACATGGGTACTAAGCTGGGTGAAAAAATTAAGCGTGAGTGGGCTGATAAAGACATTGACGTAGTCATTCCTATCCCAGAAACATCTTGTGATATCGCGCTGGAAATCGCATCCGTACTGGACTTGCCTTATCGTCAGGGCTTTGTGAAAAACCGTTACATTGGCCGTACTTTCATTATGCCTGGTCAGGAGCAACGGAAAAAGTCGGTACGTCGTAAGCTTAATGCCATTGACAGAGAGTTTGCCGGTAAAAATGTACTGCTGGTGGATGACTCTATCGTACGCGGTACCACGTCTGCACAGATCGTTGAAATGGCACGTGATGCAGGCGCTAAAAATGTGTACTTTGCATCGGCTGCCCCTGAAGTACGTTTCCCGAATGTCTATGGCATCGACATGCCATCGGCAGCGGAACTCATCGCGCACGGCCGCGACGTGGAAGATATCAATGCCAGTATCGGCTCAGACGGCCTGATTTATCAGTCTATTTCGGATCTGAAAGATGCGGTTGCGCTTGAGAATCCGGGCATCACACGCTTTGAAACCTCGGTGTTTGACGGCCAGTACATCACCGGTGACGTCAATCAGGATTACCTGAACCGCATCGATGCACTGCGTAATGACTCGGCAAAATCGACACGTGAAAAAGCGATGTCGGCTAGTCTTGAGCTGCATAATCAGGAAACTGGTGAAGGTGAGTAATCTAGCCAAATTGGTTTAAAAAAAGGGCCGCAATTGCGGCCCTTTTTGTTAGATTTCTATAGGATAAAAGCAAAGGAAGCGAGCTGACCTATACACCTTAGCGGGGCATAAGCGCGCTCCCTAGGTAAATGTAGGACTGATTATGCCATTCGTCCACAATATCGCGGTTGCAGCCAGAATTATCACCAATAAAACCAGGCCACAGGTCACCACTGAGCTGGCGTAGATAAAACCACGCTCTTCCGGTATGTGCATCAGAATAGGTACCCCGGTATAGAGTAGATAGACTGAGTAGGCAAGCGCCGCCAGACCCACCGAGACCACAAACCATAACTCCGGATAAAAGGCGGCAAACGCCGACATAAATACGGGGGTCGCAGTATACGCCGACAGTTCCAGCGTTTGTGTGTAGGTTGGCTTAGCGCCAAAAGTGACGGCCATCCAGTGTGCCAGATAAGACAGTGCGAATACACCAATGATCAGAGCAAAATACATCGCAATGCCAATCAATACGGCACTGTTATGAGTAAGGAAAACGGCATCTTCGGTACCTATTTTCCAGCCAAGATAAACGGAAGAATAATAGCCCATTAAACTTGGGATCAGGGCAATCAAGGCAATGTGAGATAGACTGTAGGTAGCGCTTTCGTGGCGGTTGTCTATGGTTTGCCACTCTTCAATTGGGTGGGCATATAAGCCCCACAGATGATTTAAAATCATAACGAGCCCCTCAAAAAAGATTGTTGTCCGACGTGCCTAAGTTGCCCGGTGATCACGGGTGCAATCCTTGTCTTTTATAACAGCTTAGTAACATCATGAGCGGATGCGGCTAATCTGCGTAATCACCATAAAAACGGGGTCACTGGCGACGCCTGTGAGTATGAAATTTATACAACATCACTTTAGTTATGAAAGATTGGTTAATTTTTGTCAAGAAACAAATCTGAAATCCCAGCGTCTTTGATCTGGCACAAACTTGTGTTAACTCGCAGCCTCTCATAGTGCCCCCTGGCACGCTTGTGGTAGAATGGGGCAATTTTTGCGAATGATTACCTGAGACATGTTAGAGAAGTACGCCGACCTGCTGGCACCCATTTATCAGTTTCTGGGATGTGAAACGCCCAACAGCTGGATAGACGAAGCGAAAAAACCAGAACATCTTCAAGCCTTGCTGGTTGATCACATGCATTGTGAGCTGAAAGCCGCACAAAGCGCCGCCTTTTTAATCCGTAAATATGCGGTAGATAACGCCTCTGCACAAACTTTGCTGGGCTGGATCAAGCCCTATGAAGACTTTGTTTATCGTAAAATTGGCGATGGTCAGTTTAGTGCCAGTAAGAATGAGCTCATTGGTAGCTTAACCGCAAAGCCTGAGTATGCTTACAATCAGGATATTCTGGATAAGATGGTGCGACTAATCAAAGAAGAGCTACATCATTTTGAGCAGGTGCTGGATATCATTAACGAGAAAGGGTTGCGGGTCCAGAGCCTTAACGCATCCCGTTATGCGTCTGGGATGATCAAGCATGTGCGCACGTTCGAACCTGCTGCATTGATTGATAAACTGATCATCGGTGCCTTCATCGAAGCGCGCTCCTGTGAGCGGTTTGCCAAACTGGCCCCGTATCTTGAGCCGGACATTGGACGCTTTTATGTGTCGCTGCTGCGGTCAGAAGCACGTCATTATCAGGATTATCTGGAATTGGCACAGCAAGTTGCCGACGCCACGGATCCACAGCGATTCGATATTGTGGCCCGGGTTGGTGAATTCAAAGAGATCGAAAACGCGCTGATCTTAGCTCCGGACAGTGATTTTAAATTTCACAGTGGAGCGCCACAGCTGGTTGCGTGAACTAGTCTGAAAAAGAATGCTGAGTGAGGGTTTGACCCTGCTCAGTCGCCACCAGATAAGAGCTTTGACTATACCAGTCACCCAGTACTGTGCGGGTCTGGCCATTATGATGATGGACATCAGGCCTGTGTGTGTGGCCATGGATCATATTGCTGACTTTGTAACGGGCAAACATTGCCAGCACGGCTTCTTCGGTCACATCTAAAATTTCCGGTGCTTTTCCCATCTGGCTTTGCTTGCTCTTTTCCCTGGCATTACGTGCTACCCGACGACGATACCATAAGGGCATAGATAGCATGAGCTTTGGCCACCACCAGCCACGACTTTTTTTACGAAATTTCTGATACACCTCGTCCTGCGTACACATTTCATCACCGTGTAAAATGACGGTCGCGGTGCCGTACAGGTCAATCACAGTTTGCTCCGGCAGTAAGGTCATGCCGCACAGCTTTGCGTAGTGCTGACCCACCAGAAAATCCCGGTTACCGTGAATAAAGAACAATTTAATACCACGTTCGGAAATTGCGCGCAGCTTAGTTGCAATTTCCAGTGCCAGCGGATTGCCTTCGTCATCGCCAATCCAGACCTCAAAAAAGTCACCTAAAATATACAAGGCATCGACGTCATCCTGCATATGTTTACTGAGGAAACGATAAAAGGCGGCAGTGATGTCAGGGCGGTGTTCGGTTAAATGCAGATCAGAAATAAAGTAGCTTTTGCGCATGGAGACAACTTCAGGCTAGGGCTGGAAAGGAGAAGAGGGACGTATGTGTTGTACATCCCTCTCAAGCTGTAAAAGCAGTCGTTTACTCAGCAACGAATGCTTTTTCAATCACAACATCTTCCAGCGGTACGTCCTGGTGGAAACCCGCAGAGCCAGTCGCTACGTCTTTAATCTTGTTCACGATGTCCATGCCTTCAGCAACTTCACCGAACACACAGTAACCCCAGCCCTGTGCCGTTTCACTGCTGAAGTTCAAAAAGTCATTGTCGTTCACATTGATAAAGAACTGTGCCGTTGCAGAGTGCGGATCAGGCGTACGCGCCATTGCCAGCGTGCCTATTTTATTGGCTACGCCATTATTGGCTTCGTTTTTAACTGGCGCACCGACTTCTTTTTGGTTCATACCAGGCTCGAAACCGCCGCCCTGAACCATAAAGCCATCAATGACACGGTGGAAAATAGTGCCGTTGTAAAAACCAGATTCAACGTACTTTAAGAAGTTCTCAACCGTTGCCGGCGCTTTGTCAGCAAACAGGTTGATTTTGATATCGCCAAAGTTTGTTTGTAAAACAACCATAACAGGTCCTTGATTTACACGTTTCATATTAGGAGCCTATTTTATAGCACAAATCGATAACTACAAAGTCCCAGAGTGGACGAGCGGCGAAATTGTCAACTAACTGTTACTTTTTCATCCGATGAGAGTAAGATTTTTTATAGAGCCAGAGCGGTGCAAGTGATATGATTGCTGGGAATTTGGATAAATTTTAGGAAAAAAGCTACATGTTGCAGATCTACGATACACTAACACGTCAAAAGACTGAGTTTAAACCGATTGTGGAAGGCAAAGTAGGCATGTACGTGTGTGGTATCACTATCTATGACTTCTGCCATGTAGGCCATGCTCGTACTTATGTCTCTTTTGACGTCATGAATCGTTACCTACGTCATTTAGGCTACGAAGTAACTTATGTACGTAATATCACGGATGTGGACGATAAAATCATTAAACGTGCCGCAGAAAATAAAGAAGAGATCAATGCACTGACCGTGCGTATGACCAAGGCCATGCACGAAGATTTTGAAGCGCTTAATATTCTGCCCGCAGATATTGAGCCGACTGTCACGGGGCATATGGACGAGATCATCGAAATGATTGAGCGTCTGATTGAGAAAGGCCATGCCTATGTTGCCAGTAATGGCGATGTGCTGTTTGATGTTTCTACTTTTGAAGACTATGGCAAGCTGTCTCAGCAGGATCTGGATATGCTCCAGGCCGGCGCCCGGGTAGAAGTGGCAGAAGGCAAAGACGATCCGTTGGACTTTGTGTTATGGAAAAAAGCCAAAGCGGGTGAGCCAAGCTGGACATCACCCTGGGGTGAGGGTCGCCCAGGCTGGCATATTGAGTGTAGCGCAATGAGTTCTAAGCATCTGGGTGAGTTGTTTGATATTCATGGTGGTGGCTCGGACTTACAATTCCCGCACCATGAAAACGAAATCGCTCAGTCATGCTGTGCCAATAATGGGTGTTATGTGAATACCTGGATCCATACTGGTATGGTGCAGGTCAATAAAGAGAAGATGTCTAAATCATTGGGCAACTTCTTTACCGTACGTGAAGTGCTTAAAGCGTATGACCGCGAAACCGTGCGTTATTTCCTGATCAACGGTCACTACCGCAGTCAGTTGAACTACTCACAGGAAAACCTCGAGCAGGCACGTTCATCATTAGAGCGTATCTACACGGCACTGCGTGGCGTTGAACTGGTTGACACGGAACTGGCGGGCAACCCGTTCGTTGCACGTTTTGAAGCAGCAATGAACGACGACTTCAACACCCCGGAAGCGCTGCCGGTGATTTTTGAATTGGCCAAAGAAGTAAATCTGCTGAAAGACTCAGATGCCAAAGCGGCGGGTGAACATGCCTTTATTTTGGTGAAACTGGCAGAAGTATTGGGTATTGCTCAGCAAGACCCGGAAGCCTTTTTACACGGCGACCAGGACGAAGACGAAGTGGCAAAAATTGAAGCCTTGATAGAGCAACGTAAAAATGCCCGTGCTAACAAAGACTGGGCTGCCGCCGATGCCGCGCGTGATGCTTTGACCGCAATGGGCGTGGTGCTGGAAGACAGCGCCGGTAAAACCACCTGGCGAAAAGCTTAACATAAAGTAATATAATAACTTTTTTACAAAGGCATATGTGTTCGCATATGCCTTTTTCTTTTCTGCAAGCTCAGTTTCAAAGCGTGTATTTTTGTATAGAAAGCAGCGTTTTTGGCATTATTTTCGTTATATTGTCTGGAAAGAAGCCCGAAAGTGGGGTTTTACGGATTTAATTTAACATGAGAAGGTGATTGCTCGTTCAAAGCCAAAGACCAGGAACGAGCCGTATCAATTAGCACTATCTTGGGGTATAAGTTGATAAAGCTTTTAAAGTCATGGCGATGGAAGAGATAGTCACTGCCTGCCATGATTAGTGTATCGTCCGGCTGTACGACTTCTTTAGTAAAAAATTTGAAAAAATGTCAGATTGATGACAAACAAACCGATAAGGCGTTGTTTTGGTTCGTTGGTGAGGGCTTCAAGGCCTTGCTTAGGCCCGAAACCCATGACAAAAAGATACTCTAGCAAGTAAAGGTTGTCAGCTACTGCTGGCAACCACGCTGTACTAATGAGTCGGTTGGGCGCTGACTGGCACGCCACCAGCAGGTTGGCTATTCGGACTGTTCCCATCGTTTAGGTTTTGTGTACAGCCTGCCCACCAGCAGGGCGTCTGCTCTATAAAGCTCAGCACGGCATCGTATTTATGTGCCTGCTCACGGGGTTGAGTCTGATATTCTTTGAGCGGAAATGCGCCCCAGCTATCCCAGCGACCGATGCTTTCAAATACCACATATAGTCCAGCACCGGATGCCTGCCAATCGTTCAGGTGGTTGGTAAATGCCGTTGCCATGCGCGGATCGCGATTGGCGCTCAGGAATAAAGCCTCGCTAATGGTATCTCGCCCGTCGCGAATATCTCCGGCATAGGTGAGGTGCTGGCCGCCTTCATAAGCTGCGAGCATCAAACCATCTTGCTGTGCCAGTGCCAGGTTGCCCTGAATGTTGTCTCTGGCCTGCGCCAGTGCACCCTGTTCAGGAGCCTGCCACCAGGGTGGCTCATCGGGGTTGTAAGTCAGGCCATGCAGTATGCCCGAGTCCATTTCCTCGAACAGATTATTCAGGCCTTCAGCGCCGTCACTGGCCCAATCCCGTAAAATAGGCAGATACTTTTGATCGGCAAAGTATCCGGCAAAGTAACTGCCCACCGCCAGTACATCCATATTATCGGCGCAGCGTTGACCGACGCCAGCTGCGTGAATAGGGCAGTTTAGTGCTTGCTCGCTTATCCAGGGTACCCCAGTCTGACCGCCCATCACGCATTGTATACGGCCGGCATCCTCTGCAAACTCAGTCTTAATGATGTCGCACATTTGCGCGCTGCGCAGCCCGTAGTAATTCATGCGATATTCAATGTCGTGGTAGCTGGTGTCGGGCCAAAGGGTTTTACCTTGCTCCTCCAGATACAGGCCATCGAAAATATACGGCCAGGCGTTGTTCCACAGCTCGTTACCAAACTCTACATAAATTGATGAGTTGCCTTCGCTTTGCGTTTTTAGCAGCCGGGCAAACTGACGAATATACTCATCATCCACCCGGACTGGGAGCGTGTACCAGGGCTCCGCACCTAATTTGTTACTCATGGCAATGGCCACTTCATAGGGGCTGCCACCATTGAGGGCCCAGCTGGCGTAATCGTACTGGTTTCTCTGCGCCCAGTGCTGAACCGGGTTGTCTATGGTGCTGAGCAGCTGCATAAAACGCAAAGTACGGAACTGGCGCATATCATCCAAAAAGAGTGGATGGAATATCCGTTCCTGATAGCTTTGCTCGAACGCGACAAACTGCTCAGGGTTAACACAGTCTGCCGCATTGGCGGCGTAATCCGTAGCGGCGTTACTACAGCTTCCGCCCGGCGCAATAATACGGATATTGCGGATATGGTTGCCGGTATTGTTTGGGTCAGTGGCGTGGATCTGTAAATGGAAGAAACTATTTTCAGACATACGTACCACGTCGCGTCCGGGTTCTGAGCTGATGAGTTCAGGGCCCGAGTAATAGAGCTCCCCTTCACCTTCATATAAGATCACAAATTCACCGACTGGGTGGTGCGGGTTATCGTGATAAATAATGGTGGTGACATAGTGAAAAGGCGCATCGGGTGAGTCGCTAGGTAAAGATCGCGGCCAGCCTTGCTCGTCCAGGTCCAGCAACGCTTGATGGCCGGTGTTGTATTCCCAGGTATGAGCATTACTGGTTGCCCATAGCTGACCGCTGCCGTTAGAAGCGTGCTTCATGACATTCAGCGTGGTCCACTGACTGGACCAGTAATTAATGCCGGTAAGATTAATCCCCACGCCTGAGTTGGCGTTATCGCTGGTTGCTGCCAGCAGAGGAAGAGAAAAAGCGAGCGATAAAGCTCCGAGAGTGAGTGTTGTATAATTAGGTGTTTTCATAAGTTTGACCATTCCAATTGACCAAAAAGACGTCATCCATTTTGTTGCAGTGTGCTACACAACGCTGTGTGGCTGTGAGTTAAGTGCACATCACTTTGTGACAGAGCGCACTGCACCTCTGCAAAAGGCGACGTTCTGAGCAACCGCCTTTCACACAGCAATAAATTAGCAGTGATAGTAAACAAAGAGGATACGAAAAAGGCATGGTTTGGGACGTTTTTTGCGCGGAAGTTTTGTGCTGAAAGCAACAAAAAAGCGCCCGCAGGCGCCTCAAATTATTTGTGGCGAATAGCCCATAAATGGAGCAATTCGTAGGCGATGGTGGCCGCGGCGATGGACGTCAGCTCGCTCTGATCGTATGAGGGTGAGACTTCCACCACGTCCATACCAATGATATTAATCCCTTGCAGTGCGCGCAGTATCTTCAGCACTTTGTCGCTGCTCAGGCCACCACACACCGGCGTGCCGGTGCCGGGCGCAAAGGCCGGATCCAGGCAGTCGATATCAAAGGTCAGATAGACCGGTAGGTCGCCGACTCTGGCCTTTATCTGCTCGGCAATGGCCTGGGCATCCATATCATTGGCCTGCATTGCATCGACCACGGCAAAGCGATGATTACTTTGCTCGAACTCAGTGCGGATCCCCAGCTGAATGGAGTGCTCCGGACTGATCAACCCTTCTCTGGGGGCATGAAAAAACATAGTGCCATGATCATAACGCGAGCCCTGACTGTAGGTATCGGTATGGGCATCAAAATGCACTAAGGCCATTTTGCCATGTATCTTCTGGTGCGCCCGCAATAAGGGCAGAGTGACGAAATGGTCGCCGCCCAATCCAAGTAAGGCTTTACCCTGATGGAGGATCTGCTCTGCCGCCAACTCCAGCTGCGCGGTAAAGTACTCCGGATCCCCCACCGGATAAGTAAAGTCGCCAGCATCGTGCAGGCTAATTTTGTCCCAAAGCGCAAATTGCCATGGGTAACGTTTACCTTCCCAGGCTAAGTGGACCGAGGCGCGACGGATCGCATCCGGACCCAGACGGGCACCAGGGCGTCCCGAGGTTGCCAAATCAAATGGCAACCCCAGCACCACTACGTCGGACTCAATATGGGCGATGTCGCGCACCATGGGCTGACGTAAAAACGTCATGCCGTTTGAGTATAACGAGTGGTCGCAATGGTCGAACAACTGTGTCACTTAGCACTCCTCCAGATAGGTGTAGCCTTCCAGGCCCGACGCCAGCTCGGCCAGACACATGGCCTGATCGGCCTGGTCCAGTCGGGTATTGACCTGGGCAATAAAGTTCTCTTTAAATGCTGCTACGTCCAGATGTACGTAACGCATCATATCTGCCACGCTATCGCCTGCGTCGATGTCGTCCATTTGTAGCTGACCCTGTGCATCCACCCGGGCCACCACACTGTGGGTGTCGCCAAACAGGTTGTGCATGTCGCCCAGGATCTCCTGATAGGCACCGACCAGGAAGAAGCCCAGCAAGTAGGGCGAATCCGCCGTATACTCGGGCACAGGCAGGGTACTTTCAATGCCCTGACCATCAACATAATGATCCACCGCCCCATCTGAGTCGCAGGTGATGTCGAGCAGCACCGCACGCTTTTTCGGCGCCTGTGTCAGGCCGCTCAGCGGCAGCACAGGAAATACCTGATCTATGCCCCAGGCATCGGGCAGTGACTGGAACAAGGAGAAGTTCACAAAGAACTTGTCGGCCAGTTTGGTGCCCAGCTCATCGATGATCGGACGATGAAAACGGTTTTTGTTGTCCATTCTTTGCTGCAATTCGTAGCAAATACGCAAGTTTACCTGCTCAGCCCAGGCGCGTTGCTCCAGCGACAGCATGCCCATGGAAAATTGTCCATGTACTTCCGCCAGGTCGCCTTGCGTGTCGTGATAGAGCTCAATCAGCGCTCTGTCGTCGCTTTGCTTGCTCAGTGCCTGCCACGAACGCCACATATTACGCAGCAGCTGCGGGGCATCGCTGGCAACCGCGGTTAGCTGCTCTGGCTGATAGCTCTCGGTGCCTACTACATCAGTGATCAACACCGCATGATGTGCCGTCAGCGCCCGACCCGATTCCGAAATAATGGTCGGCATCGGCTGGTTATATTGCTGACAAGTATCACCTATGGTGTACACCACATTGTTGGCATACTCAGCCAGGCTGTAATTCATCGAGTTATGTGACTGGCTGCGTGTACCGTCATAGTCCACCGCTAGGCCACCGCCGACGTCCAGGTTGATCAGGTTAGCGCCCAGTCTGCGCAGCTCGCAGTAAAAGCGTGCCGCTTCGCTTACGCCTAAGCGTACGTCCCGAATGTTGGCCATTTGCGACCCTAGGTGAAAATGCACCAGTTGCAATGCGCTCAGCATGTCAGCTTGTTTTAGCTGCTCAATCACAGTTAACACCTGAGACGCGGACAAGCTAAACTTAGACTTTTCACCGCCGCTTGCCTGCCACTTCCCTTTACCCTGCGAAGCCAGACGAACACGCAGGCCCAGTCTTGGCGTCACATTCAGTGCTTTGGCTTCGGCCAGTACCAGATCCAGCTCGGAGCGCTTCTCGAGCACGATATACACCCGATGGCCGAGCTTTTCGCCGATCAGCGCCAGGCGGATGTACTCGCGGTCTTTGTAGCCGTTACACACGATCACGGCACTGGTTTTTTCGCTCAATGCCAGCACGGTCAATAGCTCAGCTTTGCTGCCTGCTTCAAGGCCCAACTGTTTTTTCTCTTTGCCGGCCTGACTGGCGATCAGCCCTTCAACCACTTCTCTTTGCTGATTTACTTTGATGGGGTAAACCAGCAGATAGTCTTTGGGATACTGGTAGTCTGCAATGGCTGTATTAAACGCCTGACAGATGTCATTGACACGTTGCTCAAGGATCTGTGGGAACCGCACTAAAGCTGGTAAGCCATAGCCCTGCGCTTTAATCTGCGCGGCAATGTGTGTCAAAGTAACGGCGTGCCCCGGGTTATCTACTGTCGGCATGGCGGTTACCTCTCCCTGATCATTGATACCAAAGAAGCCCTGGCTCCAGTGGCGCACGTTGTAGCATTCACGTGCCTGCTCAGAAGAGATCAAATCTGTCATTAACGTTCCTTAATAGGTAAAAAGTGATTTCAATAAGTCTTGGTGATGGAGCGCATTAAACGGACAATCGACTTGCGTGTCTAACAAGAAATTTTGCTCTTTACGAGTGAGTTTTTCACTGAAGGAGTGTGACTCAGAACCAGGCAGGAGAGGATGTAAGTGTTCTCAGTGATCTCAATCAGCGCTTTTGGCCATAAAACAAAATTACGTACGCCCACTTTGTCAAGGTGGGGAACAAGTAGCTGGTGTATGTTATGGTGAGAGAAATAGGCTAACAGGAGGCGTGATGCGCGGATTGATAGGGGTCGTATTACTGTGCTCGCAGGGCTGGGCCACGGAAGTGGTTTATCAGGATTTGCATGTGCTCGATGGCAAGCAGCAAACCATTGTTAAAAGTTGGCTGAACCAGGGGCTCAGAACGACTGAGCAGACTTTGGGCCCCCTGGCACAATCTCAGCTGCCTGTGAAGCTACAGAATGTTTATTTGAGTAGTGATCCGGTCCCCTGGGGGGCCGTAAACCGCTCCGAAGTGGATGGAATCGAGTTGCATATCAGCTATTTCGCAACGCAGCAGCAGCTGATCAGCGACTGGACCCTGTATCATGAGCTGGCCCACCTGTATCATCCTTTGCTCGATTATCCGGACTTCTGGTTAGCAGAAGGCCTTGCCACCTATTTACAAAACGTCATTATGCTGCACGGCGGTGTGATCACCACTGATGAGTACGTACAGCGGATCATGGCGGGTCTGGAGCGGGGCCGATTGGGCACCTGGGAGACACCGGGTCCACTTGCCCGGGTCAGTGAGGATATGTGGCGGCTCAGGGCTCACGCGCGTGTTTACTGGAGTGGTGCGGCATTTTTTATAGAAGCGGAGCTGGCATTGCGGCAAAAAGATCCTGCTCTGACTTTGGTGAGTTTGCTAAAGCGTTATCAGACCTGTTGCAGGGCGCAGGCACCAGCAGGGCAGCCAGATAGCGCAAAGGTGTTTCTGAGTCAGCTGGACAGGCTCTCTCGCAGCAGTATTTTCAGTAATCTTTATCACAGTTACAAGCTACGTCAGGATTTTCCAAGATTAAGCAAGCAGGCCGTCAGGCTGAGTGGTTTACATATGATGTCAGCTAGACACAGTGAGCAGCTCCGGCAAAAATAAAGGCTGCCAATTGGCAGCCTCTTAGTCGATTAGATTTTAACTTTAACGTATTCTCCGGGCGCAGCATAAATGCCTGGATTGGTTTTGCTGCTGGTGACGCGCTTGGGCACTTTCTCGTCCACATACTGGCTTAACCATTTACCCCAGTGTGGCCACCATGAGCCACTCTGATGCTTGGCCTTGTCCAACCAGGCATTGGCTTCACCGGTTGCTTCCGGGCCATACCAGAAACCATATTTTTCCGCGGCTGGTGGGTTGATCACACCAGCAATGTGGCCAGATTCACCCAGTACAAACGTGGTTTTTGCGCTGGTGTGCTGAATGCCCTGGAAAGTAGCCTGCCACAGGGCGATATGGTCATCCCGTGTTGATAACATGTACACAGGCTGTTTGACTTTACTGAGGTCTATCTTGGTGCCTCTGACTTCAATTTCGCGAGGTTGTACGAGGCGGTTTTCCAGATACAGGTCGCGCAGCATGAAGTTATGACATTTTGCGGTGAGGTTGGTGCTGTCGCCGTTCCAGTACAGCAGGTCCAGATCCATGGGGGCCTCACCTTTGAGGTAGTTATTAACGTAGTAATTCCAGTACAGACTGTTCTCGCGCAGCATGCTGAAAGAAACACCCAGCAAGTGACCATGCATGATGCCATTTTGCAGGTTGTATTTTTCCAGCGCAGAAATCGTTGGCTCATTGACAAACACGCCAATCTCACCTGGCTGTGAGAAATCCAACAGGGTCGTTAATAAGGTTGCACTCTTAATACGGTGCTTCATACGTTTCGAAACAAAGTACGCCATCGCTGTGGTGACCAAAGTACCTGCAATGCAGTAGCCTACGGCATTGACATAGGCTTCACCGGTTTGCTTTTCAATGGCATCCAGTGCCGCAATGACCCCATCTACAATGTAGTCTTCAAAACCCACATCAGCCATACTGGCATCCGGGTTTTTCCAAGAAATCATAAACACTGTATGGCCCTGATCAACAGACCATTTCACCAGTGAGTTCTGCTGTTTCAGATCCAAAATATAGTATTTATTGACATAAGGCGGCACGATCAGCAAAGGCGTTTTGAATACATCTTTGGTGGTGGCATCATACTGAATAAGTTCGAATAAATGATTCTGGAATACCACGCGTCCTGGGGTGGTCGCGATGTCTTTACCCAGCTCAAAAGCGTGTTCGTCAGTCATGCTGATCCGCAGCATGTCACCGCTTTTGGCCAGGTCTTTTTTAAACATGTCCAGCCCTTTGATCAGGTTTTCACCTTTTGAATCTAACGTCAGCTTAAGCAGCTCAGGGTTAGTGGAAATGAAGTTGCTCGGGGAGATAGAGTTCACCACCTGGCGGGCAAAAAACTCCAGACGCTCTTTGAGTTTGTCATCCAGTCCCGGTGTTTCACGGATAGACGACAGTAAAGACTGACCAAATAGCAAATAGCTTTGTTTAATGTAATTAAACCAAGGGTTATCACGCCATTCATCGGCCTTGAAACGGCGATCCCCACGCTCTGTTTCGATGATATCAGGTTGTTCGGTGTCGAACCCCTGTCCCCAGGTTTGTTGCATAATTTTGATTTGTTCCTGCCACCAGTCAAACTGATGCTGAACAAAGGTTTCTGGCTGCTTCGCTATTTCGTTCAACCAGACACCAAAATCCCGGGCACTTTGCTCGTTCAGGGCTTGTTGAACGGGGTTTTCTTTGAGCAGGTTATTACTGAATATAGTGTAGAGATCTTGATTGTACTGCCACCAGGCCGTCAGCGTTTTATTAAGATCTGTGTTATCGGTATCCATTACTCGTGTCCTAATAGGCAAATTGATTGCACGTGTCTTGTGTCGTGTTTGGTATAGCGGATCAGCCACTACAAAAAACAGGCTAAAAAAATGCCCCTGCAATAGGCAGGGGCAGACGACAGCGATTAAGCTTTTGCAGTGGTTTTAACACTGTCTTTAGAAATTGCGTCAAGGTGCTCTTTGAACTCGTTGCCAAGTTGAGTCAGCTTCTGACCATCGTCGATCATTTGCTGGCTCAGCTTGTTCATTGCTGTGAGCTGGCTTGCATTGAAGTCGATGAAAGATTTAACATCTTTTACTTCAGCGGCTGTTTTCAGCTGCTCAACAGAAGTTTTAGTAAAGCTCTCTGTTGCATCAAGCTGGATCTGAGCCAGTTGCTCAATGTTTTTAGCAACCAGTTGGTTGAACTTGATGGCCGGAGAGAAAAACTGCTCGCTTTGCTCAGTAAAAGTTTTCATTAGATCGTTGTACATGGTGTGCTTCCTGTTTATCAAAAAAGTCCGTATAGGTAGCGTTACTGCCCAGGTACTTCAGAGCGTAGGCTCAATCCTGATATACGCCGCTTAGTTCATATAAAGTCCGCCGTTAATCGCCAGCGTTTCACCTGTGATATAGCCAGCCTGATCAGACGCCAGGTAAGCGACCGACTGAGCCACTTCGAGTGGCGTGGCTAAGCGCTGCATCGGCACTTGTGCCTTGATGCTTTCGAGCACATCTTCACGCATTTTTTCAACCATAGGGGTGGCCGTATAGCCAGGGGCAACCACGTTTACGGTTACGCCTGCGCGGGCGCCTTCGTAAGCCAGCGCTTTGCTGAAGCCGATCATTCCAGCTTTGGCTGCTGAATAGTTAGCCTGGCCAAACTGGCCTTTTTGGCCGTTCACGCTGGAAATATTGATGATGCGGCCTGATTTGTTTGCACACATGTGTGCAAAGACCGGGTGAGTCATGTTGAACATAGAGTTAAAGTTGGTGTCGATAACTTCCTGCCACTGTGTCAGGGTCATCTTTTTAAATGAGGTATCCCGTGTGATGCCTGCATTGTTGACCAGAATATCGATATGACCAAACTGGTCAATGACGTCATCGAGCTGTTCCTGGCACGCCTGATGATCAGTTACATCCAGGAATATGCCATGTACCGCAGCTGGGTTGATCGACTGCTCATTGAGCCAGGCGTCAATATCCGCTGAGGTACGTCGCGGGCTGGCAACAGCCACAACAAAACAGTTTGCATTTACCAGCTCTTTAACGATAGCTGAACCGATGCCACCCAGTGCACCAGTGACGACTGCGATTTTTTTGCTTTCCATATTGCTCTTCCGAACTTAAGGCGGCTCAACTATCGCACTTCTAAGCCACGTTTCCGGTTGGGTTTAATACAACCGAAAAGGTTTACGAACTGATGTTATTGTCATTCGCCATTGTGACGAATTCATAACCGATATATTTAATTCCCAAGACAAATTTTCATCTGTTTATTCGTTATTTTTGTTCTGTCCCTTATTGAGGGGTAAGGTATAGCTATCTCAGGTTTGATAAAAAATATAGCAAAATAGAGTAAAAGCTCAAGTTTTGCTCTGATGTTTCTTTTTCACTGATCTGCCAAGTGCTCACTATCTTTAAAGTATTAGTAATAGAAGTAAAACAAGCTGCTTAGTATTAGACTATAGCCTTAGTTGTCTTACCAATGAGCCAGATCAAATAACTAAGTAATTGTAAAATAAATGGTAAGCCTTCCGTATGAAAAATTCCCATCTTGCGCGATGTGCCTGTTGCGGGTAAATCTAAACTAAGAAAGGTTTTTATTCCTGTTTTTTTACTTTTTCAATTAAATTATTCTTGAGGTGGGTAACGGACTTTTTTGCTACGCTATCAATTACTGACAAGTCTAAGAAGTAGAGAGGGTTATGTGGTAAGGATGAGTATTTTTGTGTTGCTCAGTGTGTTTTGTTTCGTTGCACAAGCAGCAACCGATATCATTAGTCAGCAGGCACTGCTGCGTAATCAGATGTCAGCCCGGGCGCATGTCATAGTAGATGTCAGAAGCCCAAATGAGTTCGAGGCTGGGCATCTCAAAGGAGCCATTAATATTCCGTTTGACCAGATCTCACAACACCAATCTTTACTGGATACGCTAAAACCTCAAACGCTGGTGGTCTATTGTCGTTCCGGGCGTCGTGCAGCGATTTTTGAACAAGCGTTGGCTGAGCAGGGCTTTAGCCTGTTGCACCTCAGTGGTGACTTTCGTGACTGGCAAGCTGCTGAGCTTCCCGTGATTATGTCCGGCACCACAAAGACCGAGCAGTAATCACCGAAATCGGAGAAACAGTGCGGAAGATGATCATCCGCACCTGTTTATATTCTGTCAGCTGGTTATATTAAGGTTGCCAACATTTCTTCAGAATAGGGCGTCAGTGTTTCGCCTTGTCTGACTTTTTCAACATAATCCGGATTGGCAATAAAAGGCCTGCCTATAGCCAGTAAGTCAAAACGTTCGTCACGCAGCGCTTGTTCACCTGATTGTGGTGTAAAGCCGCCCACACCGACGAGCGTTTTACTGTAGTTTGCTCTGACGTAATCAGAAACGCGCCCACCCAGGAAGTCAAATTCCATAGCATCATCAAAGATCCCTATGTGCACGAATGCCAGTGTACGCTGTTCCAGTTGTGCCAGCAGGTAATCAAAGACCGATTTATCACGCGGATCAGCTTGCATATTGAAGTAAGCGCCAGGCGTCAGACGCACAGCTGTGCGCTCTGCGCCAATACGGTCTGTGATGGCGTCGATAACTTGCAGGGCAAAGCGACTCATATTTTCAGGGGTTTCACCATACTCATCGGTGCGTGTATTACTTTCATAATGTAAAAACTGGTCAATCAGATAACCGTTGGCTGCATGAATTTCAATGCCATCAAAACCCGCGTCAATTGCATTACTGGCGGCCTGTGAATAATCTGCTACCAGCTGAGTGATGTCATCAAGTGTCGCCGGAGTTGGTGTGATGTAGCTCAAATCCCGCATGCGGGGCACTGTACCTTCCACTTTCTCTGCACTGGGTGCCAGTACTTTATCACCGTCAAAAAAGTGAGGGTGAGCCACCCGACCGGTATGCCATAGCTGGGCAAAAATCTTACCCCCCTTAGCATGCACTGCATCGGTTACTTTGCGCCATCCGTCAATTTGTTCGCTCGTAAACAGGCCTGGTGTGTTCGGGTAGCCCTGAGCGTCTGGACGAATGATGGTGGCTTCGGAGATAATAAGGCCTGCATCGGCACGGCGCGCATAATAGTCGGCCATTGCATCAGTTGGCACCAATTTATCATCTGCCATACAGCGGGTAAGCGGCGCCATCAAAATACGATTTTGAAGTGAAATTTGATCATTTAATGCATAAGTTTCAAACAGTTTGCTCGTCATAGTCGGACCCAGTTAGTTTTTGAATGCTTATTCAAGATATGATCATTTGAATGATCGTTCAAGTATATTTTGAACAAATGTTCAAAAATGAGTAAAATGCAGTACGTTTGATGAGGAGAGTAATGAATGCGCAGTGCTGAATTTGATAAAGAGCAGGTACTCAGAGCCGCGATGACGGCTTTTATGGAAAAGGGGTACGCAAAAACCAGTATGCAGGATCTCAAAGCAGCAACTGGATTGCACCCCGGTTCCATTTACTGTGCGTTTCAAAACAAGCGAGGACTGCTGCTGGCGGCACTGGAGCAATATAACCGAGATCGCAGCGATGAGTTACAGGCGCTGTTTTCACAACACCCCTCTGCCAGTGCCGGGCTGGAAGCATATTTGACGCATGTTGTGGAGGAATGTGTGAGTTATGATCCACACAAATTATGCCTGACACAAAAAGCGCTAAACGAATTGGCCGAGCAAGATGAAGAGGCACAAGCTATCCTCAGTGAGCAATGTGCGATGTGGCGTAATGCTCTTTGCGCAGTATTTGAGCGTATTGCTGAGCAGGGAGAACTGGCTGGCAAGCGCAGTGCTTTGGATAGGGCGCGTAGCCTCATTGTCAGTATTTATGGATTACGTACTTTTGCGCATACCCACCCGGAGCCACAGATCATGCGAGATCTGGGGGCACAAATACTCAAAGACGTCTGTCAGTAAAGTTAAATGTACGGGTTATTTGGCCTTGCTATGAAGTGTGTTGGGTAAAATATCATCAGGTGTGTTAGTCTCTAATCTCATTACTTTTTCTTATATTAGATAAGTTTGATAAGGGGAAATTAGGTCCCCAGGGAGATTAATATGAGACAGCTGGACGAAAATATCTGGATCTTCGACGGTGAAGCCGTGTCGTTTTTTACCATGCCTTTCACTACCCGGATGACCATAATACGTTTGCCATGCGGTGGACTTTGGGTGCATAGTCCAATCCGCCTGACGCCTGAATTGCGAGCGCAAGTGGATGCGCTTGGACCTGTACTTTACCTGTTGGCACCCAATCATCTGCACCATTTGTTCATGTCGCCCTGGCAGGAGACCTACCCGGAAGCACAAACATTTGGCACCCAAGAGGTAAAAGAGAAGTGCAAGACACTTAGCTTTGATGGGATCCTCGATAATGGACAGCATTATCCCTGGGATAATACCCTAAAAACACTGCTTTTTACCGGCTCACCAGCAATGGAAGAGGCGGTGTTTTTCCACCCGCAAAGTTGCACTTTGCTGGTCACAGACCTGATAGAGAACTTTGATCCTAACAGCCTGAATACATTCCAGCGTTTTGTGGCGAAAGGCGCTGGCGTAGTGGCACCCGAAGGTCAGACTCCACTGGACTGGCGACTAAGTTTTATCTTTCATCATGACACGGCAAGGACGCACCTGAACACCATCCTGGATTGGGCACCCGAGCGCCTGATCATGGCGCATGGTTTGATCGTTGAAAAAGACGCTGTTGCCTTTTTAAAGCGTGCTTTTGAGTGGCTTGAATAAAATACTTAGTTGTTTGATTTTAATAATTATAAATTGATTTTTTCAGTATAAATCACAGTACCAGTAAGACCAAAGTTGATAACTATTCAAGTGCATGTAACTAGCATGTGAATAAAAAATCCGCTAGGCTGGTGCGATAATAACAAGAATATTGTCAGGGTTATGGAATTTCAATTCGCCAACGCGCGTTTGAATATTGCGACGCAGTGCGTCATTATCGATGAGCGGTCGACACAATTAGACGACCGCGCCTTTATGCTTCTCCACTGCCTTTTGCAGCGCCGGCCGCAGGTTTGTTCTCATGCCGATCTGGTTAAATTGCTGTGGCCAAATACCGTCGTATCCGACTGGTCGCTACCAAAGCTGGTCTCCGATCTGCGCAGCCAGTTAAACCGTGCAGGCTTACAGCAAAACTGTATCGTTACCGTGCGTGGACAGGGTTACCGGTTTGCACCCGCAATTGAGGTCAGTGAGCATCCGTTAACTAGCGCCTTAATGAGCGCACAGACGCCGCAGGTGAACGAGCAGTCTACGCAGGTGGTATCTCCCCAAAGCGATAACACTTTACCAGCACGATATTGGTTACCTGTATTGGTGATTGCCTGTCTGTGCTTTGTTGGGTTGATGACACACAGCACAGAACAGACGCCGAGATTACATTACGGCGAGCCGAGTGATGCGATTGGGCGAATACTGTGGGTGGATGACAATCCGACGAATAACCTGCAGGAAAAACGCTACTTTGAGCGCCACCATATTGGTGTGTATACCGTGAAATCCAGTGAAGAAGCATTATTGCTATTGCAGATGTACGAATACAATTTAATTATTTCAGATATGGGTCGGGCACAGGAGCCTCTGGCGGGATTGAAGTTGTTGCAACACCTTAGATCTGAGGGCGATCATACGCCTTATTATTTTTATACCCTGATTGACAATCAGGAGATGCTTGAAGTGATTAAAACCAGTGGTGGGCAGGGGGTTGCCACTGAACGGCCCCAGTTGTATGGCCAGATATTATCGCACTTTGCAAAGAAATAAATCATTGTAAGTGTATGAAAATAATGCTTTTCCAAATGATTCAAAGGATAATTGATGACTTTTTTACAGTGCTGTGCCACGGTTAAATTGTTGCTCTCCCGACCTTTGGCATTGACATGCACTTGCTGAGCAATGTGAGTGTATGACGACAGGATTAAAGACCTGGACACATGTCTCGGCCCTGGCACTTGTAATCGGTGCCAGGGTCTTTTTTATGCATCTGAGGGGGTGCTGAGGTGCTTTAGCACCAGGTGCGTATATCTACCGAGTGAGGCATAAGGCTCCTGCTGGTTGTACTTCAGCTCCAACTCCAGTAATGCATCAAATTCATCACTGGCTTTACTTGTATCGCGCAAGTAATCATGAAAACACCGTACCCCTGATTGCACTTGTTTTTGCAGCGGTAGCTGGCTCAGCCAATGCTCGACGTCAGACGGTTCAAGTGGACGATTCGGGCTCAATCCGACCTTTTGCTTTACCTTGAGGCCATTGCGCACGTAATCAAAATTACCATAGACCATATTGGCCATGCGCTGAGCGGCACGATTGTAGTACATCAGTGATAAAAACCCACGTGGCGTCAGTCGCTGTGTCAACAGTGATAAAGCTTGCTGTTGCTCACTCAACCACTCCAACACGGCATGACACATCACGAGATCAAACTGGCCGAGTGCCAGATCCGGGAGTGCCTGAAGCGGAGCATGGATCAGGGTTATCCGCTCGCTCACGCCCGCTGCGTCGGCCTGACGTTGTGCCTGTGCCAGCATCTCTTCAGAGATATCGACGAGTGTTACAGCGTGCCCGAGCTGGGCCAGATACAGTGCTAGCTGACCTTGGCCACCACCTACATCAAGTACAGTTTTATCCAGGTCAACTCCGAGCCAGGGCACGTGCTGAGTGAGATCGCGCTGCAACACAGCCTCTCTCAGCTTACCCTTTGTGGTGCCGTAAATGTTGTTTTTAAATTTGCCAGTGAGCTCGCCGAAATTGCGGTCCTCATTTCGGTTGAGGGTCCGTTGTTTGTGCTTAGCCATAGATCACACTGGGTTATCGATATCAACAAACTCAACGTCCAGGTTAAACTGGGCGGCCAGATACTCGCCCAGTGCTTTGGCACCGTAACGCTCCGTTGCATGGTGTCCGGCTGCGAAGAAGTGGATCTGCTGCTCATTGGATGAGTGAATGGTTTGTTCTGACGCCTCGCCGGTCAGGTAGGCATCGACCCCCTGACTGGCAGCCAGGTCGATAAAGCTCTGTCCACCACCTGTGCACCAGGCAATGGTTTTTATCAGGTGATCGCCTGCCTGATTTACAAGCGGCTTGCGTCCCAGTTTTTGCTCAATTAAAGCAGCAAAGTCGGTTGCAGACATGGGTTCACTGAGTTTGCCTTTTACCGCAACACTGTTGCTGTTCCAGGGCTCCAGTGGACGTTCTAATGTCAGCTCAAGCAACTTACCCAGCTGCGCGTTATTGCCCACTTCTGGGTGCACATCCAGCGGCAGATGATAGGCCAGCAGGTTAATATCATGTGCGAGCAGGGCCTGGAGTCGGCGTTTTTTCATACCAGTTACGGTTTGGTCTTCGCCTTTCCAGAAGTAGCCGTGATGAACCAGTATGGCATCTGCTTGTTTTTCAATGGCTGCATCGATGAGGGCCTGGCTGGCTGTAACGCCGGTGATGACCTTTCGGATCTCAGGCTTGCCTTCGACCTGCAAGCCATTCGGGCAGTAGTCTTTGATCTGGAACGGCTTAAGATATTCATTGAGGTGGTTTACCAGCTTTTTACGTTGCATCATGCTCTCACTGTAAGGCGTCAAAAGCGCTTAGTTTAGCGCTTTTTATCGTGCTGAAAAAGCGCTGAACCCACTGTAAAGCGAATTCTCTCAGCGCTGTCACAATTCGACATTTCACTGAACTAGGCTAGCTTTAAATGTACCGTTTGCCTGACGAGCAGCATCGCGATTACCGGCGATAGGTAACGACAAACAGACAAAGTGTGATACTGCCCGTAACCTGTGAGGAAATCACCATGACAGTTTCAGCGATACCGGATGGTTACCATGCCCTGACGCCCTATTTGATAACCGAGAATGCGGCTCAGGCGATAGACTTTTACCGTAAAGCCTTCGCCGCTGAGCTGATAATGCAATTGCCTATGCCGGGCGGTGGTGTGGCGCATGCTGAGCTTAAAATCGGTGACTCCCATCTGATGCTGTCTGATATGTGCCCGGATGCCCATTTCAAGAGCCCGAAGCAGCTCGGTGGTACGCCCGTGAGCTTGATGTTTTATGTGCCTGACGTTGACAGTACCTTTGCCCAGGCGATTGCCGCTGGTGCCACAGAGCTTCGCCCTGTGGTCGATCAGTTTTATGGTGACCGAGCGGGTACATTACAGGACCCATTCGGCCACGTTTGGACCATAGGGACGCATCAGGAAGATTTGAGTGAAGAGGAGGTTATCGCCAGAATGGCTGAGTGGATGACGGATGATTCATGAAAAAGTAATAAAGTTGTTGATTCTTTGTCCGATGAGTGTCAGTTTATTTTTGATCATCGCATTAATGATCATAAAAAATTCAACTCAAGGAAATGAATATGAAACTACAAATTAAGAAGTCTGCATTGAAACGTCTGACAGAAACACAACAGCTTGCACAGCAACAAACGCCAAACATCGCGGGTGGTGCTCCATATACTTACCGTTGTCGCCCGGCTGAGTCTGAAACGGGCAATCAATTCTGGCAGTGTATGTGTTAATACACGCTGCATTGTGTAATGTCACCTGAGCCCTTGAAATCAGGGCTCATTTTTGCTGTTAGCCGTACTCACATACAAGGATATGAATCATGTGGATGGCGTTCTGATAACGCTTTGAACTCATTGTTGATGGTTATAGGTTAAGTTTCTGCGAATGGTTATGCGCAGAGGTTCTTCCCATTGCAGCAAATGAAAACCCTGTTTATTCAGTGGGGCCAGTTTGCCAGTTTGCCAGATTGCGAATCAAAGTCCCTCATTTTGATTTTTACCTTAGAAATAAGTCCATAAATTTTTCTCGTGTTATTGATTTTATAAGCTCCGCTGTACCGTCATGCATCTGTAATCGTAAGGTTGTGCATTAAAATATTTTGTGATGAGGAAAGGCGCAGTTAACGCTTCTCAGGGCGCTGTCATAGCCACAAGTATCTGGGCACTTTGTGTGAACAGCATCTCATCCACTAGATGCTATGCTAGAAGTGTTTACTTATCAGTATGGTGCCATTGCTGAGGCTGGAAGTATTAATCGTATAGCTATGACTTACAGCGGGTCTACAACCTGAACCCTGTGTGATATCTGCACATTGTGTCCACACTCTATGGTTAAAATAACAGCAGTTTTGGCTGATGTCGCTGCTGCGCTGTCAACCAGCCCGAGTGAGTGGGACTATGAGAGGGATAGGGATATGAATAAGTATGGTTTGTTTGCACTGTTACTGAGCGCGTTGAGTTTTGCTGATACGCGCATTGCTATTGCATCAGATGGTGTGTGTACCGGCCTCAGTGGGGGCGCTGTTGTTGAGGTCAAACGTATGGCTTTGAGAACGGCGAAATCAGCAAAATACCTGGTTGTACTGAATATTGTTGGCACTGCTGAGGCCGAAACATACCGCCTGACACGAGACGGTCGGCGTATTAAAGTGATGCGGGCGACGTCAGACAGTGCCAGTTGTGTGTTTATTTATGCCAGCCAGGTTGAGCAAGTTCAGGTTTATCTGGGCGACGGTGATGACAATTACGATGGTCGTACTATTACGATAGCGCAGCATATCTGGGCAGGTAACGGTGATGATGAGGTCATGGGAGGCCGCAGCGGAGATAGGCTATTTGGTGGTGCTGGCAATGATGAATTAAGTGGCTTTGCCGGGCGTGATAAGCTGGTGGGTGGGCCTGGCGATGATACCCTCAACGGCGGCGGTGACAAAGATGTACTGGAAGGCAAAGAGGGCAATGATATCCTGGCCGGTGGTGCGGGTTACGACACCCTGAACGGAGGCGCAGGGCGCAATCAACTGTATCAGGGTGACATAGTCACAAGCGAAAAAGAACGGGGCCGTTGGTACTGACCTGATATTTCAGTATTTTTTTGAGGTAAGGAAATTCGGTGCGTTAGTGACCTTTGGTAGCTTCGTTATGCCAAATCTTTACCAATCCACACCACTTTACCGATGATTTCCAGTTGCTCAAGTTCGTCTGCACGCACCACCTGTTCGACATACTCTTTATTATCACTGATCAATCTGACAGAGCCATCCAGATATTGTTGTAATCGTTTGGCATATAACTCTTCGCCCAGCCGGACCACATAGATCAGGCCTTCGCTGAGCTTTTTATCGCTCAGATCGACCAAAATGGTGTTGTTGTTGTGGATGGTCGGTTCCATTGAGTCACCTTTGGCAAACACAACAGCCAGTTCGCTTTTATCGAGGTTTTTATACTCAATCCACTTTTTTCTAAATGCCAGATGGCGCGCAACCTGGGCATTATCATTAAAGGCACCATACCCGGTACTGACCGAAACATGATATCCAGGCACTAAGACAAAGGCTTCGTTAAATTCATCGAGCTTGACCAGAGGTTGGGTGATGATGGGGGATTGGGGGCAATCTGCTGCGGTTTCCCCCTGGATCAGCCACATCAGGTCAACATTGGCGACCTGAGCAATGCGCTCAACAATACTCAGTTTCGGATCTTCACCTTTGAGTATGCGTCTTAAGGTGCCTTCAGAAATATCAATTTTTGACGCAAAGGCACGAATGCTATGCGGTTTTATTGCATATTCAACGCGTTCAGCGAATGCCGAGCTGTCAGCTTCCGTATTTTGTTGTTTTTCCATTGTTTGATACCACGCCTCTGGTGTCCCATTTTTAAGCAGTAAGGCATTATAGGAACTTAACCGGGAAAACGCAATTCAAATTTTTACGCAAAAATTTGAAATTTACGCATTGATCTGCGTAAAAAACTAAATTATCATCTTTCATAAATTACGCATTGGCGGTATTTTAAGGATTCAGTCCGCGTTAACAGCCATTGCTGATAGTAGATAATGACCCAATTACACCAATATGTATGGGTAACAAGACAAGGTTGCGTAAAAAAGTAAGGAAGTGGATATGACCAGCACAGCAAACTGCAAGATCCCAACAGACACTATGATTAACCCGTTCGCTCTGGGAGGAGGTGTGCCATCATTGCAGCAAGACAATGCAAAGGCATTTGATTTGTTGCGTGCTCCCCGGGGGGCACAGTTATTAAAGTATGCGCGTAAATTAAGAGGATTTACTCAGGCCGAATCTGCCGCGAGTTATGGTATTGAGGAGCGTACCCTGAGACGCTGGGAAAATAACGAATTTAACCCCCGATGGAATGATGTGATTTCCCTGCTTGAGGATGTGTATTTTATGGATATTATGCAGGCGATTGCTGGTGTCAGGTCGATGCAAGCGCAGGGGATATCGGTCTGAACCTGTGAGGCCAGTCAGGACTGTTTTGTTAATTAAACATGTCTGACTTGGCAGCAGTTCAGCGCGAAGGCTGAACTGCTGATAGTCACTTATAAATGAATAATGCTGTCGGCATTTCCATCTGGATCACCGGATGCACGTCCATCAGTTCTGGGGTTACCATTGTTCATCATTATCACGGCACAGGCCGCAGGTGATGCCATGGATGTGCCCGACATGGTTGTCGTGCCACCGCCGCTGCGTGTTGACAAAATACTGACACCCGGAGCCGCGTAGTCAACAGGTGGGTTACCATAATTCGAGAAGCTGGCGAAGCGGTCATTGGCATCCGTCGCTGAGATGGTATATACGCGCGGATGCGAAGCGCTGGCAGGTGAGACGTTGCTGGCATGCTGGCTTTCATTACCTGCTGCAATCACAAAGAAAGCACCAGACTGCTGCGCTGCACTTTCAACGGCATCATTCAGCTCCTGGTTAAAGCCACCACCGAGGCTCATATTGACACAATCTCCCGGTGATGCATTGGCTGCGACATGGTCAATACCAGCCAATACGCCAGACCAGCTGCCAGAGCCGCGTGAATCGAGTACTTTCACCGGAATAACAGTGGCCCCGGCCGCGACACCAACCACATCCTGGCTATTATCCAGCGCGGCAATGGTGCCGGCAACATGGGTGCCATGACCATTGGCATCATCAACGCCGGCATTCTTGCCTTTACTAAATGCGCTGAAACCCCGGCTGCTGTCAACATTCAGGTCCGCATGATCAACATCGATACCGGTATCTATAACCCAGGCTGTATAGCCGTTGCCATCCACCGGGCCACCTACGCGGCTGACACTCCATGGAATGGTTTGGTTTTGCGTGCCGCCACCGGGTTTACCAAGTTTTTTTGCCGGGCTGGCATAGACAGCACCGTCTGGCGTAAAGCGCATTATGGCCGATTCTGCGGCAAACATGGTACGTGCCTGATCGCAGCTCATATTAACTGCCATGCCTTTCATTGCATGCTTATAGATGTGTTTTGCTTGTGCGTTTGCACGTGCCAGCAACCCTCTGGCCTTGCCCTCAACATCCAGTTTTTCCGTCTTGTCGTCGAATCTGACGATACAGGTATTGTTAATCGTCAGCTCAGCGGCTGCACCCTGGTAGTCGGGTTCTGACGCCGCCGCAGCGGCGCTGGATAGAGCACTTACAATCGATAAGCAAATTAAAGAATGTTTCATTCGTTTTTCCTGTTGTCATAAAGGTAATTGTTTTTTTTGGTTAACTCGGTGTGTCGAGTTGTTTCAAAAGTTAGATTTAAATGAACAAAAGTCAAACAGTTTAGATAAAAAAACTTATCTGGTCTGATATGTGGTCTATATAATGCTTGGTGTTAGTGTTTATGGAAGTGATTATTCTTTCTTTTTCGGTGTGAAATTAAGGTACATGTACCTATGTTACGCTACTTTTTATGAAATACAGTTGCGTAAATTATTGCACTCGCCTGAAATGCCCAGCCCACTCTCCCGATAAAACACGGTTTTGATTGCGCAGCAGCTGTGTGTGCGTAAATTAATACTAATTTGCTTAATTAAGTGGTCTATTTTGAGGCGAGAAAATAGGGTCGATAACACCGCTCTCGCGTCCTGCTATCGCTGAGGCACCTACGTCCATGTAGGCGAGGCAAAAATTTTGCTATTTAGTTGTTCTAAATGAGAAATTTTTAACACTGTTAGCGTCCTATTTGCTCCTTCAAATAGACAAGGTATTAAGTGAAATTGGTATAATGAAGCGAAGAGGCCCGAAGAGGCCCGAAGGGGCCTCAGAAGGGTGGGCGTTTAGCTGCCGAATTCGGCCTGGTGAAGTTGGATCACTTCATTGAGTACCACAGTGGTGGCACGTTTGAAGAAATTGAAGTCGGTTGCTGTTGCACTGGTGTATGCACCCATCATGCGGGTGATCACCAGATCGCCGTCTTCCAGTTTGGGCAGTTCAACGGCATCACATATCACATCTATGCTGTCACAGGTCGGCCCCGCCAGCACACTGGGGTAGACCACATCTGCGGCTTTTAAGGTGCGTAACGGGTAACAGGCCATATCAAACATTAGCCCACTGAAAGAGCCATAAATTCCATCATCGAGATAATACCAGGTGCGGCCTTCACGCTGTGCCTGACCCATGACCGAGGCAACACAGGTCATGGCGCCGGCAACAATAAAGCGCCCTGGCTCGGCAATCCGCTGTACTGTCTCTGGCAGCTCGGCCAGTGCCGCATTGATCGGTGCGCAAAAGGCACGAATATCCACCTGGTTGCTCGCATAAGAGACCGGAAATCCCCCCCCGATGTCCAGGCAGCTTAGCGCCGGTAATCCGGCAGCCACCACGTCGTCCATCAGCTGTTTGCACGCTTCAATAGCCGCGACATATTTGTCTGCATTGGCCGTTTGTGAGCCGACATGAAACGACAGACCTTTCACCCGAATACCCCATTGTTGTGCCTGGCGTATGAGCGTCATTGCATCGGCCGGGCTACAACCGAACTTTTTCGATAGATCAGCATAGGCTTCGCTGTTGCGAAAGCTCAGTCGGATCAGTACTTCAGCCTGCTCAGTGAACTCGCGAAACTTGGCCAGTTCGTTCAGGTTGTCAACTACGAACACCTGACAACCGTAGTCCAGTGCATCGACAATGTCACTGCGACGTTTGATCGGGTGGGTATGGATTGTGCATTCAGGCGGCACACCCTGCTCACGGACCAAATTGACTTCGCCACTGGTTGCCAGATCAAAGCAGGCGCCAAGCTGAAGCAAAGTGCGCACCACCGACGGGTGTGGCAAAGGCTTTAATGCATAGTGTAAACGTACACCGGGCAATGCATCAGCAAGGGCCAGATAGTGTTCACGCACTTGCGCACAATCAAGCATTAATAAGGGTGAGCCATACTGAGCAACTAAGTCGGTGACCAGAGTTGCGTCGATATCAAAATTTTGTACTTGCGGCTGAATAGGCATAGCGACTCCAAATAGTATCAGCGAATAACGACCGGCAGGCTGTCAGTGTGATCTGTGCTTGTTTGTGGTGCACACGATCAACGCCTCAGGTCTTGAGCAAAGTGACTCAGGTATTGATGACGCATCAGCGTATTACCTTGACCTGAACCAGTTACAGATCCTGGATAGTTGCTCTATTGCCTTGCCACGGGGTGACCACATCATGACGGGCTCATTGACTCGACATGCTAAACACACCACCGCGATGTACTCGGATTGGCTATCTTCAGAAAACACGCAAATAGTAGGGCGCATGGGGTAGGCGTGCAAGCTTTACTTCGACGAGAAATTTTGCTGCTGAGTGACAAATTTTTTTGTCGTAGATCAAGCTTTATCAGCTTATAGAAATGGGAATAAAGTGACTCAGATGAAGTTTCATTATTTTTTGAACAGAATAAAACAGGGTCTCTTAGGAGTGGGTTTTGAAACCCTGAGCAATGCTTAGGAGTGTAGGTGGTTCGATTTTTATGGTTTTGATTATATTTGATATTTTTTGATTTTCGATAAGTAACCCTACTTGTTTATGAAATTTGTCCGGGGCGAATTTCTCTTGCTATGGTGACCTCAGTTAGCCAGCAAGGGTCAGGCATGATTGTTAATCGTTGATCTGCGCTGCGCTGTTTAATCATTAATATTTTTTACTCGTTACTTTCTAAAAGGACATAACCATGAAAACCTTATCTTTGTCATTTGCTGCAGTCGCTTTGTTCAGTGCATTTGGTAGCCAGGCTACGGCTTATCAAAATGTGTTTGATACTGACGGATACGAGCGTTTGACTAACTATACCTCAGGCCCGGTAAGCTCAGCATTACTAACCGGTGAGTTTGCGCATAACTTTGAAGCGCAATTGATCCTGCGTGGTGAAGGTGCTTACTGTGAATCTGCAAACCTGTATTCTGCAAATGACGGTCGTCATATTGTTAACCTGGGTGTGAAGACGATTGCGGATCGCAATACAGTTGAAATGGGCGTTGCTATTCCTGAAGCGACGCTAACCGAAAAGAAAGTACTGCATGTCAGCTGTTATGATGCGGCGGGTGACTGGTACAAGGTACTGGTTAACGTGCCGGGAGCGCCTGTTGTCGATTGGCAAATCGAGCTGACACCCGCTGGTGACTTCGTGAATCAACCATACTCATATGGCTATCACACGGCTTATCACATCAGCAGCCGTCTGGTCATTGATAACCAAAACAACGACGCGCGTTGTAGCATAGTTGCAGACCGCGGTGTGTCTTTGGGCTTATTCCATGGTGAAGATCGCAAGGGTCCATTCCATTCTGACGTTTTCACTCTGGACACTGTGGTAGATAACAAGGCTAAGAATCCAGTGCTATATCAAATCCTTGAGTGTGAAAACGCAGTAGGTAAGACCATGGCGGTGAAAGTCTTTAACCTGACAGATCCAAACAGCATCTACACCTATGAAGATCAGCTGATTGTAAAATAATACCACTTTGCTCCCCCCAAATGAGCAAATATAAAAATGGACAGGTATCTAAAAAGGACTTGAATTGCGAACCTCACGCCGGGCTCAACTGAACTCGGCGTTTTTTTGCGTATGGCGACGTTGCCAGTAGGGGGCATCGGGCCAGCGTTGCTCCTGGCCATAATAATGCGCCCGATGAGACAGATAGTGCTGCCAGATTGCGCCGATTTGCGTCTGATGCAAGCGGGCAATTTCAATCGTGGCACTGGGGTCGGTCAGGCCATGGCCTGCCAGGCTATTGGTTAGCTGCATGGCGGTTGCCATGGCATTGAACATCCCCTGCGAAGACAAAGGATCGAAGCTACATGCCGCATCGCCCAAAGCGGCCCAGCGATGTCCTGCGGTTTGGGTCAGGCAGGTGCTGTTGGCTGATACCACACCATGTAGCTGCATGCTCCCTGATTGTTCAATACCCTTTGGTAGCAGTGCTTTTAACCCTGCCTGTGAGCGTGCCAGGCGGCAAAACTGACTTAGGTCATGTTGCAGTCCTTTTTTGAGTAAATCGCTGTCTGTTTGTAGTGCCAGTATGCGACGCTGCGCGGGTAATTTGGCGCTATACCACCACCCTTGTGGGCTTGTATTGATGCATGCCAGTTGATTTTCCATAGCGCAATCCAGGCTGGCCCACAGTGCAATTTGCTTATCCAGTACTTTACGTTTGAGCCCGAGTTTGGTGGCAAACGCACTGTGACGTCCGGTTGCATCAATCACAAAGTGACAGGGCACCGCGATACTTTGCGCACTGGCCTGAACTTGTGTTTGCTTAGCCAGATGCAGTAGCCAACCATCGCTGCCAGGCTGAGCATCCAGCAACTTAGCAGGCCAGAGCGTTTCTATGCCCCGCGCAGTCACCTGCTCGCGTAACCAGTTTTCAAATCCGGCCCGGTTAAGCTGCCAGCCCGCTCCATCCGGGTTACTGAGGGTATCGTTGATAAGGCCATGTTCACTGCCCCAATGGCTTCGAATGCCATAGTTTGGCATATGCAGATCCTGGCGCTGTTCAAAAGCATGCAACAGATCCAGGCTGCGAAGGATCCGCGCCGCAGCAGGCGGCAGGCATTCTCCAACCTTGTCGGGGCAGGCAGCTTGCTTATCAATCAAGAGTACCTGAAAGTGGCGACTCAGTGCCAGGGCGGCGATACAGCCTGCCACCCCGGCACCCATGATCGCAATTTGACAGTGTTTTACCTGTGTCATTGCGCTCGACCTTACTTAAAGTCTTTGGGGAAGTTCACCGCAAAGCGGCTGACCTTTTCTATGACCCCGAGATCGATCCGAGAACGCGAGGTTGCCATCACCGGTTGAGCTGCATCGCGGCCATCGGGGCTGGGCACCAGATTAGCAGCTAGTTCAGCAATGGTTTGTAGTTTGCCCAGTTCGGTGGTTTCGGCTTCGCTGGCCAGCCCCTCGCGATGATCTTCAGCCGTGATACCGACTTGCATATTGGCGGGCAGGTCGACGTCGTCGGTTGCGCCCGGGCGACCCTGTACCACAGCGAGCTTGTCGAAGTTTTTGATCATGCTGTTGATCTGTGCGGTGTAGGTTGCAGGCTGACCATAGAGCGGCAGAGCATCCAGCCAGTCACTGCGATAATTGAATGCCTCGACGCGGGTTTGGGCATCCAGAGCTGGGTTGATTGCTTCTTCGTAGCGCGCGACGTCCAGAATATTATTGGGTACCCGCGCTGGCCAGAAGGTAGGCAGGTAAGGGTCGTATTCTGGTGTGTAGCCGTCTCGGCAACTGGCTGTGTCTGTTTGCCAGGGAATGGCCATCCAGCGCGTAATACCCCCGGCAACTTGGCCGCCCAGAATGGGACCCTGTGCCAGTGTAATGGTATCGCCATTGATTTGCGCGCCATAATAGGTGGTGTCTTTACAGATCGCTTTGTCAGCATGCTTGATACGGAACGGGGCTGAATACATGCCGGCCGTACGCATAGGCCAGGTCATTTCACACCCCGGGTGGAAGGCATCAGCAAGACAAAAATCCAATGCGCCACGGGTCAGCATATCGGGTTGCTCGGCAACCGGCACTTTGTCTATGTCATCGGGCTCAGCCGCATGCGGACAAATTGCTGGATCGATATAATCGGCCGTAAAGTCGCCCTCAACCCACTGATCTAAGAAAGACAATTGCAGTGCTGATAACGTGGAGTGCTGTCGCTCAGAACCCGCCGGCGGGATCGATAACGCATCGCCATAAAGCCAGGGCCACAGTTGCGCTGCCTGAGCACCAGGTTGTCCGTAGCGACGGAAATTGTTCGACAGCGTGCGACGCAGCTCTTTATAAGCCGGGGAAGGGTTGCCGAGTTTGGCTTTCCATTCTTCGCTGGTGTAGTTAAAGGGGGCTTTAAATCCAAACCCCGCGGCAAACCCCGCATTGACCCATTGTAAGTCGGTCATACGCTCGAAAATGGGCAAAATATCCTGTCTGAAAGAAGGACGAGCCGGACGGGTAAGCATACCGGCATTGACGGCCACTGAGCGCATTAAGTCCCACATGGTACGCACGGATTTTTGCATTGGCGCATAGTCAGGTGGGGCACACACCACCCAGGCCGGGTCAACTTGCAGCTTCACGCCCTCATATTCTACCTCGGCAGTGACAGGACCGTCGGAAATGTCGTCGTGCCAGCCTTCATTGTTGGCAAAGGTGATCGCGATATCGCCATTGATATTACGTGATACACCATTGCCGCCCAGCACAACCAGACGGCCCTGTTTGTCGGATTTAAGCTCACCCAGGTAAACTTCTTCTCCCATAAACTCGCCATGGAATTGCGGGCCTTTTTTCACTTTGGGCTTATCGAGCGTGTGGCTGCCGCCATCGATCAGCAAGCGGTTGCGATCGGCAACGTTGGCGTTACGCAGCAGGCTAGGTGGCGCATCGGCCGCTTCCGGTACATCCAGGGCTAGCTGAAATTCATACCAGGACGACTTTTGATTGGCCAAATGCACCTGCCAGCTGATTTTGGCATTATCCATGGTCAGCTCTTTGACAGCCTTACCTGCGGCATTGAAACCATAGATACGGAATTCGGCCGCCTGACGTTTAAGCAGCCCTTTGCCATCACGATAGGCATCTTTTTCCAGCCGGGGTTTGGGGTTAGGCACTTGCGGGCCGATAAAGTATTCGTTACTGCCACCAACCCGCATCACACCTATGGGTGGGTAAATGCCGGCACGCACAATACAGGTGCTGTCTTCGTCCGTATTACCAGTGAACTTTGGGTCAATGGCATCGGGCTCATTCATTTGCTGACCATTGGCCTGGTGGCGGGTATCGGCACTGGCCTGATACACCACTTTTCGTGCCTGCGCGATGGAACCCAGAGGTTCATTGTCGGCCAGTGTCCGCCAGATATTGAAGGCGAGGTTGCGACCAAACTCGGCCTGGCCAATGGCGCAAATATCTTGCTGTGGCAGCGTTAGCGTGGCAACGGGTTCAAAAGGTGCCTGATCTTCCGGCCACACCACCATGGCGTTGTCGATGGGGAAGTCTTCTTCTGAGGCATTGGCTGGACGACGTTGGATCTCAAACACAAATTTGGCTTCACCCTGACGCAGGCGGATCTGTAGATCATCAGCCAGGTAATTATTGCCTTGTGCCGGCGCACCGCGATAGGTATCCACAGGGCGAATACGGTATTTCACGGCATTTTGCTCGCCAAGTTTAAAGGGCAGTATTGCCCAATAATGCGCACTCAGGCAGCTGGCTTCGACCTTGGTCATGGCATCAAGCACAGCGGCCGTTTTTGGGTGTTTTTTAAGATAAGCCGGATAATCGCGGTTGATGACACCTGCGGTGGTAAAGGCACACATTTGAGAAGCATCGCGGGCAAAAAAGCGATCGATGTTTTGCATGATAAAATCAACATTGTCGCTGTCGCCCAGCAACTTCTGGCCTTTCACGCCAAACAGTTTGATGCCGACCCCTAAGGTGGTGTGCAGATCCGGGCTATCTGGTGTTGTATCACTGGAAAAGCGTACTACACAGTCGTAACTGGCAGGTTTGGCAAACACTCCTTTCTGAAGGGCTTTATCGAGTTTTCCATGTACTTCGAAGGTACCATAGGCGATGCCATGTTGCTTTCGAAATACGGCCCGCTCCGCGGGTTTCTGACCACGCTCAATACGGGTTTTTTGTCCCATTTCAACAAACATTTCTTTGAGGCGTTGAGTGGCCAGCTCAATAGGCTGGTAGTCATCGCCACCGGTCCAGCACTGCACCTTGTTGGCGGTTGGGGCATGTTTGATGTTTTTATCCAGATACTTGGGGTTAACCAGTTCACCTTGTTGTTGCTTACTACGTTTTTTCTTATCGCTCATAACGGTTTCCGCTTATCTATGTTTCCTTGTCAGGTAACTGCAATGGCGCACATGGTCACCCGCCAGTTGACGCGTGAGCCACAGCTACGCCGTTTACCTGTCCCGACCGGGCATGACGATTCACGCCAACCCACTGAGAGTATAGCTGCGCTGTGCCGATCGGTATCTGATGAAACTCTAGATGCAAAGTCGTGTAATAACTATTACAACAGGTTACGTGAGGAAGCTGGGTACCTGAACAGGCCCGCAGAGCGGGCTTTTTCAGGACAGGGTCAGGCCGGGTTGTGTGCCGTGACTGTAAAGGCGGGCGGCGCGATGGCAGGCTCCGGATGCAGCTCGTCTGACAGCTGCTCAAATGTCAGCTGTTGGCCTTGTATCGCGCCAATCAGATCTGCGGTAAAGGTCAGTGCAAAGGCAGAAGCAATGCACTTATGGGTGCCCCAGCCAAACGGCATATAGGGGGCGTCAGCAGAGGCATCTTCCCAGCGTGGCGGATAAAAGCGCTCGGGTTGCGGCCAGTTGTCCGGGTGGCGATGCAGCACGTATGGGCAGACTGTAACGGTATCCGTCTGCTTGATGTCCAGCTCCCCCAGGGTATGGGCTTTACTGGGTGTGCGGGGCAGGTTCCAGGCGACGGGCCAGAGCCTCAAAGCTTCTTTGACAATCCAGGGGGCCGGGTGCAAAACGCCGCCCTCTTTGGCACAAAAATACAAAGACCAGGCCAGGGTAAACGCCATGGAGCTGTTAATGGCAAAAAAGAAGGATAAAAAAATCTGTGCCAGCGCTTTGGGTGACTCGTTTTCCGGGCTCGATGCCAGCAAGATGTCAATCACATCTCGGTTATTGCCCTGATACGGACTTTGCTGGCGGCGTGCTTTAAATACTGCGCGCAGTGCCCGGTGCACACGCATGCGGATAAAGGCGCGTCGCCATCCAGCCCCATGGGTTTTTTGACCACTGTAGAGAGAATAAACGAGCACCTGATCGAGCAGTTTACGTAACTGGGGACTGCGCTGGTTATCGACCAGAAAGTCATAAAACGCATTGTACATCAGGTCATTGGCACTATCCGGCCAGCGCTGGCCAAGGCTTATCTGATGTTTGAATTGCTCAATTATCTTGCTCCGACGCTGCTCATAGTAACGTTTGAGGCTGAGGATGGCGTCTTTGCCGATGGCAATTTGTACATCCCGGGTCGAAAACATCGCGCCGTTAACGCTAAAAAAATCGGATTGTTCAACATAATTGCCGTCGGGGTTTCCCATCGCCTGTTTCGCGGAGTCAAAGTCTGTCACATAGTAATTGTCCTGCTCAAACTCAATGTGTGCAGGACACGTGGACAGTGCCTGGTCCAGCGCCTGAAAAGGCTTGTTAAATTTTTCTTCGGTGTCTTCTAATCTCATGCCTGTTGCTCGCTAATGGTGCCCTCAAAACCGGCTACAGAGGGGATGTTCATATTTTCAAACGCGAGCGCCGACGGACTCGTGAGGGTGATGTTGAGATCACACAATAACAGCTGACACAAGATAGCCAGCTGGTTGGTGCCCAGCTGCGCACCAACACAGGCGCGTGGGTTCCAGCCAAATGGCACATAGGTGTTGGGTTGCACGTTTGCCTGCTGCCAGCGCAGTGGATCGAACACATGAGGCTCGGGCCAGTACTGCTCATTACGGTGCACAAAGTAGCTGCTGTTAAAAAAGGTATCGCCAGCCTGCACGGTCAGTTTACCCACGCTAAACGGACAGCGTGCCTCACGAAATACAATTGGAACACTCCACATGCGCAGCGATTCTTTGATAAACCAGTGTAACTGCGGTGTGTGTTTAAAGGGCAGAGCGGGCACCTGAGTGGGGGCTGCGTTAAGTTCTGTGCGAAGCTTGTCTTGCCATTGGGGAGATTGCAGCAGCTGCGCTGCCATACAACTGGCGACCGCGCCGGGCGGGCCGGAAATCGCGGTGACCAGGGTCATCATGGCGTCCAGTGCTCTGTCGATACCCAGCGCAGCGTAGTTATCGACAACACTTTGTAGCAGGTCGAGTCTGGGCTCCTTGCTTTTGCGGCGTTTATGGATTGCCTTGCGGATCACCTGAGCCGCACGCAGGTTATACCAGAGCAAGGGATATTGTCTCAGTCGAGTGTGCGTTTCGGGTTTCAGTAACACCTGAATCTGGGCGCGCATGTGGCGGGTTATCAGTGCCCGCTGCTGTATGGTGAGATCGCAGATCATTACGTCAAGGACAGAAAATGCAATACATTCCTGGATCAGCAGGTCCAGGTTAGCAGGCTTGCCTGCGGCACTCAGTAAATGCGTCTTCATTGTCTGTTTGACCTGACTGAGCGCGGCCTGAGTGTCTAACTCTTTGAGGGTTTTAAGCCAGCCGCTGCGAATATGCTGCCAGCTCATTGTCTGCTGACCGTCGTCTTGGGTATCAAACAGGGACTCCGGCAGGGTCATGTCGGAAAAGTTCAGCTGATTCGCCAGCCGGGCACTTTGTGGGTTAAAAAAGGCATAGCTCTGGTCGTCAACCTGATAATCTTCTTTTCCCTTACTGCAATCTTCTCTCATTGCCGTAATGTCAGGGCGCTCTTTGGGTATCATCATTGTTATTATTCGCTCTGTGGGTTGCCATTCTGGGGAGAGGTGGTGAAACAGCCCATGGGTTAGGTCATGGGCTGAAGAGCGGAATTAAATGTTGTTATACAACTTCCACAGATAGCGCTTTGACTGAGTGGCGGTGCGAAGGCCCAATGCGCGCATTACTTTTGTTTTAAGTGCTTTCATAGTTAAATTCCTTCTAGATTGCGGTTATTCAGGTCATATCAATCAGATATTATTGTACATAATCCAAAAATAACGCTTGGACTGAGAGGCAGAGGTAGCGCGAACGCCCAGTGCACGAAGCACCTTAGTTTTCAGTGTTTTCATAATCAATTCCTTCTAAGTTGTGGTTAGTCAGGCAATATCAATCAGATATTGTTGTACATAATCCATAGGTAACGCTTGGACTGAGAAGGGGATGTTGCGCGAACGCCCAGTGCCCGAAGCACCTTAGTTTTCAGTGTTTTCATAGTCAATTCCTTCTATTTCATTGATTAGATGTTGTTGTAGTGATGCCAGAAATACTTCGCTGAGGTGGATGGTTTTGCACTGCGAACGCCGAGTGCACGTAGTAGCTTAGCTTTAATCGTTTTCATAATTAATTCCTTCTATTGTTTGTTGTTGCGAATAATAAGTCGCATTTCCACAGTATTAACGAATTGTGAATATGTCAAGAATGTTTTTTGAACAAAGGATGGGTTTTGAGTTGAATGACTGGTAACTTGGGATGAGTTTGCAACTTTCACTTTTAATCGATCATACGAATTGGCTTAGTTATCGATACGATCATCCTAGTCTAATAAGTGAGGAGATATTTCTCCCCACTGCGCTGTGTTTTGACGTGTTGGCTGTTAACTTAGCATCGCGGATTGAAAACGACACACACGTTGTAATTGCCATTAATCGTATTGCACTGGTTTTTAAGGGGAGCGTTTTTTAAGGTCTAGATGTCTTTGACCACTTGGAGTAGGTTGACTGCGCCCCTAAAGCGCTGGTTTAAAAGCATGTAGAAACCGGCCCTTAAACTAAGGTTAAAGATATGTAGAGTAAGGTACAAATTTGATATTGAGACTGATTTAACAAGTTGTAGCAATTTGCTTAATTAAATGTTCTATTTTGAAGTCAGAAAATAGGGGTGATAACATCACGCTCGTGTCCTGCTATCGCTGAGCCGTCTACATTCATGTAGGCGAGACGGAAACTTTGCTATTTAGTTGTTCTAAATGAGAAATTTATAACGCCGTTAGCGTCATATTTGCTCCTTTAAATTGAACAGGTATTAAGTGAAATTGGTATTAGCTATTAATTATGGAACTTTGAGCTGTAAAAAGCAGAAAAGCCGCAAAAGTGCGGCTTTTCTTTGGCAAGGGTAACGACAAATTTGGCGTTATTTTACCTCTTTACCCGCAGCTTGCTGATCAGCATGGTAGCTGGAGCGTACGAACGGGCCGCAGGCAGCGTGGCTGAAGCCAATTTCGTCGGCGTATTCTTTCAGCGCATCGAACTCAGCTGGTGGCACATAGCGTTTTACCGGCAGATGGTGCTTAGACGGTGCCAGGTATTGACCAACGGTCAGCATGTCGACGTTGTGCTCACGCAGGTCGCGCAGTACTTCTTCGATTTCTGGCATTTCTTCGCCCAGTCCAACCATCAGGCCTGACTTGGTTTTTACTTCAGGGTGCGCTTCTTTAAAGCGACGTAATAACTCCAGTGACCATTTGTAGTCGGCACCCGGGCGCGCCATTTTGTACAGGCGTGGTGCAGTTTCCAGGTTATGGTTAAACACATCCGGTGGTGTTTCAGTTAGGATTTCCAGTGCGCGGTCCATTCTGCCGCGGAAGTCCGGTACCAGGATCTCAATGGTAATACCCGGATTGTGTTTGCGAATTTCGCGAATACAGTCCGCAAAGTGTTGTGCACCGCCATCACGCAAATCATCCCGGTCAACCGAGGTGATCACCACGTATTTAAGCTTCATGTCTTTGATAGTTAAAGCCAGTTTTTCCGGCTCTGCTGCATCCGGCTTCAGTGGGCGACCATGTGCGACGTCACAGAACGGGCAACGACGGGTACAGATGGCACCCAAGATCATAAAGGTGGCAGTACCGTGGTTAAAACACTCAGACAGGTTAGGGCACGAGGCTTCTTCACAGACGGAGTGCAGGCCATGTTTACGCATTGCCTGTTTAATGCCATCGATACGCTCGCTGGATTTAGGCAGACGGATCTTCAGCCAGTCCGGTTTACGGAGCATTTCATCACGCTCGGTCGGCATTACTTTAACCGGGATCAACGCCATTTTTTCTGCGTCGCGGAGCTTTACCCCTGGCTCAATTTTCACTGGTTTACTCATTCGTTTTCAAACCCCTGGGTGTGTATAACCTGCTCGGCCGCGAGGCGCTTGAGCATATGTTCTACCAGGCCATTGCCCGCTTCGATAAGCGTAGCAGGGCCATTAAGTTGACTGGTTTGCACCATTTCCATGCCGGCATAGCCGCACGGGTTGATGCGTAAAAATGGACTCATATCCATGTTGACGTTTAGCGCCAGACCATGAAACGAGCAACCCCGACGGACCCGCAGTCCCAAAGACGCAATTTTAGCATCATTGACATAGACACCTGGTGCATCTGGCTTGGCATAGGCCTCAATGCCGTGTTCCTGAAGCATGTCTATGATGGTTTCTTCAAGCCAGGTCACCAGCTCGCGTACACCAATTTTTAGCCTGCGCAGATTAAACAGCACATACATCATCTGCTGGCCCGGTCCATGGTAGGTTACCTGACCACCCCGATCGACCTTGACGACAGGAATGTCACCGGGTGCTAACAGGTGCTCGGCTTTGCCAGCCTGGCCCTGAGTAAATACCGACTCGTGCTCAACCAGCCAGATCTCATCCGGGCTGTCATCATCACGGGTGTCGGTAAACGACTGCATTTTTTGCCAGATTGGCTCATAAGCCTGACGGCCCAGTTGACGAACTATGATACTGCGGTTGCTCATATCTCGCTTGCGCCTTATAGCACGTATCTGACGTCTGGCAGCGAGCCTATCTCGGTATAGATTTGCTCAATGTGCTCTTTTGACGTGACAGTGGCAACTAAAGTGACGGATTCGTAGTTGCCTTTGCTGCTAGGTTTGGTCTTTGGCGCATAGTCTCCGGGTGCCAAAGTTTGCATCTTTGCCACAACCTGATCGGTCAGGTTGACGTTCGCCAGACCCATGATCTTGAAGGTAAACGGGCAAGGGAACTCTAAGTACTCGTCAAACTTAGTATTTTTTACAGGTGTTACCACAACGGTATCCTCACTACTTGGCTGGGTCTGAACAGACCCTGGCACACTACATATCTTGGCGGGCATTCTAGCATTTTTGCGGCAAAAAAAAACGCCTCCGGTGGGAGGCGTCCTGGATTATAAACCCACTAAAACCGGGGTTATTGCATGATCTGTAAACGTAAGTAGTCGTAAATCTTGCTGAAGAAGCTGCCTTCTTCCACTTCTTCAAGTGTAACCAGTGGGTACTGAGCGATGTCTTCGCCTTCCAGTTGCAAGAATAAAGTACCGACCTTGCTGCCTTTCGCCAGCGGTGCTTCGAGGGTTTTGTCTAGCTCAAAGTGGGCTTTGAGGTTTTTGCGCTGACCACGTGGAATGGTGATCGGTGTATCTTGAGCTATACCCAGAGAAACCGTTTCTTTGTTACCCATCCAGATACGCTGGTCGGCAAAGCTGTCGCCTGCTTTATAAGGTGTGATGGTTTCGAAGAAGCGGAAACCGTAGTTTAGGAGTTTCTTACTCTCTACTTTACGTGCACGCTCGCTGGCTGTGCCCATGACGACGGCGATGAGACGCATGTCGCCTTTGGTCGCAGAAGTCACCAGGCTGTACCCAGCTTCAGAGGTGTGACCGGTTTTAATCCCGTCGACGTCCAGGCTGGCATCCCACAGTAGCGAGTTACGGTTGTATTGCTTGATACCATTATAGGTGAACGACTTCTCTTTGTAGATGGCGTACTCTTCCGGTACGTCACGGATCAGTGCGGCACCCAGTGTGGCCATATCTCGAGGTGTGGTAAATTGCTCAGTGCTGTCCAAACCATGACTGTTGGCAAAGTGTGAATTGCTCATCCCCAGTTTTTCAGCATGGGCGTTCATCAGATCCGTGAAGGCGCTTTCGCTGCCTGCGATATGTTCGGCCATGGCCACACAGGCATCGTTACCTGATTGGATGATCACGCCATAGTTAAGATCTTTAACGCTGACTTGTTTACCCACTTCGATGAACATCTTAGAAGATTCCGGGAAGTTTTTTGCCCAGGCTTTTTCACTCACAGTGACCATGTCGTCATTGGAGATGTTACCGGCCAATAGCTCAGTACCAATTACATAGCTGGTCATCATTTTGGTCAGACTGGCCGGTGCCAGTTTGGTGTCTGGGTTACCCTCGGCAATGACCTTACCTGTGGTAAAGTCGACCAGGAAATAGCCCTTAGCACTGACCTGAGGTGGCGAAGGCAAGATCTGCGCGCTGGCCGAAAACAGGGTGAACGAACACACGGCACCCACTAAGTGTTTAATAAATTTAGGTTTGAAAACTGTCATTATGCTCGCTTTTTGGTTGTTGATCGGCATGTTTAAAGTCATTACAGAACATTTTAAAGTTCATGTTCTGTGTAAAGCAAGAAGGCGCGATTAAATTCCCCCTGGCGCAATGTCTCTAAGAGTTGTTGCGCCGTGTTATCGTCGGTGATCGGGCCTAATCTTAGCTTGTATAAGTTGTCCTCAAAGGCAATGGGCGTGTCGAGCTGAAATTGCTGCGACAAAGTGCTGGCCAGTGCCTGCACATTTTCGATGTTGCTGGCTGCGGCCACCTGCACATAGGTTAGCCTGGGCGTATCGCGCGCTATGGTAATGGCCTCAATCTTAACCTGTGCTGTACCCTGATGATGAAAGCCCAGCTTGTAGGCTGCTGCATAGGATAAGTCAATCAGGCGGTCCTCGTGAAAAGGTCCACGGTCATTGACGCGTACTACTGCGCTTTTACCATTTTCAACATTGGTGACCCGGACAAAGCTCGGTAACGGCAGCGTTTTGTGTGCAGCCGTCATATCGAACATGTTAAATACTTCACCATTTGAGGTGTAGTAGCCATGAAATTTCCGTCCGTACCAGGATGCGGTGCCTTCAGCCTGATAGCCTTTTTCATCCGACATCGGCGTGTAGCGCTTGCCCAAAACCTCGTAGGGGCGACCTGCGCTGACACTTTTGGCTTCGCTGGTCACTAGCGCATCCTGCATTTCCAGCTCGGTAGGCGCGCGCACGGGGGCTTTGTCCTGTTTCACATGATAGCGACTGCTACAGGCGCTTAATACAACAACAAAACCCAGTAGTGCGGCCTGTTTAAACGTCCTCTTGATCACTTCAATAACATCCTCTTATCTGTGGCTATCGACATGATAATGCCAAACCCGGCCATCAAGGTCACCATGGAGGTGCCACCATAACTGATCAGTGGCAGGGGCACCCCGACGACGGGGAGCAGGCCCGAAACCATGCCGATATTAACAAAAATATATACGAAAAAGGTCAGTGTCAGTGCGCCGGCCAATAATTTACTGAAGGCATCTTGCGCATTCACGGCAACGTACAGTCCGCGGCCAATAATAAACAGGTACAGGCTGAGTAAAATCACCACACCTGTCAGTCCGAATTCTTCACTTAACACGGAAAAAATGAAGTCAGTATGACGCTCCGGCAGAAATTCCAGCTGTGACTGCGTACCTTGCAGCCAGCCCTTGCCCTCAATGCCGCCTGAGCCGATGGCGATTTTTGATTGTATGATGTGATAGCCTGACCCCAGCGGGTCACTTTCAGGGTCTAAAAAGGTCAGTACTCGCTGCTTTTGATAGGCGTGCATACCAAAATGCCACAGGGCAAACCCGCCCGGAATGGCCAGCAGAGCACCGGAGCCGATCAGCTTCCAGCTGAGCCCGCCAAGAAACAGCACAAAAATCCCCGAGCTGGCGATCAGGATAGACGTACCCAGGTCGGGCTGCTCTTTGATCAGCAAAGTCGGCACCAGCACCATGGCAAAGCCAACAATAATATGGATAAAGCGTGGCGGCATATGGTGGCGACCGATATACCAGGCAACCATCATAGGCACAGCGACTTTCATGATTTCGGACGGTTGAAAGCGGGTAATACCCAGATCCAGCCAGCGTTGCGCACCTTTACTACTGACCCCGACAAACAATACCGCTACCAGCATCAACAGGCCTATGGTATACATGGGAAACACCAGCCTTTTTAAAGTGTTGGGAGATAGTTGTGCGACAATGAGCATAGCAGCAAAGGCAGCAAACATACGCTTGCTGTGGCGCACCACCATGTCCATGTCCTGGCCGCTGGCACTGTAGACTATGGTGATACTGCCGAGCATCATCGCCAGCATGGCGAGCAGCAGCGGCAGGTCAATATGCAGCCGTTGCCAGATAGTGCGTTGTTGATTCAACGGGCTCATTGTCCCTCCGTGTCACTTGGGTAGGTGGCAAAATAATAGTCCATCAGGCGCCGGGCTATCGGAGCTGCGATGGCAGAACCACCGCCCTGGTTTTCGACCACAATGGCAACCACAATACGTGGGTCGTTGTAAGGGGCAAAGCCGGTATAAATGGCATTGTCGCGGTGCCTTTCCTGTAGCTTCTCCGCATCGTATTCTTCACCCTGAGCGATACTGACGATTTGCGCCGTGCCTGTTTTACCGGCAGGATCGTAAGTTGCACCTTTAAACGCTTTGTGCGCTGTGCCTGTGGTTTTGTAGACCGTGTTGTGCATCGCCTCCAGGGCAATACGCCAGTGATCAGGGTTCTCTAATACCACGGGGGGTTTCTCATCGATGTACATTTGGGTAACTTCATTATCATGACGGGCAACCTGTGCCAGATGCGGCGGTCTGTGTGCTCCTTTGTTAACCAAAATAGACACTGCGTTGGCGATTTGGATCGGGGTTGCGGTCCAGTAGCCCTGACCGATACCAACCGAAATGGTGTCGCCTGGCCACCAGTTTTCTCTGAAACGCTGACGCTTCCAGTCAGTGGTGGGCATAATGGCAGAGGTCTCTTCATGGATATCTATGCCCGATAAATCACCAAAGCCAAACTGGCTCATAAAGTTACTGATCTTGGTGATCCCCAGCTGGTATGCGGTATGGTAAAAATAGGTGTCACACGATTCTTCAATGGCTTTGTAGACGTCAACGTGGCCATGTCCCCAGCGTTTCCAGTCACGCCAGCGGTGGTCAACATTGGGGATCTGAAAAAAGCCCGGATCCCAGAGTTTAGTTTGTTCTGTGACCAGCCCTTCTTCCAATGCCAGGATGGCCAAATGCGGTTTAACTGTGGATGCGGGTGCATAGCGACCCTGCGTGACTCGGTTGATCAGGGGCCTGTCGGGGTTGAGCAATTCACGATATTTTTTACTGCTGATCCCGTGGACAAATAAGTTAGGGTCGTAGCTGGGGTTAGAGTACATGGCCAGTACGCCGCCATCTTTAGGATCGAGCACAACAATGGCGCCACGTACACCTTCGAGTTCTTTTTGGGCTATTTGCTGCAAACCAATATCCATGGTGAGGACCAGGTCGTCACCGGGTTGTGGCGGTTCCACGCCCAGGGTGCGAATGATACGGCCGCGATTGTTGACTTCGACGCGTTGTGAGCCGACCACGCCATGCAGGCGAGATTCATAGAACTTCTCAATGCCCAGTTTGCCGATATCCCGGGTTGCGCGATAGTTGCTGGCATTACCTTCTGATTCCAGCTCGGCGAGTTCTTTTTTATTCAGTTTGGCGACATACCCCAGCGCGTGCGTGAGAGTATCGCCATAAGGGTAATAGCGTGCCAGCCGGGCCTCAATACTGAAACCGGGAAACTTGTGCTGATTAACGGAAAACGTGGCCACTTCTTGCTCATTCAGACGGCCTTTCAGGATCTGGCTTTTAAAGCGACGATTGTGGCGAATGTCTTTACGAAACTCTTCGACCTGCTGATCGCTGATGTCGATAAGCTTACGTACCTGGGTGAGCGCAGTTTCGAGATCGTCCACGTCTTCGGGAATGACTTCCAGGTTATAAACCGGGCGGTTTTCGGCCAAAATGATGCCGTTGCGGTCGTAGATCAGACCTCGGTTTGGTGCGACCGGGATGACTTTGATGCGGTTATCATTGGAGCGGGTCTGGTAGGTTTCGTGCTCCGTCACCTGCAATTTGTACACGTTGTGTAGCAGGATACCTATCAGAGTAACCACGAAGACAAAGCCAATAAAGGCGCGACGCGCAAACAGGTTTGCTTCTGCGCTGTGATCGCGGATCGTCGGCCTATGATTGAGCATAATGGCGATTATTCCCTGTGGTAAGGATGGTTGTTATTTAAACTCCAGCCTCGATAGAGGCTTTCAGCTACCACAATGCGCACCAGTGGGTGAGGCAGTGTCAGATTGGACAGTGACCATTTTTGCTCCGAGGCGGCGATACATTCCGGCGCTAAGCCTTCTGGTCCGCCAATTAACAAACTGACATCGCGGCCATCAAGCTGCCACTTTTCCATATTGCTGGCAAGCTGGTGCGTGTCCCAGGGCTTACCTGTTACTTCCAGCGTCACGATGCGGTTGCCCTTGGGAATGGCTGCCAGGGTTTTTTCGCCTTCCTGTTGCAAAATGCGCTTGATGTCGGCGTTTTTGCCGCGTTTACCCGCCGAAATCTCGATAAGCTCTAGCGGCATATCCTTGGGGAAGCGCCGCTGGTATTCTTTGAAGCCAGTTTCTACCCAACCAGGCATTTTTGTACCGACTGCGATTAGCTGGATCTTCACATTAACCCCAGAGCTTCTCTAGGTCATAGAAGTCACGTGTCTGGTCTTGCATGACGTGAACAATTACATCGCCCAAATCAACCAGTACCCATTCACCTGTATCCTGACCCTCATGGCCTAGCGGGGTTTCACCGGCATGACGGGCTTCTTTGGCCACATGGTCGGCAATCGACTGCACATGGCGCTTGGAGTTACCAGAGCAAATAACCATGTAATCGGTGACGGAAGAGGTATTTCTTACATCGAGGTGAACGATATCGCGGGCTTTCATGTCGTCGACTTTGTCTAATGCAAAATCTAGTAATTGTTTTGAATCCAAATCTCTGTCTCTTTGCTACAAATAAGCGGCAATTGTAACACGGTTAGCAGGGGGAAACTCAAGTCTGTGACTGAGGTTGTCTATCCATTGCTGTCCGGGTTAGGTGTCGTCGCTACTGCTTAGGTACAATTGATGTGCCTGAATATACTTTAGGACTGCATTATTCAGCCAAGGTTCAACAGCTTGGCGCTGTTTTATCGCATTTCTGATGGTACTGGACGCAGCCTCAAACGGTTGGCCTGGCAAAAAATAACACAGGCCAGCAGGCAGCGTGCTAAGTTGCTCAGGTTCGCTACAGCGCGCTTGTTCAAGGTAAGTCTGCAACGCCGCTGACGGCGCAAAGGCATCGCCCGGGCGCTGATACACCACAAGGTGACATAACGACACGATATCCTGCCAGCGATACCATTTGTCCAGGCTGTTAAACGAGTCCATGCCCATTAAAAACACCATGGCCTGATCTGGATACTCAGCTTTGAGCTCTTCCAGCGTGAGCAAAGAATACGAAGGTGTATCGCGCTCGAGTTCCCTTCGGTCAATGGTGAATCTGGAGTCGTGCGCAGTGGCCAGCTGTAACATGGCCAACCTGTCTTCGGTACTGATAGAAGGACCTTTTTTGTGTACAGGTACGGCGTTGGGGATAAAGCGCAGTTCGGAAAGTGTGAGTACAGCCATGCACTGTGTGGCCATATTGATGTGACCCAGATGCACGGGATCAAAGGTACCGCCGAACACTGCTATCATGCCAGCTCCTCGTAGGGCAGAGAAAAAGGCAGAGACTGGCAAAAGCTCAGGGCAATGTGTGCCAACGCCTGGTAAGGCGCAACCAGAATATTGCGCTTATAAGCGGAATCGAATTCGGCCAGCAGCACGAGCAATTGTTCCAGTTGCGCAGTGTTCAGTCGATCAAGGGCTTGCTGGGTGCTCTGCTGCTGATTTTTCCACACATTGTGTTTTTTGAATGCATCCGGTGTCGGTGTGCCTGCTTGTATTAAGTGTTTAAGGTTGAGCAACAGCTGAGCCTGGTTGTGCAGTGTCCAGGCAATGCTGGCAGGCTCAACATTATCGTGAGCTAATTTATTCAATACTTTGATTAAAGTACGAGGGTTGCCACGTAATAGCCCATCGTTTAGGTCAAAGATGTCAAACTTAGCCTGATTGAGCAGACCGCTGAGCAGTTTTTCCTGATCGATGGGGGCATTTTTATACAACAGAGATAGCTTTTCCAGCTCCTGATGGGTTGCCAGCAGGTTGCCTTCAGTCGCCTGCAGCAGACTGCGTTTGGCATCATTATTGAGGTTCAGCTTGAGCCGCTTGCACTCATCGTCGAGCCAGCGTTGCAGATGGTAGCCGGTGAGGGCATAGCAGGGCACAAACAAACCATGTTTATCCAGTGCTTTAAACCAAGCGCTACGCTGAATATCCTGCGAGGCCTTGGCTCCTTTGAGGATTAAAATCACATCCGAGTTTGGGTTTGCCGCCAGCGCTTTTAAGATGGCTACGGCCTGGGTGGGTGGCTTCTGCTGATTAAGATCGAATTCAATCAGTGTCTGGGCGCTGAACAGTGACATACTGTTGTACTGATTGACCAGCTCCTGCCAGTCAAAACCGGGCAGCAGGCTGAATTTTATCACTTCATCAAAGCCCTGTCGTTTAGCCACCTGGCGTACCGAGGTAACGCACTGGGCTTCCTGGAAAGGCTCTTCACCAAAAATCAGATAAAACGGATGCAGGCCTTGTTTAAGCTGGCCTGCTAATTGATTGGCATAACAACGCATCAGAGTTGAGATAATTCGCGAATAATACGGCGACTGGCAAGCTCTCGTAACTCGCTAAGGATGATTTCACGTTCCTGCGCTTTACCCAGGGCATTGTCCGGATCATCCTGATAGTTGCGGTACAGTTCAAATTCCTGTTCGACAGGTTCAAACCCAGGGCGCGTGAGGCGGTAGCGAACACTATAGGCCAGCTCATATTGTGCGACCTGACCATTTTTGAATAGGCTTAGTGTCTGGCGTTCAAGGGAATCACGATACAGGTGCAACTCTACGGCCTTCTGACCATTACCCAGTTTGGGAGAGGGCAACAGCTCAACCTGGGCGCGTCTCAGAGCCTGTTTCAGGCTTGAGTAAAGCGCTGACTTACTGTCGGTGCCACTCAGATACAGGACCCTGAGGTCATCAGGCAGGTACGAGGCTTTCTTAAGCGCAAAGCCACACCCCGACAGCGCCACACAGGCAAACAACGCCAGCATGAAACCATGCCAGCGCCTTGTCATACTGAATAAAGGGGTATTCAGCAGGGCAGCCATTAGTTGGCTACCACATTGAACAGTTTACCTGGTACGTAGATTTTCTTACGTATGGTTTTACCCTCGGTAAACTTCAGCACGTTTTCATCGGCAAATGCCAGTGCTTCAATTTGCTCCTGGGTTGCGTCTGCCGCCACAGTCAGCTTAGTACGCAGTTTACCATTGACCTGTACTACGATCAGCTTCTCGTCTTCTACGAGGGCTGCGGCGTCAACCTGAGGCCAGCGTGCATCCAGAATATCGCCTTGCTTGCCAAGTTGTTCCCACAGCTCGTGAGACAGGTGAGGTGTGATAGGCGCCAGCATAATGATCATGGCTTCCAGTGCTTCGTTGGCCAGTGCAATGTCCTGGGCGTCTTTTAGAGGCGCTTTGGCCAGCTTATTTGACAGCTCCATGATTGCAGCAATAGCGGTGTTGAAAGTCTGACGGCGCTCAACGTCATCCGTTACTTTAGCAATCGCTTTGTGGATCTCACGACGTAACGTCTTTTGTGCACTGTTCAAGGCGTTCAGATCCAGCTCAGCGGTACCAGCAGCTTTAACGTCTACGGCAAATTTCCAAACCCGGCGCAAGAAGCGATGTGCACCTTCTACACCTGAGTCAGACCATTCCAGCGTCTGCTCTGGTGGTGCCGTGAACATCATAAACAAGCGTACGGTATCGGCACCGTACTGTTTGATAACGATTTGTGGGTCGATACCGTTGTTCTTTGACTTCGACATCTTGCTCATGCCCGCAGAGAATACCGGTTCACCATCGTCTTTGTGCCAGGCTTTCGTGATGCGGCCCTTGTCGTCGGTTTCGGTTTCTACGTCGGTTGGTGAAATCCAGATGTCACCGCCTTTTTCATCTTTGCGGTAGTAAGTTTCAGCCAATACCATGCCCTGACACAGCAGGCGCTCGAATGGCTCACTTGAATTCACCAGACCAAAATCGCGCAATAGTTTGTGGAAGAAGCGCGCATACAAGAGGTGCAGGATAGCGTGCTCAATACCGCCAATGTATTGGTTTACCGGCAGCCAGTAGTTAGCTGCGCCTGGCTCCAGCATGCCTTCGTCGTAACGTGGGCTACAGTAGCGCGCGTAGTACCAGGATGACTCCATAAAGGTGTCAAAGGTATCCGTTTCGTGGAATACCTGCTCACCATTAACGGTGGCTTTGGCCCACTCAGGATCTGATTTAATTGGTGAAGTAACACCGTCCATTACGACGTCTTCCGGCAGTCGCACTGGCAGCATGTCTGCGCTGGCAGCCAGCTCACTGCCATCCGCTTTATTTAGCATTGGAATTGGTGAACCCCAGTAGCGCTGACGGCTTACACCCCAGTCACGCAGACGGAAGTTCACTTTACGCTTACCCGCATTCATACCTTCCAGCTTTTCAGCGATGGCATTGAAGGCTTCTTCAAAATTCAGGCCATCGAACTCACCAGAGTTGATTAACACGCCTTTTTCGGTAAACGCCGCTTCATTTAAATCAGCTTGTAGTTCGCTGTCAGCTGCCGGGGCAATCACTTGTTTGATTTCCAGGCCGTAGGCGCTGGCAAATTCATAATCGCGCTGATCGTGACCTGGTACGGCCATCACGGCACCTGAGCCGTAATCCATCAGAACAAAGTTCGCAACCCAGATAGGCACTTGCTTACCGGTAAGCGGGTGGATAGCGTAGAAACCGGTCGCGATGCCTTTTTTGTCCATGGTGGCCATGTCGGCTTCAGCAACTTTGGTATTTTTGCATTCTTCAACAAACGCAGCGATGTCTGCGTTGTTTTGCGCTGCTTCCTGAGCAATCGGGTGTCCGGCTGCTACAGCAACGTAAGTCACACCCATAAAGGTATCCGGGCGTGTAGTGTAAACAGTGAACTGCTCATCGTTGTCGGCGCGTTTAAAGTCGATTTCCAGACCTTCTGAGCGACCGATCCAGTTGCGCTGCATCGTTTTTACTTGCTCAGGCCAGTGTTCAAGCTGGTCCAAATCGTCCAGTAGTTCTTGCGCGTAGTCGGTGATTTTAATAAACCATTGTGGAATTTCTTTTTGCTCAACGATGGCACCTGAACGCCAGCCGCGACCATCGATAACCTGCTCGTTAGCCAATACGGTTTGGTCAACCGGATCCCAGTTTACGGTTGACATTTTTTTGTAAACCAGGCCCTTTTCGTACAGTTTAGTGAAGAACCATTGCTCCCACTTGTAGTAATCCGGGTGGCAGGTTGCGATTTCACGATCCCAGTCATAACCAAAGCCAAGCAGCTTTAACTGGTTACGCATGTAATCAATGTTTTCGTAGGTCCATTTTGCTGGCGCCGTGTTGTTCTTGATTGCAGCATTTTCCGCAGGCAGGCCGAATGCGTCCCAACCCATAGGTTGCATCACATTTTTGCCCTGGAGTCGTTGGAAACGCGAGACCACATCACCGATGGTGTAGTTACGAACGTGACCCATGTGGAGACGACCACTTGGGTAAGGGAACATGGACAGACAGTAGTATTTTTCTTTTGATTCGTCTTCAACAACTTTGAAGCTGTTATTTTGTTCCCAATGGGACTGAACTTTAGGTTCGATTTCTTGCGGGTTGTATTGCTCTTGCATTGACGTTTCCAGACTTCTTGCAAACTAATTAGAAAATTGCCGATAGCATACCCGAAAAAACGCGCTGATCACAGCGCTTCAAAGCGGATTTATGAGCGCAAATTGGTGCAGTGATGATGATTTGTTTCAGGACTGTGACGTTAGCTGAACTATACTGACTAGTAGACACTGAAAATAGGCTGCGAAATAGCGTGAGTCGGGAGGCAAACATGGCGGATTACAAGCGCTGGCTGGATGACTTTTCATTATGGCTGAAAGACGTTAAAGAGCACGAGCTAAAAAAATTGCTCAGGGAGTTTATGGATGCCCAGGAGGCGGTTAAGCAGCTGTCAAAAGACAAGCTGGCGGATTATCGTTATTTTCTAAAGCGTGACCTGGCGCACCTCAGTGAACACAAAGACCATTACGATGATGTGGCCTGGGAAGAGCTTAAAGCCAGCGTAATGTATGAATTGGCCCAATTGGAAGATCGCACTCAGCTCGAATGGCAAGCATTAGTGCACGACTTTCAACACGATGGCATTTACAAACAAGGGGAATGGATAGCATTGGGGCAATTAGTGTGTAAAAATTGCGGCCATAAAACGAATGTCTATTATGCGTTGGAAATTCCCTCGTGCAGCGAATGTGGGCACGGTGAGTTTGCTCGTAAGGCACTTACCCCTTAATCACAGCCCTGCATGCGAGTGTCGTGCGGCCGGCCAAGAGAAAGAAGTTAGGAATGACGAAAACCATTAAGCCTTTGAGCAGCGAACAGCTGGCTCCCAGTGTGTCTTTGCCACACATCTCCACATGCATGCAAAATCCTTATCCGGATCCCTTACCTTTTATCGGTCAGAATCGGGCGCAAAGTGCGCTGGATTTTGCCTTGGGTATGGAGCTGCCCGGCTACAATGTGTTTGTTATGGGTGAAGCGGCGACGGGTCGATTCACCATGGTGAAAGATAAACTCGAAGCACATTGTAAAACCCGCCCGACTCCCAAAGAGTGGTTGTACGTAAATAACTACGACGACCACAGAGAACCCATTGCCTTGTTTATGCAGGCGGGCGAGAGCAAAGTCCTGGCTGACGACATTGATTCTTTCCTTGACGAAGTTGTGGATACGTTTCCGGCTGCATTTGATAACCCAGGTTATCAGCGTAAGAAAAAGTCGCTCGACAGGGACTTTGATAACAAATACAACGCCGCCCTGAGTGCGGTGGAAGAACTGGCCGCAAAGAAAAGCGTCGCTATGATGGAAGAAAAAGGGGTGGTGAGTTTTGCCCCTGTGGTGGATGGCAAAGCGCTTGATGATGCTGAGTTCATGGCACTGGAGGAGGCGGTTCAGGAACACTTCTTCGATGCCATTGAAAAGCTCGAAGATTGCCTGATTGAGGCTTTGATTGAGTTACCGCGCTGGAAGCGGGAGTCGTCAGAAAAGCTCCGTGAGCTCAAGAAAACTACCATTGAGCTGGCGACTAAGCCTCTGCTGAAGGCACTGGAGCATAAGTATGCCAGCCACATTGGTGTGATCCGCTACCTCAAAGATTTACGCGTAGAAATTGTCGATGCTGTGCTCGACTGGCTCGATGACGATAGTTCGTCAGAAGAGAGCAAAGACGATTTTGATGCCAAAGGCATGCTGAGCGACTTCTTTGCGCCTAATATTCTGGTGGAGTTTAAAGAAGGGCAGGCCGCGCCAGTGGTGTACGAGCCTAACCCGACCTTTGGCAATATCTTTGGCAAAATAGAGTATGCCAACGCCCATGGAACCCTGATCACCAGTTACCGCTCTATTCAGCCGGGTGCGTTACACCGTGCCAACGGTGGTTATCTGATCATGGACGCTGACAAAGTGCTGGCCAACGCACAGGTCTGGGATGGACTCAAACTGTCTTTGAAAACGCACCAGATTAAAAACGACTTGCCCTATCAGGACAGCTCAGTGGGCAGCAGCTTTACCCTTAAACCTCAGCTGATCCCGCTGGATGTGAAGATCATCTTGCTGGGCTCGCGTGATTTGTATTACACCATTGGTGAGTACGACGAAGAGTTCGGAGAATTGTTCCGGGTGCTGGCCGATTTTGACTACTATCTGCCGGACAGTGACCGACTACAATACCAGTTTGTCACTAAGGTGCAGGAGTACTGTGAGCAGACTTTGAAGTGCACACTGACCGGCGAGGCGCTGGCGCGTTTACTGAAGTTTAGTTATCGTCAGGCTGAGCATCAGAATAAGCTGTCAGCGCGGTTTGCGGACGTACTGGAACTGGTGGCAGAGGCAAGCTATTACGCTAAACAGGATGGGCTGAGCGAGATTGATGCGCCACATATCGATGAAGCCATTGTCGGCAAACAGTATCGAACCGGCCAGCTGAGTGAGAATATGCTCAGCGACATTGAAGAGGGGCACACGCTTATCGCTACTGACGGTGAAGCCGTCGGTAAAGTCAACGGTCTGACAGTGCTGCACATTGGCGATACGGCTTTTGGTACCCCAGCGCGTATTACCGCAACTGTATATGCTGGCGCTGATGGCGTGATAGACGTTGAACGTGAAGCAGAGCTGGGCAAGTCTATCCACTCTAAAGGGGTGATGCTATTAACCGGTTATCTGGGTAACAAGTATGCGCAAAGCTTTAGCCTGACGCTCAGTGCCAATATTGCCATTGAACAAAGTTATGGTTTTATTGACGGCGACAGCGCGTCTCTGGCCGAGTTATGTGGCTTACTCTCTGCAATCACTCAGCTGCCTATCGATCAGTCTCTGGCTCTGACAGGGTCGATTAACCAACATGGTGAAGTGCAGGCTGTTGGCGGGGTCAATGAAAAGATCGAAGGCTTCTTTAAGTTGTGCAAAATGCGCGGTCTGACCGGGCGTCAGGGCGTGATCATTCCTCGCTCCAACCTGATCAACCTGGTACTGGATGACGAAGTGCTGGCTGCGGCACAGCAAGGTCGGTTCCATATTTTCGCGGTTGCGACAGTCGACGAGGCATTGTCTTTGCTGATGCAACGAGAAGCAGGAGCGCTGGTGAATGGCCAGTATCCGGATCAAAGCATCAACGCATTGGCACTGGCTCGCCTTGCGCAAATTGCCGACGTGGTTAATGGCGATGACAAAGACGCTGAGAGCGACCCGTCAACTGAACAAGATAAAGATCATTCATAATTTAGGTAGTCACTATGTCAATAACCAATATTGTTCTCGTCCTGGTCATCGTTGTGCTGGGATGGCTTATTTTCAAAAACGGTAAACAGCAAAAGCAGGCGGCGGCAGGGAATCGTATTGAAGCCGCTGAGTTTTTGGCGCAAAACGGCCAAAAGCCGGGGATCACGACCACGCAATCAGGCCTGCAATATGAAGTGATGAGCAAAGGGGATGGGGACGTTCACCCAGGGCCCACCGATAAAGTGACCGTGCATTATCATGGCACTTTACTGGATGGTTCCGTGTTTGACAGCTCAGTGGTGCGCGGAGAGTCAATTAGCTTTGGTCTGAATCAGGTGATAGCAGGCTGGACAGAAGGCGTTCAGTTAATGACGGTGGGTGATAAGTATCGTTTCTTTATCGGACCTGATCTTGGTTATGGTGATAGAGCAGCCGGGAAAATAGCGCCGGGGTCACTGTTGATTTTTGAAGTTGAGTTATTGGGTATTGAGTAACAGAAATTAAAAAAGGCCGTAAAGGCCTTTTTTAATTGGTGATTGTTTACGCCCAGCCGTCGTAGCGCTTACGCCGTGACAACACCAGGGTTAATATGACACCAATCAGAATGCCTGCAATGGCAATACCGCCACCATAGCTCAATAGCATGTGTTGTTCTGTTTGTGCTTTGTTTTTACTTGACTCTACCTGAGCTTCAAGCGCTTTTTCTAACTCAGTGATATTGTTTTTCAGCGCCTCATTATCTTGTTGTAGTTGCAGATTAGCTTGTTCCAGTTGTGGAATTTGGCTCTGTAACGTATTGAGCTCATTGCTGCTATCGCTGAGTGCCAGGTTGGCACTGTCGAGTCGTTGACGCAACCCTGGCTCTGATGTGACGAATTGGCTTTCTACCCATCCTTCGCGTGCTTTGTCATCTCTGATTTGAATAAAGTTGTCTTGCTCTGCATTGAGGATGGTGATCGGGCTTCCGGCTTCAACAGAGCCCAGAATGCGATAATTCTTGCCCGGTCCGGTGTGCATGAATAAGTATAAATCGTCGACAATATAGCCATTATTGTCAGTTGCTGACTGTGCCTCTGTGGGCTCATTTTGCAGCTCGGTTTGCTCCGCCATTGCGCTCAATGAGAGCACAGACAGCAGCAGCGGCAAAGCGATATTTTTCAGCATTTGCAGGCCTTAAATATTGATATCGTTATAAAGTTAACAAAATAGTAGGGATTTCCCGGCGCAAAGGCAAGGGGCAGGTTTTGCAGGAAAAGGGTGAACAGTTGGTTTTCAGCTCAGCTGTGAGGGCGTTCATGGTGAAGATAGGTGTACATGTTTACACCTGTAATTGACGAAACCGGTTGGGATTGGTGGTGATAATGCGCTAATAATTACTAAAAGGTTTGCAAAGTGCGGACCCTTTGTATATTTTGAAGGTTCGAAAATTACATAGGTAAATCACACCCCTGATGGACACTGAGATAGAACTGAAATTTTTGGTTTCAGACAATGAAGTTCCGCTGATCCCAGCCCTTATTACCCAGTTTGCTAAAAAAGTCAGCAACAAGCCCGCTAAAAACCTGAAAAATGCCTACTTTGATACCCCTAGCCGGGAGTTACGTGCATTGGACATAGGCTTACGCACACGCTGCAATGATGACGACTGCGAGCAGACGATCAAACTTGCGGGTGAAGTGGTTGGAGGGTTGCATCAGCGTCCAGAATACAATCTACCCATTCAGGGCAGTCGACCAGATATTCATGCCTTTGACAGCAGTATTTGGCCTATGGGTGTGCAGCTGGAATCAATCGCCAGTAATTTATTCCCGATCTTCAGTACCAACTTTATTCGCCGTACCTGGTTGATTGAGACCGAGGCAGGTAGTGAAATTGAGGTAGTACTGGATAAAGGTGAGATCAGTGCACAGGGGGTCGTTGAGCCAATTTCTGAGCTTGAAATTGAGTTAATTGATGGCGACAGAGATGATTTATTTCTGCTGGCCGATCATTTGTTACAGCATATTGGGCTCAGGCTCGGATTATACTCCAAGGCGGCAAGAGGCTATCGTATCGCCGATGATAAGCCGCTCAAGGCGAATAAAACTCTGGGCGTGATTAAATTGCCTCGTGGTTGCTCACAAGAGCAAGCACTGGTCGCCACCGTAAACCACGGTATTCAGTTTGTTCAGAAACACGAGCAGTGTTATCTCGATGCGCCGAGTCTCAAAACGCTGAAGCGCGTCATTGACGGCGTCAGCCTGATCCGTCATGCATTTTGGTTGTTCGAGGAGTTTGTTGATAAGTCGTCAACGGAATTTTTACGCAAAGAACTCAAGTGGCTATTGTCAGAACTGGGCTGGGTGGAAAATGCTATTCATCTGAAAACCTATACTTCAAAGCGACATGCCTATTTCAAACGGATCTCCAATGCACCTGAGTTGGCTCAGGTCATTGCCGATATGAAAGACGTTCAGCCAACCGTGACTGATATTGAAGATCTGTTCCATTGCTCGCGATACAACCGATTGATCCTGGCACTGACTCGCTGGTTGCTGGACAAATCCTGGCGCAAAAACTGGGATCAAAACGCAATAACAGCTGCGCAAAGTCCGGTCGAGACCTTGGCCAAGCGTGCTTACGACCACGACTGGAACAAGATAACGACGCTTTATCCGGCTGATCGTACCATGACAGTGAAAGAATACCTGGAATGCCGCCAGCCGCTGGAAAACATGCTGCTTAGCGGTCACTGTCTGGGTAAGTTATACGACAAAGAAACCCGTCAGGCGTTTAGAGCGCCTTGGGTTGATATTGTCTATGGTATTTATGAGTTGGAAACGCTGTTTTATCTTCGCCAATTGTGTGAAGGTCAGCCAAATGAGGCATTGCAGGATATCTTGGTCTGGCTGCAGCAAAAGGCTGATTTCCTTGTTAGTGCGATGGAACAAAGTCGTCAGGCTTCGTTAAACAGTGAACCTTACTGGTGATACTCCGCGTTTAGCATGTCTGAGCATGCTGCTGTGGCTAGTCTGCTTTGCGGCTGCTGGTCACAGCGTGCAGAGCCAGACAAGCTGGCAGCCCTGGTATCACTCTTCTTTATTTTCTATCAGTTATCAGAAGCCGCCTGATCATCCTTTGAGGATCCGTGTCACCGGAAAATGGCCTGGCGTCAGTGCAAAATCGGTGATTAACCTGCTACATGATACCACCCGTGTTTCTGAGTGGGTTAAGCATGTCAGCGCCGTCACGATTTTGTCTCGTCCTGCGCCAAATCAGACGCTGGTTTTGACCCACTTTGATTTGCCCTGGCCACTGCGCAAGCGGGATATGGTAACGCATGCCTGCTTATTGCAAAAGTCGCCCGCCAGTTATGTGCTAACGATACGCTCAGCCGCCGAGTATCCGTCTGAACCGGGAATGATCCGCATTCAACCTGTCATAGTGCAATGGGTTCTGACGGAACGAGACGATGGCGTTGAAATAAACTACCAGATCTCGGCAGATATTCAGGGCGATGCGCCGCAGTGGTTTGTCGACAAAGTAGCATTGCGCAACACTCGCGCCTCTTTTAACGCACTATATGCATTACTGCAGGCACAGGCGCACAATGCCAAGGCTTGGGCCATTACGCCCGCAAATACCTGCCCGTTCGAATGATCATCACTGGATCATCGTCTACACTAAAATCAAACTAGCCTGACTTGTTTGTTGTTATGCTCAATATTGATGAAAAAACACTGGCGGAGTTACGCTCCGGTTTTAATCTGCCTGCAAAGCCTGAAGTTCTGGAACACATTCAGAATGAACTCAATAGTGAAGAGCCCGAGCTCAATCGTGTTGCGAACATCATTTCACAAGATGTCGCAACATCGGCCGCGGTGCTAAAAGTGATTAATTCTCCGGCCTATGGGATGTCCAGGACGGTGTCTGACATTAAACAGGCGGTGATGTTTTTGGGGCTCAATAGCATCACACAGATTGTTACTGGCTACTTATTGAAAGAAGCGTTCGACCAGAGTCTTTGTTGTATTTCGTTAGAGCGCTTCTGGGACAATGCCATTGATATTTCTCAGATAGCGATGTTAATTGGCAAGCGGGTACGCGCGAATGTCCCCATTGAGAACTTGCAGTTATTGGGTTTGTTTCATGATGCGGGTATACCGGCTATGGCGATGCGCTATGACAACTACAAAGAGGTCATGACTCGCGCGATACAGCGACCTGAATATACTTTGGCGCACTATGAGGAGGAGTTGTATCCGACCAATCATGCGGTGGTGGGTTATTATCTTGCGAGCTCCTGGAATATTCCCAAATCCATGTGTCAGATAATCTTACGCCACCATGATCCGCAGTACCTGGAAGAAGAGCATGATGAGAGCGAACAACAGGCCTTTGCCATTCTTAAACTGGCAGAAAATCTCGCATTTGAAGGAAAGTACTTTCGCAATTGTGCCGACTGGCATGCATTTAAAGATAAGATAATGATTGTCTTAAATATTCACGATGATGATTATGTGGATATTAAAGAAGATATTGAAGAGTTTCTGATTTCTGGGAATTAATTATTTCAATCCGTAAAACAAAAGGCGCCCTAAGGCGCCTTGTCTGTAAATCTGGGTTTACAATTATAGACCAGCAGCGGCTTTAAGTGCTTCTGCTTTATCTGTTGCTTCCCACGGGAATTCATTACGGCCGAAGTGACCGTATGCCGCAGTTGGCTGATAGATTGGACGTTCAAGGTCCAGCATAGTGATCAAGCCATAAGGACGCAGGTCGAAGTGGTCGCGGATCAATTCGATCAGGCGTGCTTCTTCTAGTTTACCTGTGCCGAAGGTTTCAACACTGATAGACGTTGGCTCAGCAACACCAATTGCGTAAGACACCTGGATTTCACATTTGTCCGCAAGGCCTGCTGCTACAATGTTCTTAGCAACATAACGTGCTGCGTAAGCGGCTGAACGGTCAACTTTTGATGGATCTTTACCTGAGAATGCACCACCACCGTGACGTGCCATACCACCGTATGTATCTACGATGATTTTACGGCCAGTCAGACCACAGTCACCCATTGGGCCACCGATAACGAAACGGCCAGTCGGGTTGATGAAGAACTTGGTCGCTTCAGTGATTAGTTCAGCTGGTAGAACTGGCTTGATGATGGTTTCCATCACTGCTTCAACCAGGTCATCCTGGGAAACTGAATCACAGTGCTGAGTTGACAGGACAACCGCGTCAATACCCACTGCTTTGCCATTTTCATAGGCAAATGTTACCTGTGACTTCGCATCAGGACGCAACCAAGGCAGAGTGCCATCTTTACGCACCTGCGCCTGACGTTGAACCAGACGGTGTGAGTAAGTGATAGGTGCCGGCATTAATACGTCGGTTTCGTTACAGGCATAACCAAACATCAGACCCTGGTCTCCCGCGCCTTGTTCTTCAGGACGAGTACGGTCAACACCCTGGTTGATGTCTGGTGATTGTTTACCAATGGTGTTCAGAATTGCACACGAGTCGGCGTCGAAACCCATATCTGAGTGAGTGTAGCCAATCTCGCGTACCGTTTTACGCGTTAGTTCTTCAATATCAACCCAGGCGCTAGTGGTGATTTCACCACCGACCATCACCATGCCGGTTTTTACGTAAGTTTCACACGCAACACGTGCTTTTGGATCTTGCTCAAGGATTGCATCTAGTACCGCATCAGAGATCTGATCGGCGATTTTATCCGGATGACCCTCAGAAACAGATTCAGAAGTAAATAAATGTTTTGCCATTGTATTTATGCTCACAAATATTGCGCTTCACAAACAACAGGAATAGCGCGAAAAAATCAGAGCGATATATTATCGAAAACGCGCACGGCTGCATAGCTTTTTTACGCCTAGACGTCTAATTTTAAATCTTTGCGAAAAACGCAGTAAAAAAGTCCCCGGTGACGCTAAGAATTCATTGATTTTTAATTGCAGTGGTTACCCTAATAGGTAAGAATGGGGACCAATTTTCTAATCGAGTTACCTGCATTTCGGCGTGTCATGCATTGAATTGCCACACATTAAGGTAAACATGACATCGTCGCCACACGGGTATATTAGGTACAGATTTGCCACTCAAATGACAAAAAAAGTAGGAGACTTCATGCCATCTCGCAAAGAACTTGCAAATGCCATACGCGTTCTGTCCATGGACGCAGTTCAAAAGGCCAAATCCGGTCACCCGGGTGCCCCAATGGGTATGGCCGATATCGCAGAGGTATTGTGGCGCGATTATTTAAAGCACAACCCAAATAACCCTGACTGGGTCGATCGTGACCGCTTTGTATTATCAAATGGCCATGGCTCCATGCTCATTTATTCTCTATTGCATTTGTCTGGTTATGATCTGTCAATTGATGAACTAAAAAACTTCCGCCAAATGCATTCTAAAACACCAGGTCACCCTGAGTATGGTTATGCTCCAGGCATCGAAACAACCACAGGACCACTTGGCCAGGGGATTACCAATGCGGTAGGTATGGCGATTGCTGAAAAGGCTCTGGCGGCACAGTTTAACCGTGATGAATATGACATCGTGAATCACTACACCTATGCTTTCCTGGGCGATGGCTGTTTGATGGAAGGTATTTCTCACGAAGCATGTTCTTTGGCAGGTACTCTGGGCCTGGGCAAGCTCATCGCATTTTGGGATGACAACGGTATTTCTATCGATGGTGAAGTAGAAGGCTGGTTCAGCGACGACACACCTAAGCGCTTTGAAGCGTATGGCTGGCACGTAATTGCAGATGTGGATGGTCATGACAGCGAGGCGATCACCGCTGCCATCGAAGCGGCGCGCGCTGAGTCGGATAAGCCAACCTTAATCTGCTGTAAGACAGTGATTGGTTACGGCTCACCAAACAAGTCGGGCAGCCACGATTGTCATGGTGCCCCTTTGGGTGACGACGAGATCAAAGCGGCACGTGAATTCCTTGGCTGGGAGCACGAAGCGTTTGATATTCCTGAGTCTGTATATGCTAAGTGGGATGCTGCGGCGCACGGCCAGCAAATTCAGAGCGAGTGGCTGGTTAAATTCACTGAGTACCAGATGCATTACCCTGAGTTGGCGGCAGAGTTTGAACGTCGTACTAAAGGCGAGTTACCTGCTGACTGGGCACAGAAAAGTGCAGAGTACATTGCACAGTTACAGGCCAATCCAGCCAATCCGGCAACCCGTAAAGCGTCACAAAATGCATTGAATGCGTTTGGCCCACTGTTACCTGAATTTATGGGTGGTTCTGCGGACCTGGCAGGTTCAAACCTGACGTTATGGGAAGGCTCTAAAGGCCTGACCGCTGATGATGCGTCAGGTAACTACATCTTCTATGGTGTACGTGAATTCGGTATGTCAGCCATCATGAATGGTATCGCACTGCACAAAGGCTTCATTCCTTACGGCGCGACCTTCCTGATGTTTATGGAATACGCGCGTAACGCAGTGCGTATGGCTGCATTGATGAAGCAACCAAGTATTTTCGTTTACACCCACGATTCAATCGGTCTGGGTGAAGATGGCCCGACACACCAGCCGGTAGAGCAGCTTGCGAGCATGCGCATGACACCAAACCTGGTTAACTGGCGTCCGTGCGACCAGGTTGAATCAGCGGTTGCCTGGCAGCAGGCTATCGAACGTAAAGACGGTCCTACGTCACTGGTATTTACCCGTCAGGGGCTTGAGCAACAGGCGCGTAGCGACGAGCAGGTAGCAGCCATTAAGCAAGGTGGTTATGTGCTGAGCTGTGACGGTGAGCCAGAGCTTATCCTGATTGCAACTGGTTCAGAAGTTCAGCTGGCTGTAGAAGCGGCTGCAAAGCTTCGTGACAGTGGCAAGCGCGTACGTGTTGTGTCTATGCCATCTACCGATGCGTTCGATGCACAATCTGCTGAGTATAAAGAGTCAGTATTGCCAGCGGCTGTGACACGTCGTGTTGCGATTGAAGCGGGTATTGAAGACTACTGGTACAAGTATGTAGGCTTGAATGGCGCAGTAGTAGGCATGAGCACTTTTGGTGAGTCAGCGCCGGCTGCTGAGCTGTTTAAGCACTTTGGCTTCACGGTTGAGAATGTTGTTGCTAAGGCGAATGCCTTGTTCAATTAAGCTCAAACGCTAATATTGAAAAAGCCGTTTAAGGAAACTTAAGCGGCTTTTTTGTGCCTGGTGAAAAGGTCTGGATAACGGTTCACATGATGGCTGACAGCCATTTTATCATCTAGAGTGATTGCGTGTCAGGATATGTGACAGTACCCATCCTGGGAGGTGCTAAACAATCTAAGAGTCATTTTGCTGAAAAAATATACACGGGTATTGGGAATATTTTTGTCACCTCTCATGCCTGTGCTCGTAGTCAAGGCGGCCATTCACAGTTATGAGAAAAGCCATGGCTATGGATCAACTTACAATGAAGGTAATCGAGCGTTTTCAATCTTGCGCTTAGGGTGGAGAGTTTACGCTGGGCTGGCTGTACAGCACTGGGCAAAGACCTGTGGTGAGAGATGAAGTCAGCGCGAGAGTGTAACCAATCCATTGGTACAAACGGGTGATAAATAGGCTGCTGTAGTTTAGTCATACTGGTTAACTGATACTGTCATTTCCGGAGTGCTCCTCGTTAATCTATGTAGGTGTCTGAGCCACAGATAACCGCTAATCTATTATTCAAACTTCGCTCACGGCAGGCCTCGCAGGCTTGGGACTTATATTCAGTGCTGAAGAACCGGTTACTTCCAGGTATATTTCTGAGTAACACATTTACTTATGTCGATAGATATGCTGTGAGCAATTTAATCTTGTAGGGAGTGCCCATTGGGAGAGTGAAACAGTGGTCTTACCTTTGTTATATTTAAATTATAAATAAAAGATATATTTTTAATTTATTTCTGTTTTTATTTTGATTGTGATTTTCTGTTAATAATTCCTGCCTTTAACTTTGTTAAATTATTAAATGTGGAAATAGTAATTGAGAACTTGCGCGATAAATGGATAATGCGCTCGAATTTAACGAAAAAGGAGTTGCTTCTCATTATTAAGAAGTAATTATATAAAATAATTATGAAGTTTTTTAAATTTTTATTTTTTCTGTCTGCGTTAGTTAGCAACATGGTTGCTGCCTTCGAACTAAAAACGCATATGTATGTTGGTAAAGAGGTCATCAATGACTTACGTGATCATAAAGTATCAATCCCCCCTTATGGTGACTTTGCTGTAAATAAAGATTTAGCAAGTGCTATTCTGGCAAATCAAAACTTGTACTTACTGGGTACAAATGGTCCCGATGTTTTACCTGACTTTATTGGCGGACAAGTCACTGTTCATGCAGGCACCGGTTGGAATAGTAACCAGTGGTTAACCTATTTGTCGACAAAGCCAGATGGCATATCTTCCTCCGAATGGAGTGCGTTTTATTCAGGGTATTTAAGCCATGCCGCCAGCGATGTGTTTGCCCATACTTATGTTAACTCTTACGCGGGTGATGCGTTTGATCTGGGTGACTCTGATGCATTTGCTGTAGAGATAAGACATAAATTACTAGAAATGTATATTTCTAAGTATCAACCTTACAGCTTACAGGCAAGCAGTGTGCTTAATGTGTCGTCCAATCAAATAAAGGCAATTAAAGAGAAATTGCTGGATAACGATGGTGTGTCAGCTCAATATAAAAAGTCAACGTTTTCAAAACACCTTCAAAGTATGAAAGCATTTGAAGATGAAGCGGCTGAGCAAGCTAAGCCTCTTGGTATTTTAAAACGGACACTAGAGAGTTGGATCAATATCTCGAAGCAGCGACAAAAATATTACAATGATCTGATTGCCGCGTATGAAAAGGGGGGCGCCGAGCGCGAAGAGCAGCAAAGAAATATCTCAAGACTTGAAGAAGAAATAAAAGAACTTAACCGGGGGAACATAGGTAACTATGTGGTATGTGAACTCTTACCATTCTCTCCATCTGCTTTTTGTCCTTCTTTCGATGACCCATTTAGGAATTGTAAGGATGCTGATGAATATCGTAAAGAGCAGGAAAGGAAAGGGTTGTGTTTGTGGAGTGACGATCATGCAAGACGTATAGTTGATGAATTAAAAAAGAAAGAGGACGAGTTAGCACGATTAAAATCTGAACTTAAATCTATCTGGGACAGTAATCCTGAGCTTAAAAAAACAGCTAAGGCGCTGGGTATCAAAGAACTGTCAAAGAATGAAGCTGTACAGGCACTTGCTTTGGTTACGACCGCATTAGCCCTTGGTTATGAGTTAGATGTAAAAGCAATTGCGTTGGATGCCGCCTATTCACAGTTTTTCAAGTATTCAGTAGAAAAAGCAGGTGAAGCATACATTAGCGCTAATATCAGTACGGCAAAACTAATCGCGGATGGTAAAAATTATACAGTTAGTGCTAAGCCAATTACAGAATGGCTGGCTTGTTACGGTCCTATTTATACGGGCGATCCAATAGGAACTGTTACTCCTCACATGTGTGAAGCGGCTAAGAAGCTTAAAAATTTACAAAGCCAATTATCTGAATCTCTAAAAGACCTAGCTAAAGACCATAATGGTTTGGCAAGTATTTACTCTCAGTATAATCAGATAAAAAAGGATATTAACGCGTTATCTGAAAGGATTGGTAAGCATGTCGTTAAAGAAATTCTCAATGACGATCAGGAAAAAATGCTTCGCTGGATTAGCAATCCGCCTTCCGATGATGTGATTAATAATGCTTTCAAAATGGATGGATTAAATAAGAAGCTACTTCTAATTCCAGATGTTTCTGAAAGAATAAAAGGGGACATGCATTTAAAAAATGGGAAATTCAGTCCTCAAGAGTTTGCGCCTGTTTACAACGCAATTCAGCTCTCTAAGTTAGCACTGTTAGGTAAAGGTGAGCTTAATCGTCTCGCCCGTAAAGCTGGGGTTGATATTCGCCATGTTCCAAATAGTAATATTATGCTTGGTTGGATAGCGTCTTTAGACGGTAATCATGCTTGGATGGAAAGATCGCCGAAGTTGCCTAGACAGCATGGTCATGAAGATCAAAAGCGAGACTATGAACGTCAGTATAGCGTGAGGCCATTCTATTTTTGGGGTGCGGAAGCGGCCAGAGATCAAATTTTCTTAAGAATATTTAAGGGTCCGTTGGCGCCCGGTTTAGTTGCGGCAGATACAATTGGTGAGAGCAATATCCTGCCTGATTACTATAAAATAAGAAATTGCCATGAAAGCGCATTTCAGTTGGATCAGACACACTTTGAGCGATGTTTACCCATTGCAGCCTGGTTAATACCAATACTTTCTGTAATAAACTAACCAAAGTAAAAGTGAGGATATAGATCCAGTTAGTGATGGCTATGCCTGACCTGACTGGGTCTATTGCTAGACTTCACCTCGCTTTCACCTCAATGATACTGTCTACATTCAGGTGGTGTAATTCGGAGTCACGAAATTAGTGAGGTGGCTGAATTAGTGTAATCAGACAGCTTTGCAAGTTGTCGCCTCTTTGTGCTTACAGGAATCGCAGAGGCATTTGGGCTGGCAATGACTGCATGGAGCATCTAGACATATCTTATCGCCAGGTTGATAAGATAGACTGCCATATACCAGCCATTTTGTTGTTAAAACCGATAGCCTAAATTAAAGTTTGCAGTAGACTTTGACTGGCTTCTGTTAAACCAATCGGCGTGATGTTGAGTGACCTCAAGCGTACCAAATAGGTTGCGTGTGAAAGTATACTCAAGCGCTAGACTGACACCGTAGTTTTTACCATCACTGTTGATGGGGTCCGTTTTACATTTTGTTTTGCAAGTGCTGGAGTTTGGGATGTAATAACGACCGTCAATGTCGCCGTCCTGATAGAACACGCTACCATATAGCAAAAGCTCCGGGGTCAGGCGATAGCCACTAATCAACGCCACATCGATGGCGTTTTTATCAAATTCCCAGTGAGCGTTATTATACGCGGTACCGCCGATATAATTGCCTGCTTCAACTCCAGAGTCATCACCACTGACATAGCTGATACTCACGGCATGGGAGACATCGCCGCTGCTGGCCTCTTCTCTGCTTTTGCCGTAAAACTGGTATTTCAGACTGTATTTTCCTTCTCCTCCGGCTGCCCAGCCTAATTCGAAACCGTTGCCCAAAGACAGCTCTGCTGCAGCGCGTAAATGCGAATCATCAGTCACGTATTCGGTGGTGTTCAGCGGGATGACATTAAGAGTATCTGTGCTCAAAGACAGACTGAGGTGAAAAGGGGATTTATTTACCTCCGGGCTTGCAAAACGCGCTGTGCTGTTGACAGATTCAGGGCTGGAGTAGCAGCCACCCAGTAAAGTAGAAAGTGCAATTAGAGACAGTGTTTTTTTCATTATTTTTTACTCCGTTAAAAACCGCGTAAGTGTGCAGGATTGTCCCTTAAATTACAACTGTTGACGGAGTGGTTACGATGGGCCTGTATGTCCTGATCAGAAAAGCACCATTTATCTTAAGTAAAAAATGGGTATAAATGTTGTCTTGATTGCAACAGAAAGGCCCGCTCACTGAGCGGGCCTTTGACATTACTCATTAACAGATATCAGACTCTGAACTGGTCAACAGACAGTCTCAGTTCTTCGGCTAGTTTGGCCACTTCTGAGCTTGAAATAGACGTCTGGTTTGCCCCTTCAGCCGTTTGTTCGGCGATGGTCACAATGGATTCAAGACGTTCACTGATCTCCTGAGAGACTTGTTGCTGTTCATTGGCTGCGTTGGCAATTTCTTCACTCACGTCATGTGCACGAGACACGGCGTCCGTGATTGAATTAAGTGCTTCATTGGCCACATCACTTTGGTGAACACAAGATTCCGCTTGTTGCTGGCCTTTCGACATCGCGCTGACGGCTTCTTCTGCACCGCTTTGCAATGATTCGATCATGGCCTGGATCTCCTGTGTCGACTCCTGCGTTTTGCTGGCCAGGGAGCGCACTTCGTCGGCAACAACCGCAAATCCACGACCCTGTTCACCGGCACGTGCTGCTTCGATGGCGGCATTCAGGGCAAGCAGGTTAGTTTGTTCTGCAATACCGCGGATCACATCCAGGATACCACCAATCGCTGAACTGTCCTGATGTAGCTTGTTGATTACTTCAGACACCGCTTCGACTTCATGAGCCAGCTGTTCAATGGTGTGCTTGTTATCCTGAGAAATGCCCTTAACGCGCTCGGCCTCTTTATCGGCATTCTTGATTTCCTGCAATGCCTGATGGGCACTGTTGCTCACGCCATGGGCTGTGCTGCTCATCTCAGTGGTTGCCGTCGCGGCTTGCTCAACCTGAGACTGCTGGCTCTTAATTGCCTGGCTAGACTCAATGGTAATGGCTGAGGTCTCTTCCGAGGCAGCAGCAAGCTGAGTTGAGCGGGATACGATACCAGTGATCAACTCTCGCAAACTGGCTATGAGGCTGTTACAGCTGCGCGCCAGTTCACCAAACTCATCTTTTGCTGAGTCATCCAGTGTCTGGGTCATGTCGCCACGAGCGACGATATTTAAGACGCGATTAACTTCAGACAGTGGCTTAGTAATACGACTGACAGTCAGGTAAGCGATGACGATTGCTAACAAGGCAGCCATGATCATACCAACCCAGGTCCACATATTTGCAGAGGTGACGTCTGCACGTACTTCATCCTGAATATCAAACGCCAGTTGCTTTGATTGTGCAACCAGTTCACCAAGCTGTTTCAGGGCGGTGTTGGTGGTCGCTTCAGCGGTGTCTAACTCTGTACGAGTTGTTTGTCGTGCCGCGATTAGCTGACCGACATTGCCGGAAATGCCGTTAGCACCCTTGAGCTGAGTTAGCAGGTCATCGTAGTATTGTTGTAAGTCGTCTACTAAAGTGCTGTCGAGCTGCGCGACTGTGGTTGTCATTAAAGACATATTGCGCTCCAGCTCTTCCAGTACATAGGCCTGTTCCTTGTCAACGATGTCCAGCGTGTTGCGCTCTTTGATGGTCATCATATCTGTGCTGGTTGTCACCGCAGAACTAAACAGGTTTTCTAATTTTGTTGCTGCCTGATAAGCGCGGCTGTCACTATCCTGTAAGCCGTCTAAATCGAGGATATCCAATACCACTGTCGTGGCATCCTCGGCGGCCATTTCTGTGTCTTCAAGTTGTTGCTTAAGTGTCTTTACCAACATTAGCTCGCGGGCCTTGTTACTCAACAAGTCCTGCACAGAGGTCGAGAATTGGTTGAAGCTTGATTCGACCTGGCGTTTGCTTTGTGCCAGACCTGGGTCTTGATCAACCACAGCACCTAACTCAGAAAAGGTTTTATTGAACGCTTGCTGACGTTCATTGAATTTTGCCTTGAGTGAGTTCAGCTCATCGGGTGATTGCGTAAAGTAACTCCCCTGGGCGAGTTTACTCATCTGAGTGAACTCAATTTGTAACGCAGCACTGCTGTCCAGAGCGGGCAATGAAAGCGAATTAACCAGTCTTGTGGAATTATCTATATTGGCGATCCTTAGCAGCGAGTTTCCTCCGATCATCAACAGGAGTAGAGTGATTATTATAAAACCACCCCAGATACGTTGGCTTACAGTCAAATTCATACGGGTACCATCAAATTAAAGCTGAATGAATGCTTATCGGATTTATTGCGCGATAGTTAAGTATTTTATAGCAGATGTGAATTCAAAATTCAGTAAAATCGGCTGAGAAACAGTTAATTGCTCGAAATTTGCTCATTTGCGTCTAAATCAAGCAGGGTCATCGGTCCTCCCCACACACACCCTGTATCTAAAGCAGTGACATTGGGGACTTTTGTGATCCCTTGCAAGGCTGCCCAGTGCCCAAAAAGGTAACGATTGGCCTCACTTTGGAAGCGTGGATGAGTAAACCAGGGACGTAACTCGCCGGCATCGTCCAGCGTGCCTTTATTGTCAAAATCGAGATGCCACTGCGAAGTCAGGAAGCGCATCCGGGTAAATACATTGACTATGGTATTAAAGCGGCTTTGCTCATCAGTATCCAGTAGCAGACGGGGCTCTTTACCGTACATCGCAGGCAGAAACTGGCTGGCCTCATCGCCTTGATATTTTTGTTGCGCCCAGCGACCTAATGACAGGGCTTGTTCAATCTCCCAATCAGGGTGAATACCTGCATGAGAAATAAAGGTGCGGTAGTTATCAAGATACACGCACAATGGCTGACGGCGCAAAAAGGCCAGATAATTTGGTAATTGAGGGTGCTGGTATAGGGCGTCGAGCTTGTCTTTAGGGTTAGGTGTTTTGCCCAGTAATACATTGCAGATAAGGTGTAAGTCGTGATTGCCAAGGGTAATAGTGACGCAATCCTGGTGGCGAAACACAAAGTCGAGACAGCCGAGTGAATCTGGGCCCCGAGCTACAATATCGCCTACCAGATAGAGGTGATCACGCGCTGGGTTGAAGGCAACTTCCTGCAACAACTGCTTTAACGGTGCAAAGCAGCCTTGCAGATCACCGACCACATAATTGGCCATTAGTGCAGGATATCCGGACGGCTCAGTCTGAATACCTGGATTGGAGCGCGAAATTCAGTGCCAAATTCATTGCGCATCACATAGTAGCCTTCCATTGTGCCAACTGGCGTATCTAACACTGCGCCGCTGGTGTACTGGTAACTTTCTCCTGGACGGATCGTTGGTTGCTCTCCGACTACGCCATCACCTTCGACTTCGGTTTCTTTACCGTTGGCATCGGTGATCAACCAATAGCGGCTTTCCAGCTTGGCATTACACAAGCTGTGGTTTTTAATGGTAATGGTGTAGGCAAAGACATATTTGTCTTTTTCTGGCTGAGATTGGCCTTCAACATAGAAGGCTTCTACAGATACTTTGATCGGTGAGCCGATCTCACTCTTTGTTGTCATAGATCCAGTTTGCTATCTCAATAAATTGCGAAAGGGAAATATTTTCGGCACGTAAACCCGGGTCGATCCCAAGGTCACTCAGTTGCTCGGCAGTCATTAAGTTCGATAAACTGTTGCGCAACGTTTTACGTCTTTGATTAAAGGCTTCAAGACACACTGTGTTCAGCACTTTGGTGCTTTTTGCACTGCGTTGTTGCGCATCTTTGGGGATCAACCTCACGACCGCAGAGTCAACCTTGGGTGCTGGTTTAAAGCACGTGGGAGGGACCTGGATCACCGGAATAGCGTGACAATAGTATTGTGTCATAACACTCAAGCGGCCATAGGCTTTACTGCCTGGTCCAGCTACCATGCGGTTTACCACCTCTTTTTGCAGCATGAAATGCATGTGCTCAACCTGATCTGCAAATTCAAATAAATGAAACAGCAGTGGCGTAGAGACGTTATAAGGTAAGTTACCAAAAATCTTGAGCTTTTCATCGCCTTTCAGGAGCGTAGAAAAGTCAAACTTCATAGCGTCGCCTTGATGTACCGTGAGTTTTGGTCCCATAAAAGGGTGGTGGATCAGGCGCTCTGCCAGATCGCGATCCAGTTCCACAACAGTTAGCTGGTCACTCAGCTCTATCACGGGCTCAGTGATGGCGCCTAAGCCTGGACCTATCTCTACCAGATTGTCTGTAGGCTTGGGATCGATGGCCGTCACAATCTTATCGATGATGTTGCTGTCGTTAAGGAAGTTTTGGCCGAAGCGTTTACGGGCTCGGTGGCCCAAATGTACTTTATCTGTCATGAACTCTGTGTTTTCTTGGTGGCGAGCTTAATTGCTTCGCGGATCGCTAATTCGAAACTACCGACTTCTGCGTTGCCACTGGCGGCAAGATCGAGTGCCGTGCCATGATCAACAGAAGTGCGGATGAAGGGCAATCCGAGTGTAATATTTACCGAATTGCCAAATCCTTTGTATTTTAACACAGGTAAACCCTGATCGTGATACATTGCCAATACGGCATCGGTATTTTCGAGATATTTCGCCTGAAATAGAGTATCTGCGGGCAGCGGGCCAACAAAATGCATACCCTGCGCATTGAGCTCGGTTAACACCGGCTCTATTGTATCAATTTCTTCATTGCCCAAGTGGCCACCTTCACCAGCATGCGGGTTTAGCCCGCATACCAGGACATTTGGCTTTTCAATCCCAAACTTGGTTTGCAAGTCCTGATAAAGAATGTGTGCCACTTTCGTGAGTCGGTCATGGGTAATGGCTTTAGATACGTAAGCAAGCGGAATGTGGGTCGTGACCAGCGCTACACGAAGTCCCTCTGTGGCCAGCATCATAACCACATCGGGGGTGTTGGACTGCTGCGCAAAATATTCAGTGTGACCACTGAAGGAAATACCAGCGCGATTGATAATCCCTTTGTGCACGGGTCCTGTCACGACGGCATCGAATGTGCCGTCCATATTTTTTTCCGAGGCGATACGTAAGGTATCTAAGACGTACTGACCGTTGCGTTCATCCAGCTCACCTGCGGTGACGTCACAGCCACGGTCTACCTGGAGGTAATAAATACTGCCAGGCGGCGCGGCTACGGCTGGTGCATCAGGGTCAAACGGAATGAGCTTAATGGTCGTATTTAGCTCCCTGGCACGCTGTAGCATGATGTCTTTATCCACAACCGCGACCAGCTGTGCAGGCCAGTCGTGTTGTGCAAGTTTGATGACCAAATCAGGCCCTATCCCTGCCGGCTCACCGGGGGTGATTGCGATTCTTAAACTCATCTTAGTTCTTCTATTAGTCGATTACTTCTACGTGCGCCTGCTCGCGCATTTCACGCGTCCACTTAAAGCTCTCTTCTTTAAACTTACGACGAAACAGAAGTTGGTGGGCACGATTTGCTTTCGCTTGCTCTGTTTTATCAGCAACACGCTTATCAAGCAACTGAACGATGTGCCAGCCAAAAGTGCTTCTGAATGGCTCACTGATCTCATTTTGCTCTAGCGACATTAAAGCATCGCGAAATGCAGGTACGTAAGTAGTCGGATCTGTCCAGTCATATTCACCGCCTTTAAGCGCTGAACCAGGATCTTCTGAATGCTCTTTAGCCAGCTCAGCAAAGTCTGCATCGCCATTACGCAGATCTGTCACAAAGCCTGCTAACATATCTCGTGCTTTTTCTTCGCTAAGGATGATCGACGGCTTTATCAGGATATGGCGAGAGCGCATTTCCACCCGCTCAACGACCTGACGTCCGCGGATGTCTTGTACTTTTAGAATATGGAAGCCAGCACCAGAACGCAGTGGGCCGATAATGTCATCTTTTTTCTTGCCTTTTACCGCTTCTGCAAACAGCGTTGGCATTTCGTTGATGCCCATCCAGCCTAGCTGACCACCATCCAGTGCTTTAGCGCCGCTAGATGAAGCGATGGCGATACGCTTAAATTCTCGGCCTTCATTGAGAAATTCGATGACTTTTTCGGCACGTTCACGTGCATCTTCGATGTCTTCCGGGTTCGCTTTGCTGTCAACTTTGATCAGGATGTGGCCGATATCATATTCTTCTGACTGGCCAGTTTGTTGTGCCAAAATTTGTTGTAAATTGGCGATTTCCTGCGGGCTGATATAGATACGGCGATCTACCGCGGCGCGTTGTACTTGCGAGACCATGATTTCAGTACGAATCTCTTCTCGATATGCCTGAAAGCTCTCGCCTGTGGCTTCGATCGAGTTACGTAGATCGGCAATGCTGCCACCTTGATCTTTGGCCATGCTGGCCAGTGTCTGATCAAGCTGAGCATCGGAGATTTCCATACCCATACGTGCAGCCATTTGCTCCATCAGCACCTGATCAATGAGTTTTTCAATGGCCTGGATACGTAGTACGTTATCTGACGGAAGCTCAGTGTTTTGTTGCTCTGCTTGCTCTTTCACGCGGTTAAGGATCTTGTCCACTTCGCTTTTTAGTACCACACCGTCGTTAACCGTTGCGACTACTTTGTCCAGCTGGACACGCTCAGCCCAAACGGGTTGTGCCAGCGTCATACTTAAAATTGGAACTAATAATAGCTTTTTTAAATTCATAAGAGTCTTTGTTGTTAATTATTTAAAAAGAACGGTCTGCGGTAACCAAAGATACCCGAACGTAGTAACTGGCTAGCATCATATCTTGATTTGCTGCCTAACCCTTTTAACACAAAATTGATACCAAAGCTTGTGTCAAAAATTGCGTCATCACGCGAAATCGTTTGGTTAAGGTCAGTTTGTATTTGACGTTTACCTGTTATGCGCACCGCCCAGCAGCATGATTCGTACTGCAAGCCAGCAAATACTTCAACGCTGCGGTTAGCCGTCATATCACGATGATAGCTGGCAACCAGCTGCCAGTTTTCATCTATGGGTAAGCTACTGAACAGACCGATTTGATCAATTTCGTATCCTGAGACATCACTGGCGTAGTGATGGTTCAATTGAACGAGCTTTTTATTGCTGCCTCGATAGTCGAGTGTCATGTGAGACTGGATCAGCTCCTTTTCGTCAGCATCATACTGCAAACCGGCGGAGAAGTACCAACGACGGTGCCAATGCAACATACTTTCAGCTGCAAATAAGGCGTTGTAGTTTTTACTGCCAAACTCCTGGCTGTTTTGTGTCAGTAGGTTGGTTTCCAAAGATTGCTCTGTGGGCTTAGCTGAGTCACTCAGATAGAGGATCTGGCCCATGCTGAAGTTAAAGCGCTCGCTGTTGTTGCTGTCGAACAATCGGGTCGTTGCGCCCAGCGTAAATTGGTTTGCCTGCGCGATAAAGTCGACGCCAGAAAAGCGTTGCTCGCGGAATAAGCCAAAAAAGTCGTCCTGCATTTTTATGGTGTCATACAATGCGATACCGGACTGGTCTTTTCTGGGTGTGTACAAATACTGGATCTGTGGCTCCAGCGTTTGCGTACCTTGTTGCAAAATGAAGTTTGTTGGCCGTTCCAGATTTAACTGGCCATGTAAGCGCAGTTTAGGGAGTGTACGGGAAACTGATTTTTTATATTGAGATTGTGAGAACGCCTCATCTCCGTCCTGTTCATAATAGGTATGCATCAGGCTCAGGTTAGAGGCAAATGACCAGGCATAGGCGTTGTAGTCATAAGACACACTTGGCTCGAAGTGAATTCGGGTTGCGTCTGTGACGGTCAGTTCATCGTTAGTAAAGTGGCTGATTTGGCCTGTGAGTCCCCAATTGAACCCTTGATAGTTTTGCGTCACGTGGTTAACTGTGAGCTGGGGCAACACCGCGTATGACTCAGTGTGGTTACCCAAAACTTCGAAGTTTTGTAGCTTCAGGTCAACGGCCCATTCATCACCTAAATAGCTGAGCTGACCGGTACGGTAGAGCTGAGTGTCCGTTTCATTGGCGTATTGGGAGTCTAAATCTGAAATATAGGCGTCATCACTGACATTGGTGATGTCGACGCTGGCGCGCCAGTTTTCATCAAAATAGCTGTTTTGGGTCCAGTTGACCAAATATCGCTCATCAAGTTGCTTGGCAGAATCGTCCTGTTCCAAAAACTCTATGGCCAGTTGGCCCTGATGATGTTTGGTCAGGTAACGAAATTCCGAAATCAGCTGAGTGCCTTTTTTTGACATGTAGCGTGGTGTGATGGTTGCGTCGTAATTCGGGGCCAAATTTAAATAGTACGGTATTGCAACTCCTAAGCCGCGACGACTGGAGCTGCTAATCGTCGGTGTGAGCACACCGGATTTGCGGCGATCATCTATGGGAAATGTAAAATAGGGTACATAGACAATCGGTGTATCTAGTATTTTGAGGATCGTATGATGCGTTTCACCCCAGCCACTGTCACGATTCATGACAATACTGCTGGCCTCGATTGACCAAAAGGGGGTTTCTCCTGGGCACGTGGTAAAGCTGGAATTGAGCAAATCAACCTGATTGGCGGTGGCATGCAGTTTTTCGGCGCTGCCATGGCCATTTTGTTGGGTCAGCCAATAATCTGCACCGAGCAGGCTGAATTCGTATTCCTGGAGATTGGCAAACATACCGGTACTGTTAACCAGGGTGTACTTATCCTGAAAAACGAGTGGGCCGGTGGCATTGAGTAATCCTTGCTGTTTGTCTATCAGGGCAGCCTGAGCTGACAAGCTCATGATATTGGAGCTAATGACGACATTGCCACTGAATTCAGCACTGTCGACGCCCTGTAATTCAACATTGTCAGACTGAATATCGATAGCGCCACTGGGCAAATCAGCGATGGGTTGCCAGTTTTTAGGCTGAAAGTAGTCTTTACACTGAAGGCCATCAATGTTCGAATTAGCAAAAGTCGCTGTACTGATTAGGGGAAGCACGAAGAGGCCCCAAGCTTTGCTCATTTATCAACCTTGTTTGCCGAAATTCATTTTCAAGCCAGACATGATAAATGAAAAGCGTGTTAATTACAGTAGTTAAGAATAGGAAATAGTAAGAAAAATGACCCCAAGCCTGTCACCAGAGGTTGCGCTAAGAGCGCAGGCCCGCGCGGCCTTTTTGCACAATCATTATCATGCCTTACCGGAGCAGGTAACTGCCCTCGACGGAGACGCCAGTTTTCGTCGTTATTTTCGTGTTACCTACCAGGGCAACTCATCTATTTTGCTCGATGTAGCTCCTGAGATGGGTGACGTCACGGCATTTGTTGAGCTGAACACGATTTTTAGCCAAGGCAAAATAAGAGTACCACAAATTATTGTCGCAGATTGTGCGCTCGGGTTTGTGTTGTTAGAAGATCTCGGCTCTGAGCATCTGGCCGACCGGCTTGCTTCAGCGTCTGAGGTGCAGGGGGACTATGAATCCTTGATTGATATGTTGCCTGACGTGGCCCGTCTGCCAGCCAGTCCACTGATGAAGCCCTATGATGCGGCCTTCATTGACATGGAATTGGAAATATTTAGTGAGTGGTTACTTAATCGCTGGTTGGGTTTCGAGCCCCAGAAGGCCTGGTGCCAACAATGGACTGCGCTAAAGCAGGCGCTGATCAGGAATATGCTGGCACAGATGCAGGTGACCATGCATCGGGATTTTCACAGCCGTAACCTGATGTGGCACAACCAGCAGTGGGTGGTGATAGATTATCAGGATGCAGTCCAGGGCCCGGTAACGTATGACGTAGTATCGTTGCTTAAAGACTGTTATTGCCGATTACCTGAGGCGCAGCTGGCCCATTTGCAACGTTATAGTTTTGAGGTATTGAGCAAAGCCGGCCTGCTGGCACCACACAGTTCTTTTGAGGAATATCAGCAGCAACTGGCGTGGACTGGGTTACAACGTCACCTCAAGGCTGCGGGGATCTTTGCACGTTTATATTTGCGAGATGGCAAGCCAGGTTATTTGCATAACATTCTGCCAACTTTGCAATACATTTACGAGGCCGCAAAGTGTGTCGATACATTTCAATGGCTTGCAACCAGTCTGCAATCCGAGATAATACCCCTGGTACAGGCTAAGCTGGAACAACAAAAATGAAAGCAATGATTTTGGCCGCAGGCCGGGGCAAGCGTATGATGCCGCTGACGGCGACTATGCCAAAGCCCATGCTTGAGGTTGCAGGCAAGCCCTTGCTGGAATACCACATAAAACGGTTGGCAGACGCAGGCATTACCGACATAGTCATTAACCTGGCGTGGCAAGGCGAAAAAATACGTGAATACTTCGCCGATGGCAGTGCATTTGGTGTGTCTATTCAATACAGTGATGAACCTGAAGGGGGGCTGGAAACGGCGGGCGGCATTGTCCGGGCTCTGCCTGCGTTGTGCAATGAAACAGACACCTTCATTGTGATCAACGGCGATATTTTTACCGATTATGCAGTGCATGACTTGTCGCGTTTGCATCTGTTACCTGGTGAGGCCCATCTGGTATTGGTGGAAAACCCACCTCATAATCCGGACGGAGATTTTCCGCTGGCACATCAAAGTACCCATACTCAGGCCTATACGTTTGCGGGTATTGGCTTATATCACAAAGATTTCTTTAACGGAGTGCAGGAACAATTTGTTGCTCTGGGTCCGATGCTCAGGGCGGGTTTGGCACAGGGGAGCGTCTCAACGGAACTTTATCTGGGGCAATGGCACGATATTGGCACGCCTGAGCGGTTAGTTGAGATCAACAACGCAGTGGAGCACACATATGTGGGGTAAGTTGTTGGGGGCTGGTTTTGGCTTTATGTTTGGCAAGTGGCTGGGGGCTATTCTCGGGTTTTATCTGGGTCATTTGTTCGACAAAAGCCTAAAGCAAGATTTTGATAAAGTGGGCGGATTCCAGGGCTTTTTAAATGGTGACGATCTCAGTGAACGCCAGGCGCTGTTTTTCTCCAGCTGCTTTTCTGTCATGGGCCATATTGCAAAGTCAAATGGCAGAGTCAGCGAGGTGCATATTCGCGCGGCAACGGCCTTTATGGATGAAATGGCGTTAACCGGTGATGATCGGCGTGAAGCACAATATGCGTTCAGAGCGGGCAAGGAAGCTGACTTTTCGGTGAAAGATGCGGTGCGGGAAGTCAGAGAAGCTTTTGCCAGGCGTTACGATTTACTGCAATTGTTTTTGGAAATTCAAATTCAGATGGCGTTTTCGGATGGCCATGTGTCTGAGCAGGAACAGGCATTACTGCGCGAAGTGAGCAAGTACCTGGGGATTTCTCAGACTCAGTATAATTTCTTGCTGCGCCGCTATCAGGCCGAGTTTCGTTTTCGTCAGCAGCGCGCGCAATGGCAGTCTCAGCAATCTCAGCAGCGCCAGAGTGGGGGTCAGCAAAGACAACAGCGAGAGTCTGCACGTGAACCTCAGTCATCAGCCGTATCACGCAGCGAAGCGCTTGCGGTATTGGGTCTCAGTGATGGTGCATCGGACAAGGACATCAAACGCGCGTATCGCAAACTGATGGCACAACACCACCCTGACAAGTTGGTGTCTCAGGGTCTGCCTGCGCACATGATGGAAATTGCTAAGCGAAAAAGCCAGAGTATTCAATCAGCGTATGAATTACTGAAACAAAAACGCAGTAGTTAAGTCAGTCTCCAATTCAGACTAGAGCCGGCGCAAAAAACCGGTTAATTCTTTACGCAGTCGTTGATGTTGCAAGGGCTGGTGCTGCTCCCCGAAAAGCTCTCTTTGGCGATAATCAAGTTTGCTGTTACGTCTGGCCCAGCGGCGGCGATCGTCTATGGTTTCCAGAACCAGGGGGCTGTCGAATGTATAAAAGACATCCAGCAAAGCTGGCGCGACGAGTGATAAGCTGGCTGGCAAGTGGCTGTTTCTCTGTGCATTGGCCAGCTGAGCGCTGACGGTGATCAGCGCATCGACCCGAACGCTGGGCAAAGTAGCCAGGTACTCTGCAAACAGGCCAGCACTGTTGCCAAATGCCACAATGGCAATGTGTTCCTGCTGACGCAACGCCAGAGTTTTATAGAGGGCTTCAAAACGGGCAATCAATGCGGCTTTGTAATTATCCAGTGCCAGTTCACTGAGCACCGGGATCGCCGAACTTTTTACTTCATTGGGCTGCGCGTCAATGATGTTCGCTGCAAGGTCACCGTTGCTTGTGAGATCGGGTACCGGCAAGGTATATGTATCGTAGCCATCGTCCGTTAATGCCTGATGCAAGTAACTTAAGCCATTATTGTAAAGCTGGCTTTGTTCCATCCCGGGCAACAAAATAATAATGCCACGTTTTGGTGCGGCCATATACTCTGAGAATAAAACTGAGATTTCCTGCTCTTCATCCTTAATCGTCAGTAGCTTTTCGCTGCTCAGCCAGTAGCGTAGATCGCTGTCAAATTGTGAGGACCTACTCGGCGGGTTCTGTTGCTCTGCGGCCTGAGTTGGTGTTGTCACGACCAGGCTTATCATCAGGCTGACTGTCAGAAAAAACCGGGAATAATTGAGCATGTTTACGCACCTTACCTTGCTAATGCCCTTGTATCGGCAATTTACCGCAAAGCTTGAGGACATTCTGGCTGTCACTATGTGCAGCGTCACAAAATTTCGGTAAACTCGTGCCGAAAAAATCGATGGAGAGTGCTTTGAGCAATAAAACTGACACCAAACGTGATTTTATCTGGTTGTTTTTCAAAGGGGCAGGTATGGGCGCCGCCGACGTAGTACCGGGTGTGTCCGGTGGCACCATTGCGTTTATTACCGGTATTTATGCCCGTCTGCTTGGGGCAATTAAAAGTGTCAATCTGGACGCCATTAAAACACTCAGAAGCAATGGATTAAAGGCCGCGTGGCAACATATAGACGGCACTTTTTTGGTGGTGTTATTTGCGGGCTTGCTGACCAGCGCCGCTTCTTTGGCGAAACTCATTACTTATTTACTTGAGCACCATCAGTTATTTGTTTGGTCGTTCTTTTTTGGCCTGATCATCGCTTCGTTTATTCATGTCGGTAAGCAAGTCTCTCGCTGGGACCTGCCGACCATCAGTGCGTGCTTGGCAGGTGCAGCGATTGCCTATGTGATCACTTCTCTGGCGCCTGCCGAAGCGGTGCCACAGACCTGGTATTATTTTGCCGCTGGTGCAATCGCAATTTGTGCCATGATTTTACCCGGTATTTCCGGTAGCTTTATCTTGTTATTACTGGGAATGTATGGCCATGTACTCAGTGCGGTCAATGAGATGCAGGTGATGTTGATCGCTTTGTTCTTGGGGGGATGTGTGGTTGGTCTAATGGCATTTTCACGTCTGTTGTCATGGTTACTTAGTCGCTTTGAGCAGATCACCTTTGCTTTGCTATGTGGTTTTTTGCTTGGTTCACTGAACTTATTGTGGCCCTGGAAGCAAGTGTTAACCACTTACACTAATTCCAAGGGGATAGAGAAACCGTTAACGCAAGCCAATGTGTTGCCGGGAGAGTTTGCTCGTATTTCTGGCCAAGAACCTTACGTACTGGGTTGCGTTTTATTAGCTGTGGCGGGCCTCGCCCTGATCCTGATGATTGAGCGGATCAGTCGTAAAGACGCCTAGTTGGCACTGAACTGTGGTCAACTGATAAAATTTCATCATCTTATCATAAGGGTGTGTGACACTGTTCATACACCCGTTTTTTGTTGGCTGGCGGGGGAGAGCAACTCTAAGTAAGGCGGTGGGCTTAGACTTGTGTCGAATGCAGATGGAGCGAAAAGTGTGCTATCAAGTAGCCGCGCTCAAGTTAACCACGTTTTAACCCTGTTTCGGACCTGATAACACATGAAAAACTCGCTTTACGTTTTGCTCGCCTTAATTTTTATGCTCTGGCACCCGACAGCGATATCAGCTGCGGCCAACCACGTTGCAACGCCCATCGACCTCACCTCGGCCGCCCTTGGCTGGATCTGCATTGCTATCTTTGTACTGGCTTATATTCTGGTCATGCTAGAAGAGAAGCTTCATATGCGTAAATCCAAACCTGTGCTGGTGGCCGCCGGACTGATCTGGATGCTGATCGGCGGCTACTATGTACTGCATGATATACCTGAGCTGACTGAGCATGCTTTTCGGCATAATTTACTCGAGTTTTCAGAACTGATGTTATTTTTGCTGGTGGCGATGACCTATATCAATGCCATGGAAGAGCGGCGCTTATTTGATGCCTTACGGGTATGGATGGTACGTCGTGGGTTTAACTTCAGAACTTTGTTTTGGCTCAGCGGCTTTCTGGCGTTCGTCATCTCGCCGATAGCGGATAACCTGACGACGGCTTTGTTAATGTGTGCGGTCGCCATGAAAGTAGGTCAGGGTGACAAGGAATTTATTAACCTCAGCTGCATTAATATTGTTGTGGCGGCGAACGCGGGTGGCGCATTCAGCCCGTTCGGTGATATTACCACGCTGATGGTATGGCAGGCCGGTATCGTGCATTTCGCTGAGTTTTTCTCTCTGTTTTTCCCGGCGCTGGCAAATTACCTGGTGCCCGCTTTGATCATGAGCTTGTTCGTAAAGAATAAGAAGCCAGCAGCTAGTGATGAGCACATTGAACTAAAGCGTGGTGCGCGGCGCATCATGGTGTTGTTTTTAGTGACCATTGCTACAGCGGTCTCTTGCCATAGCTTATTACACCTGCCACCGGTTCTGGGTATGATGATGGGGCTAGGGTATTTGCAGTTTTTTGGCTATTTTTTACGGACCACTTTACCCAATTCATTGGACAGAAAACGCGCTGAGGCAGAGCAGGCCGGCGACCAGGAACGTTTGAAGGCGCTGGGCAATGTGGTGCCTTTTGATGTGTTTGCGAAAGTGTCACGCGCCGAGTGGGATACCTTGCTGTTTTTCTACGGTATCGTGATGTGCGTCGGGGGGCTGGGTTTTCTGGGATATCTGAGCCTGATGTCGGAAGTGTTGTATGGAGACTGGTCTGCGACGGCTGCCAATGTGTTCTTAGGTGTGGTTTCGGCCGTAGTCGACAATATTCCGGTGATGTTTGCCGTATTGTCAATGCAGCCTGAGATGTCCCATGGCCAGTGGTTATTGATCACGCTGACTGCCGGGGTTGGCGGCAGTCTGCTTTCTATTGGCTCGGCGGCGGGCGTAGCATTAATGGGACAGGCCAGAGGCTATTATACCTTCTTTGGTCACCTGAAATGGACGCCAGTGATAGCACTGGGCTACGCCGCCAGTATCCTGGTACATTTATGGTTAAACGCCGAGTTATTTACGGTGTTTGACTAAGTACTCGGTGAGTACATCATGCTGTGCCTTAATCCAGCGAGCGTCAACCGGCTTGGCGGTGCTGATTGCATGGGTCAGAGGCACATTGTGTAACGCCGTCCCTTGTTTGCCTATCATAATCCCAGTTCGGTTATCCGTTACGGCATTGACGGCTTCCAGTCCTAGTTCTGTGGCCAGTAGTCGGTCTTCTGGCGCCGGGCTGCCACCGCGCTGGATATGACCAAGTACACAGACTGCGCTTTCGATACCAGCCTGCTCAGCCAATTGTGTTTTGAGGGCCTGAGGTCCGCCAGGCCAGAGGTTTTCAGCCAATACAATCACAAAGCTGTCGTGGTTGTATTGCTGTTGCACCTGGATCTGGTTTATCAGCCGATCCAGTTGTTGTCTGGTGTCGGCAGAATCACAATTTTCGAATGACAGAATCGCCTCAGCGCCGGTTGCCAGTCCGACATGAAAGGCAATATGGCCGCTGTGTCTGCCCATGACTTCGACAATAAAGACACGCTCAAAGGCGTTTGCGGTGTCGCGGATCTTATCTATAGCATGGGTGGCGGTCGTGACCGCGGTGGCAAAACCTATGGTGTTGTCTGTGCCAGCCAGGTCATTGTCTATGGTCCCGGGCAGGCCGATAACCTGACCTTCCCAGTGGGCCTTAATCGCTTCAAGTCCCCTAAACGAGCCATCTCCCCCAATTACGATTAAAGCATCAATCTGGTGCTTTCTGAGTGTATTGACGGCTTGCTTTGGACCTTGTGGCTCGCACATTGCGCGGCAGCGGGCACTTTTTAAAATAGTGCCGCCAAATTGCAGCACATTGGCCACATCCCGATGTGTCAGGGTTTGCCACTCGTCGTTTAACAGGCCGTTGTAGCCATGGAAAAAACCGATGCAGTCATACTGGTTGTGCTGAGCGCTATGCACGATTGCACGGATAGCGGCATTCATCCCGGGCGCATCGCCCCCGCTGGTGAGTATTGCAATTTTGGTCATTCAGTTCCCTGTACTGTGGCTGAGCTATACACCTTGATTAATGTACAGCACAGAGCAGCCACAGTACAAGACAGGGCGCTTTACTTCTGAGTCAGCGACCAGACGGCAATGCTGCCGGAAATTTCATTGCCGACGATCAGCAATGGGGTGTTGGTCGGGCTGTGCTCGGCACTTACAAAGGTCATCCCTTCCGGTGCCAGGTCACCCGAAATGTCAGCCCCTTCTTCCAGACCTCGGTTAATGAGGTAAGTGGTAAAGGTGACATTGAACGGGTTGGTGACATCATAGATCAAAATACTGCCCATGCGCTCCAGTCCGACAAATGCATAGGTACGTTCACCTATCTGGCCCAATGTCAGCGCTTCTGGTTCAGCACCTTTGGCGTCTGAGCGCGTATCGCCTTCGTTGGTGTCTTCATCGTTATTAAACTGTTCACCATGCAACGCGGTGGTGATACGTGCGATTTCGTCTCCAGAGTCGAATACTCGAGCACCACGTTGATCCCAGATAGAGAATGAGCGAGCACCATAAGTGTAGAGTTTTTCGTACTGGCCATCGTTGTCCTGATCGCCCATCACGGTCGACACTTTCAGGCGACCCAGGTCGTCGTTGTCATTGTTGATGTAAGCAAAGTTATCCGCCAATGTCAGGTCTTTGGCTCGGATCTCATCGGTATATGCCAGACAACCATCGTCCTCATCGAAGTCTAGTCCGCCATTAGCGGTACACTCGGCTTCATCGGCAGCTGGGAAGAAGTACTCCCGCCCATCTCCTTCGTTAGCTGTGACGATGAAGTTCGCGCCTTGCCATTGATAGCTAGCGATGGTGTCTGGTTGGTACATGCCATACAAGCCCGGATAGCTACGCAGATTGATGCCGCCATCTTTGTCGGATGCATCCAACGTCCATTTACCCCAGTCTTTGTAACCCAGGCCTTTTATTGTTAGTGAGTTATCACTTAAGTCTACAATGGCCAGTGCATTGTTCTCTTGTAACGAGACATAGGCATAACGATTATCTTTACTGACAGTAACGTACTCGGGTTCAAGATCCATCGCAACACTGGTATTGATTGCCTGCCCTTTGATGGTGCGCCCGGTTGGGTTGGCAAAGACGACGCCCTGGGCTTGTAACTCGGCTTGTTGGTCATTGAAGGCTTCAAACCCTAACAGGACAGCCTGTTCGGCAATCTGACCGTTATTGACTTCTATAATGGCAATGCTGCCTTGTGGGTCAACGCTATAATCGCCTGCTGGCTCGCCTTCATTGGCTACCAAAATTTTGCTGCCATCCTGATTAAATGTCACCATATCAGGCAGGTAACCTACCTCGACTGACTTCAGAAGTTGAGGTGTTTGTGCGGCAATATCGTAGACCAGCACAAATCCGGTTTCACCGGTTTCGCGTGCCATGGCAACGGCGAGTAGGTCACCATGGATCGCCAGGCTGTTTGCATCAGCGGCAACCACATCACTGACAGCAATCGTTTCTGTCACGGTGAGGTTGGTGTTAGTGATTACACCCTGATTGTCTTTGTTGAGCTTGTCGGCATCAAGCTGTGCGGCTGAAATTACGGCGATTTGCGGCCTGTCTCCAGAGCTGTCCAGTGCAAAGATACGCTGACTGGTTGCGTGATAAGCGACGATTTCGGCAGCGCCTTCCGGGCTTGCTACGTTTAAAACGGCACGGCCTACCAATTGTGCTGACAGATCACCCGTCATGCGAGCGCCGGTCTCGCCTTGTGGCCCTTGTGCACCGGTTTCACCTTGTGCGCCAGCGTCTCCTTTATCGCCTTTTTCACCTGCCGTGCCCGCCTGGCCCGTCTCACCTTGCAGGCCTTGCTCACCTGTTTGTCCGTTGTCGCCATCCAGGCTGCAGCCACTGAGTAAGCCCAGTAGCGTTAAAGAGATCAGTGTTTTTTTCATTGTCTTTATTCTAAGTTGAGAAAATCACTGTCATTAAAACAGGGATAATTGACATCAGAATGACAAAGGAGGGGTTTTGATAAAAGGAGAAATAAAATGGCCCTCGCACTTGGTGCGAGGGAAGCCAATGATGACGGTCACTCTAAGATTGAGTGAGGCGATCAAGCTCTGCGCGTTGCGCGCTGGGTAAGTTATCAACAACAATCTGATACGAATCATCAATCATGCGTTTGATTTCTTCTTCCGGGATGCTGCCATCAAGTACGATGGTGTTCCATAATCGTTTATTCATGTGGTAGCCAGGCACTATTGCAGCGTACTTGTCGCGTAACAAAAGTGCTTCATCTGGATCACATTTTAGGTTAAGCCACCAAACTGGCTCACCATTTTCACCCAATTGACCCTCTTTCCCTTCATATAAGGTGGCAAACATCTTGTGCTGCACCTTGTAAACGTCCACGTCCTGTGCAAACGGTTTTGTGATAAAGGTCCCAGGCTTAGCCTGTAAATACTCATGTACGAATTTCTGATCCATCGCCCGTGTCCTTGAAATAACAAATTAAATTAAAACAACATGGGGCTGATTTTAGCAGCTTTTGTGAGATTTCTGTAATTGGGAATAAGTAAAAATTATCAGTCAGTTAAGACCAAATAAGAATATAACTGAATAACCTTATCTAAGCTGCGCAACAATATAAGTATATTTCACCCTACTGAGAAAAATACGTATTAAAACGCACAGAGGTTAACCAGTCCATTTATCTTTACAGTTCCAATTTCAAATCTGCTCAAGGGGGAGTCTCCCCCCGCTCTTTGACTGCTAACCACACCATGACCAAATGACAAATGCCCACTTCATTAAACATTCACGCGCTTCAGGGGAGACAGGAACCTCTCCGGATGCAGTGAAAGTGCAATCAAATTGGCACGCATAAGCTTTCAATCCCGTTCGGCTTAACCTAAGTGTAGGAAAATCAAACAGGATCGCCAGCGAAAGTAAGTTGTGTTCAGACCGGCCCATGATCTGAAGGCATACTTTGCTGCGCTTATTTTTACGTCAGCGCAAATAATACCTTGTTAAAATAATAAGTTAGTAGCTATTTGCGATTTCAGATACTCATTGTTTCGGGTACCTGAGTGAGAAACCAATTGTTTCTGGGGACGTATTAAATTAAATAATGCAATATTTTGCAACAATTTAAGTGTTTTTGCGTGCTTTTTAGACTTATTGTACACTGCGCGGGAAAAAAGTTACCCATTTACTTAACGTGTCGCACAGTTTGACCTGGCGTCCACGTTTGGATCTCAAATACGGAGGCAATGTGTTGGTGTTGTATGCTGTTTTAATGTGTCTGGGTGGATTGCTGATGCTGAATGAGCTTCGCTGTACGGGCGTCACAAGGCGCTCCTGGGTGCTATTAGCTGCGTTTGCAGGACCTATGGTGTGGATCCTGTTTCGTGCGCACTACCGGCTCGCCTGGCTCAAACAGGTGGGACCGCAGTATTGTGTCTTGCGTGCCTGAAGAAACCATTGAAGTGCGCTCACGCGTAATGCGCCATGTCCTTAGTCTGCTCTGGTGTGCGAAAATCTCGTGATTAAGGAAAAAATACCTGCGTAGTCTCTTAAGCCATATGTTTTGGATGAAACCTGTGTTAATAAACCTGGATTGGGCTGAAGGGTCCAACTAGATAGGTTTTGCCGCTGAGAACCATTAATCTGGCCCTGGCGGCCGTTAGTTTACCAGCTGTAGTGTGGGTTTTTCAGACAGCTGCGCGCGCAGGAATTGCTCGAACTCTTCGGCCGAGAGTGGTTTAGCGTAGTAATAGCCCTGAATGGTCTGGCAATTCAGGCGCTGCAACTGAAGCAGCTGCTGTTCCTGCTCAACCCCCTCCGCGACAACGTGCAGACCCAGATTGTGTGCAATCGTGACAATGGAGTCCACCATGTTACAGCCACGCTCTGTGTTCATATCATCTACAAACGCTTTGTCTACTTTGAGGGTGTTCAGTGGGAACTGTTTCAGGTAGGCGAGTGAGGAGTAGCCGGTACCAAAGTCATCCATAGCCAGGTGGATCCCGCGAGAGCTGAGAGAGCGCATAATTGAAATTGCTTCTTGTGGATCATCCATAACAGTGCCCTCTGTAATTTCCAGCTCGAGAAAATAAGATGGAAGTTGATTCTTTTGCAAGATGAGATCTATACGGGCGGTGAGATCGGGTAAGCTAAACTGGCGGGCAGAGAGGTTAACCGCAACTCGGCCGTTGAATAGCCCCATATCAACCCAGCGTTTGACATCTTTACAGGCCTTGTCCAGTACCACTTCACCGATTTCTACAATCTGACCTGTCTCTTCTGCGATGGGAATAAACAAGCCTGGGCTGATCACCCCTTTTTTGGGCGTGATGAAGCGGACCAGGGCTTCCATACCGACTAACGCGCCACTGGCAATGTCCATTTTGGGCTGATAGTAAACGACAAAGTGATCCTCTTTTAAGCCAAATCGCATGAGGTTTTCAATTTGCAGACGTTTAACGGCCTGTTCATTCATTGAGTCGTTGAAGAACAGGTAGTGGTTACCTTTTTGCTTGGCATGGTACATGGCTGTGTCTGCATTTTTCAGCAAAATCTCTGGTGTGCTGCCATCTTCCGGGAATAGCACAATGCCCACAGATGAGGTGATCACCAGTTCGTGGTTAGCCATCTTAAAGGGGGTCGCAATAACAGCCAGAAACTGTTTCGCGGCTTTACTGATGGTGTGAATGTCATTCGTACCTGACATCACCAGGGCAAATTCATCGCCACCCAGGCGGTAAAATGTGTCTTGCTGACGGCACAGTTTATTGAGGCGCATGGCGAGCTTAGCAAGCAGGCTGTCTCCCAGCTGGTGGCCAAGAGAGTCATTAATTTTCTTAAAGTTATCCAGGTCAAAAACCAGCAAAGCATGATCGCGTTTTTGGTCGACGAGTTTTTTTAGATTGGTAAAGAATAGGTTTCGATTGGGCAGGCCCGTAGTGCGGTCTCGATTCGACAAATTGTGCAGTTGTGATTCTGCTTTTTTGCGTTCGGTTAGATCAGAGAATACCACCACGTAATTGGTAATGTGGCCATGGTTATTTTTAATCTCATCAATGGAAATCTCGATTGGCAGCATAGTGCCCGTCTGGTCGTAGAGTTTAAGTTCTTCCTGCCAGTGCTCGCTTTTCCTTAAGGCGGCTTTTATCTGATTGATAAACTGGCCATCATATCCAGGGAGCTTAAACTCGGTATTGATATACTGTTCACGCACACCACCAAAGATTCGAATATAGCTCGGATTCAAGTCAACCAAGCGGAAGGTATGATCATAAATAGCAATAGCGTCGGTCAGAGATTCGACACACTTGGCGAACAGGTTCAGGCGCTCTTCCGTACTTTTAAGGTGGTTAATATCACGGATAGTACCAGTCATCCGCAGTGGGTTAAGGTTTTCATCTTTTTCTATGATTTTGCCTTTGTCCAGCACCCAGTGATACTGCTCGAGGCTGTTTTTGACCCGATAAGTGGCCTCAAAAAAGGCGGTTTTCTCTGCAAAGTGAAGTTTGAGCTGTTTTTCTACCAGCGGGAGATCTTGAGGGTGTATCTGGCTGGCATTGGGGATCAGATGGGTGCCTGGCGTTGTGTCCAACATAAACTTATCGTTTATACGGGTAATTTCACCACTGCGTATGTTCCAGTCCCACAGTGTGTCTCCACTGCCTTCTACGGTGCTTTTGAGGCGTTGCTCTGAATGTCTGAGTGCCCTCAGGGAGTGTTTGGTTCGGCGGTTTAAGATAACCAAGTAGAGCAAAGTGGCGGCTGTGACAAAGCCCACCAAAACGAGCAGTGTCGAAGAATTATTTTGTATAATGCCTGCTGGCAGGGGCGCACTTATTGTCGGCCAGGCCAGAAGTAACAAAACAGATGTAATTGTTTTTATAATTGTTGTTTTCGTCATAAGGCTTAAAGGTTCAATTACATTTGCTAATCTAATCTAAGCCCCAGGCAGAGTCAAAAAGAAAGTCAGAAAAAATCCCTAATTTCGGACCTAAGCGGTATGTCTGCGCGTATTTTGTGCATTGAGACGGCAATTGTGACATGAAAATGTAAGATTGAAGGGAGGTGATCACTTTACTGCAGCTGAAGCCTTGCTCAGTGGCGCGCATTGGCAAAGATGCGCCACTGATATATCGGGGAGTTAATTACACCTAAGTGTGACTTTCGCAAAGTCGTTAGAAATCAGTTTGACTATATACTGTTTCAGATCATCAAACGTGAGCGCCTCAAGTGCTGCAATGAGCTTTTCCTGCATTGAAAAGGCGTGATCGTCAGTGCCAATGGCGATCCACAAACGTTGAGAGCGTAGTCTCAGGTTCTTGTCCTTCTCCGCAATCTGGGCATGCAATGCCGCTTTCACTTGAGTCCATTGGGTGGCTTCATAGCTATCCAGCTGAACAAGTAAATCGGCCAGGTATTGGTGATGACGTTGTAGCAAGGTGGCACTGTCATAGCTGGACGACTGTACATAAAATGCTATGCCGGCGCGGGTATTAAAGGGGGCATAACCTGCACCAACCAGATAACCAAGCTGCTGTTGTGTGCGCAAAGACTCAAAGTAATCTTGACTGACTAACTGATTGAAAGCCATCACTTTGACTTTATCGTCCACGCTGTTAGTGGGTGCCTGAATATACTCGACAAAAGCATGTTCGGCCCCGGACTTCTCAATTTGCACGTGTTGATTTGATGTAACCAGGTTGAGTGGTTTTTTCAGGTCGTCCAGGATTTCGCTGTAGGCAAACAGGGCATGTAGTTGTTTTTGCATATCGAGTGCATGGTCCAGTTGCCAGTTACCGTGCATAAATGCCTTAATATGGATCTCTTTGAAAAAGTTATCCCGAAACAGGCAAAACTCATTAAAGCTGATGTTTTTGAGCGCTTTGGCCAGTTGCTCTGGGGTTGGGTTCCAGGGCATCAGATGGGCACCCAATAAACTGAACAGCTCACTAACAGGCTTACTCTTGTTGTGGTTTTTCCAGTGCCGGATCAATTGTTTTTTATATTCTGCAAAGCGGGTGGCACTGATCGGTTGTTTCAGCAGAGCTTCGACCAGTTGCAGCACCAGTTTGAGCTGGCTGGCAGACAGGCCTGCGGTTTGTAAGGTTAAACCACCCTGGTGGGAGCTGAGGTGATAGCTCAATCCGGCCAGCTCCGCAGCGTAAAATTGCTCTGCGACACTGTCCATAAACAAATCGGCGAACAGCCGGGTCATGGCCATGCTCTTATGGTTCACGACCGAACAAAGGGAATCTATCTCTAAATAAAAATGGCCTTTTGTAACCCGAAAGCGGGTGTCTTGTTTGAACCAAAAGGCAAATCCTGGCCTGTCTGTGAGCAGGGTGGGCGTTTTACGTCCGGGCTCTATGTCATACAGACGGTTTTCAAACGCCAGGTAAGGGTTCGCAGCAGGCAAGCGCATTTCGGGCAGTGGCGTGGTAATGTGTTCGAGTGTTTGTAACCACTCCGTATTGATGCGCTCTACCTGGTAGGGCGTATTGTACCATTGTGCTACCTTGCGGGTGGCATCGTTCTCGCAGGTAATATCAGGGTGGATCAAGATCAGACGCATGTTATGCGGCGATAGCAGTTCCATGAGTTCTTCATGCAGTGCATGATTGAAGGCACTCATACAGTAGTCACCATATAGGGTGTCTTCGTCTTCGTAATGGTGCATATTGATGCTCAGCGCGCTGACCCAGTCGAGTAGTTTGCTAGGCTCCTGATTTTCGAATGCCAACTCAAGTAGGCGCTTTTTGTCTTCATAGAGTGCAGGTAAAGCGCCAATCTGTTCTCGGATCAGACTAATATACTCGAACAGCATTTCTACGATATCTTCGTAGTACTCAATGCCCTCGTCAGTCAGCGCGAAACTGATATTAAAATCTTTAAAATTACTGCCGTCTGCGCCACCGCCCGCGGACAGGGCGTTTATCCAGCCATTTTTCTTTAAAATTGCATAAAGTGAGCCATCTCCTTCATAACCCAACAGGTGTGCCAGAAAGCTCAGGCTTTTGAACTTATACAGTCGCTCTACATCGGGCATGGCAAAGCTGACAATCAACTTTTGCATGTGCTTACGCGGTTCAATGTGGAGTAATAACCCCAGATCTTGCTGGCGATATAAGGGGACTTGAATGGCCGGTTTGGGTATGTTTTGACCGGTTACAGGCGTAAAGTTGCGACGTGCCAGCTCGGCCAGCTCATCTAAAGGGTGCGGCCCGGCTAGCACGAGTGTCATCCATTGTGCCTGGTAATGGGCGGCAAAAAAGGCTTCAATCTCTTGTTTAAACTGACCGCTGTGATCGGCCAGGGTATTGTGATTTCCGACGGAAAACTTGGCAAAAGGGTGGGCCGGATTGACGGTTTCTTTGTGCACCTGAATAATTCGGCGATTATCATCTTTGACCTTCAGATTAAACTCTGAGTCAATGGCGTTGCGTTCGTCCTGTAATGCCTCTTCACTAAACAGTGGTGCATAAAAAAACTCACTGAATCGTTGCAAAGCCTCAGCAAACAATGCCGCACGACAATCAAAAAAGTAGCAACTGTGTTCGGTGCCTGTCCAGGCATTACTTTGTCCACCGGCGTGACTGACAAATTGCGAAAATTCGCCGCGCACAGGAAAGCTCTGAGTACCGAGAAACAACATATGTTCAACAAAGTGTGCCATGCCCTGCCGGCTCTGTGGATCGTCAAAATGGCCGACGTTTATTGCGAGGGAGGCTGCTGCCTTATTACTTGATGTATCTTCGACAAGAAGCACTTTTAGACCATTGTCCAGTGTCAGGTGACGATAATTTCTTTTATCATTATTACTCAGTTTCAATTGTGTGCCGCCGATATATTAGTTAGAGACGTGGCTGCTGTTTCCGGGCTACTGCTGGCAAGCGCCCACCAGGACGGTTGCGATAGCCGGTCACCTCTGAATTAGCCTGTATTTAAACTTAAGGTTTAGGTGCTTTTGTTTTAATATAGCGGACAATTTGGGGCAATAGCTACTGCTTGCTTCTAATTTTCTTGCCAACTTTCGGAGTGCTATGAAAACAATTCTGATCATGCGCCATGGCGAAGCGGGCCCTATGCAGGCCAACGATGCGGCCAGAATTCTGACTTCACGCGGGCACGCTCAGGCTGCTGAAATGGGTCAATGGTTAGCTGAACATTATCCGCCACAGGCTGTACTAGTGAGTCCCTATATCAGGGCGCAACAGACGGCTCAGGCTGTCCTGCAAAGCAACCCTGTATCATTCGAAGAGACATGCCAGGATGTTGTGCCCAGTGGCAATGCCGCTGTTGCGATCGATTATCTCGAAACCTTAATCAGTATGCATGACACCTTAGACACCTGGTTAGTTGTTGCGCATATGCCGATAGTCAGTTATTTGGTCGATCAATTGGTGCCGGGTGAAATGCCGATCTTTGCAACGGCTGCCGTTGCGGTGATCCAGTATGACCCAGAGACGCTAAAAAGCGAATTGGTTAAGCTCGCCACACCGACTACCTGAATTGAGACCGATTTTAGGATAAGTTGGCCCGGTGCGGTCTAATGTCCTCCTTTTCACTACGATGCTTTAATACAATAGCATCGCTTTCATGACACCGGTTACCATCTATGGGCGGATGGTTTTCGGTGCTACCTTATTGTTTGTCATAAAATGCGCAACACCACATGTGTCTGGTTGGTGTTGCTGTGCAATCCAAAAAAGTAATGTGCTTGTGTGCAGATCTTGTGATTAGAGAGTATCTATTCGCGGTATGAAGAGCTGGCTGTTGATAAGAGCGAGATAGTGACACCTGTATTTCAATTCGGTAAATCCTTTTCCTGCCATCATATAGGCAAGAGTTTGGTAAGGACAATTGTCCTTATATTGAGGCTTTTTGTTGCGAAAAGTTGTTAACTCTTAGCTAACTTTCACGATATTTACAAAAATGTGGAAAATTTATATGCATAATTGCAGCAATTTGAAAATTTGCTGCTATAATTACGGCCGTCTCGTTCAGCCTCATATAGTCGTTTTGCACTCTCGCTAGTGAGGTCCGCGCTGCTTGTCATTTGCGCGTAAAATTGAGCGAACCAGCCATTGTGATACGGCGCCCAAATCAAAACCGTTGAACTTAAGAGTGCATACAAAAGGTTAAATCCAAACATGAAAGCAATGAAAAGATCTACGTTAGCAACTTTAATCAATGCGACGTTGTTCTCTGCTGTAGCAGGTACTTCATTCACTACGCTTGCAGAAGAAGCGCAAGCCAAAAGTAATCAACTGGAAGTGATCCAAATCACCGCGCGTAAGCGTGTTGAGAACGCACAAGAAGTGCCAGTTTCTGTGTCTGCTTTGCAAGGCGATAACTTGGACGCATACAGCTCAGCTGGTATGGATATCCGCTTTATGAATGCGAAGATCCCGAGCCTGTCGGTTGAATCTTCATTCGGACGTACATTCCCACGCTTTTATGTTCGTGGTCTGGGTAACACCGACTTCGACCTGAACGCGTCTCAGCCGGTATCTCTGGTTGTTGACGAAGTTGTTCAGGAAAACCCTATTCTTAAAGGCTTCCCTGTATTTGATATCGAGCGCATCGAAGTGCTGCGTGGCCCTCAGGGAACCCTGTTCGGTCGTAACACCCCAGCCGGTCTGGTTAAGTTCGACAGCGTTAAACCAAGCCAAGAATTCGATGGGTATGCCGCGGTTTCATACGGCAGCAACAGCTCAATTGACTTTGAAGGTGCAGCCGGAACAGGTTTAACTGACAAAATTTCTACACGTGTATCTTTATTGGTACAAGATAAGCCGGACTACATTGATGTAAAAGCACCTGGATTCGAGAAAGAAGATTCACTGGGTGGCTACAATGAAAAAGCGGCACGTGTACAGTTCTTATATGAAGGTGATGACTTCACCGGTTTGCTGAATTACCACGTACGTGATTTGGAAGGTCGCCCGATCCCGTTCCGTGCGAACCTGATTGAAAAAGGTTCGAACAACATTAACCCATTGTACGATAACGATGTGGTGTATCAGGATGCCGCGTCTCGTGCTACTCAACAAGTAGACACACAGGGTCTGAGCCTGAAGCTGGAATGGGACCTTAAAGAGCACACCATTACTTCAATCACCGGCTGGGAAAGCGCTGAGATCTACTCGCGTGCAGACGTTGATGGTGGATACGGTGGCTGGACTGACTCGACAACAGGTGCACCTGTTCCTCAGGGTCCGGGCATTATTTTCTTCCAGGCAGAAACAGCTGATGCAATCCCTGACCATGACCAGTATACGCAAGAACTGCGCCTTTCAAGCAACTTCTCTGGAGACTTCAACTATCAGGTTGGTTTGTTCCTATTCGAAGAAGACTTAACGATAGAAAGCTTCAACTTTGATACGTCTCAGTTCGATGAGTCAACGGGCAACTATGGCTTGCAAACTGGCTATGTAGTACAAAATCAGGAAACATCAGCATGGGCGCTATTTGGCTCGTTTGATTATACTGTTTCTGAACAACTGGATGTTACGCTTGGCTTACGTTATTCAGATGATGAAAAAGACTTTATGGCGAAGCGCACCTCAGACAACCTGCAACTAGGTGCTAACCCGAGTGACAGCCATGTGAGCTGGGACTTGAGTGCTACTTATAAGCTGACTGATGACGTTAACCTGTTTGGTCGTCTTGCCAACGGTTTCCGTGCACCGAGTGTACAAGGCCGTATCTTGTTTGGTAATGAAGTAACAGTCGCAGAATCTGAAACAGTGAACTCAATTGAGTTTGGTGTTAAGTCAGACGTTTTGGATGGCCAGGGTCGTGTTAACGCAACTGTATTCTATTTCCAGATGGACGACCAACAACTGACGGCAGTGGGCGGTGGCGCTAACTTCAACCGTCTGATCAACGCTGACAAAACCACGGGTTATGGCTTTGAGGTAGACAGTGAGTGGGTGCTGACAGATGAACTGAATGCAACCTTCAATGTGAGCTATAACAAAACTGAGATTGATGATCCAGACCTGGCGGTTGCCGTATGCGGTCAGTGTACTGTGACAGATCCAACTTACATGGTTGAAGGCGCATTTGGTCCAGAAGCGCGTGCAAGATTGGATGGCAATAGCTTACCTCATGCACCAGAATGGATCTCTAACGCGACATTGCGTTACACCACAGAACTGGAAAACGGTGAGTTCTTTGTATACACAGACCTGTCATACCGCAGTGAAATTGACTTCTTCCTGTATGAGTCAGTAGAGTTCACCGGAGAAGCACTATTTGAAGCTGGTGTGCGTGCGGGTTACGCGTGGAACTCGGGCGACAACGACTATGAAGTTTCTGCCTTCGTACGTAACCTGTTTGATGAGCAGGTGGTTATCGGTGGTGTAGACTTTAACAACAACACAGGTATGCTGAACGAAGAGCGCTTTGTGGGTGCTGAGTTCAAAGTGAAATTCTTTTAATTTCACCTTAATTTAAAGTGAAAACCCGTGGATGGTCACCATCCACGGGTTTTTTTATTAATACTGTCATGCAAGCAGACCTCAGTACTGGTAAAGTACTCGGGTAAATACAGAATTTTAGAGGAAGAAACTATGTCCGCATTTTGGAATTATCGCGTTATCTATTGTGAAGCAAATAAAGATGCGCCAGAGCAGTATCAGGTACATGCGGTTGAGTACAATGAGAATGGCAAAGCGGTCAACTGGTCTGAAACGGGTGAGTCACCTTATGGTCAGAGCATTGATGATCTTAAAGCCGATTTTACCCGTTTGCAGACGGCATTTGATAAGCCTGTTTTGAAAGTGGTACGTAAACCGCGTGGTTATGAGCTGGTAGAAAAAGACAGCGGTGAACCTGCACACGCAGAGCCACCTGCCAAAGCCTAATAACATTATACTTATAAAGAAGGAGCGATGATGAGTTTAAAGGCAATCTTGTTTGATTTTGATGGGACGCTGGTGGATTCTGAAGCGCTCCATTATCACAGCTGGTTGCGTGTGCTGGCACCGTTTGGTGTTGAGTATAGCGAGCTGGCTTTTTGTGATGAATTTTCTGGCGTACCCACGCTAAAAACTGCTGAAATACTCCTTGAACGTCACAAACTGCCCAGCACAGCGCAGGCGTTATGCGACGATAAAAACCGCTTTTTTGTTGACACCGCAGCGACTATGCAGCCAAAGCTCATGCCTTATGCAGACGAGATCTTAAGTTATGCGTCAGCGCACTGTAAGTTAGCGCTGGTGACGGGGAGTACCCGCGCCGAAGCGATACCGGTCTTGAATCATTATGGATTGGCGCATTTCTTCGAGTGTATTGTCACTAAAGATGACGTGGTTCAGCCAAAACCACACCCTGAGCCATACCTGCAGGCACTGTCCGCATTGCAGATTGAGCCAGAAAACGCCATTGCGCTGGAAGACAGTACAACCGGGCTGAGCTCAGGTAGCGCCGCAGGCTTGCAGGTAATGGTGATCCCCAATGAGCATTCAGCAAAGCAGGACTTTTCTCAGGCTGCCTGGCAAGTGCAATCGCTGCGCTCGGCGCAAGATGTTATTGAGGGGCTGCTCGCAAAAGGTTAGTACTACCAATTTGCGACTGGCGATTTCCTGACGCCGCGCTAAGCTCTGAGGAAGGATATCTTAACTCTGCCTACAAGGAGCGTAGCGATGAACATTCAACTGACAGGTTGGCTGTTGGCCTGCCTGTGTTATCTGCAAATAGCCTGTGCAAGTCCGGGCCCCAGTGTGCAATTGGCCAAAGTGTATCAGGCACAGCAGCCGGTCTCCCATTATCTGGTAAGTGAAAAGTTTGATGGCGTCAGAGCGGTATGGAATGGTCAGCAGCTGCTTACCCGCACGGGTCAGGTGATCCATGCGCCCGCCTGGTTCACCTCTGAATTGCCAGATATGGCACTGGACGGAGAGCTGTGGGCTGGCTATCAGAACTTTGAATTTGTCAGTGCGGTGGTGCGGCGTCATGAGGCATCCGAGCAGGACTGGCGGCAGATCCACTATCTGATCTTTGATGCGCCCAGCGTGGCTGTGCCCTTTGTACAGCGGTATGACGTCTATTCTCAGCTTATCGATCAGCTGGTACAGCCCCATGTCCGCGCAGTACCTCAGTATCGGTTTACAACCAAGGCTGAACTGGATGAATTTTTTGAGCAGGTATTGGCTCGCGGTGGCGAAGGGGTCATGCTTCATGAACGTCAGGCACTGCACCAGGCTGGCCGTAGTTCGGCCATTTTGAAGTACAAGCCTTATTTCGACGCCGAAGCTGAGGTCTTGGCACATTTGCCCGGTAAGGGTAAATATCAGGGCATGATGGGCGCAATCCGGGTTAAAACGCCACTGGGCATTGTCTTTAAAATAGGCTCGGGGTTCACGGATGACCAGCGTCGCGAGCCTCCCCCAATTGGCAGTCAGGTGACCTACCGATATCAGGGAGTCACAAAATTTGGTAAACCACGATTTGCCCGCTTTTTGCGTGTCAGGCAATCACTTTAAGGATTGTGTGATAGACGCACGCTGAGACTTTTACTTGCCACTTTGCTGTGATACAGTGCGCGACCTTTTTATGGTTGTGAGGTGACAAATGATAGCAGGATTTGATTACGGTAGTTCTAATTGCGCAATCGGTGTAATGCGCGAAGGCGATGTCACACTGGTGCCTCTGGAACAGGGCAAACCTTATCTGCCGTCAACTCTGTACGCGTTACACAACAGCCTGGTGAGTGAGTATGTCGCGCACAATCTGGCAGGCTCTGCATTTGCTACGGACTACCAGGCAGCGCGTAAGCCTTTGTTAGGCAGTGCAGCTATGGCACGGCGTGAGCTTGACCTGGCACCTGACGAGCAAGGGGTGTTTGTCGGCCAGCAAGCCATAGAAGAATACATCGCGTTTCCTGAAGAAGGGTACTTCGTGAAGTCGCCCAAGTCTTTTTTTGGTGCGGTTGGTCTGAAACCAGCTCAGCTGGCATTTTTCGAAGACATTGCAACGACCATGATCATGGAGCTAAAAAGCCGTGCTGAGCGTCATCTGGAGCAGCTGCTCAGCCAAACGGTCATTGGTCGGCCAGTCAACTTCCAGGCCATTGGGGGTGAGGACAGCAACCGCCAGGCGATTGATATTTTGACGACCGCCGCGAAGCGTGCCGGGTTTAAAGACGTGGCCTTTTTATATGAGCCGTTGGCAGCGGGCATTGATTATGAGTCCCGCCTTACCCAGGATCAGAAAGTGCTGGTGGTGGATATTGGCGGTGGTACCAGTGACTGCTCTTTTGTGCAGATGGGACCGGGCTTTCGTGCTAAGGCGGATCGCAGTGATGACTTTCTGGCCCATACCGGTAAGCGAATAGGTGGGAATGATCTCGATATCGCACTGGCATTTCATACCTTGATGCCAGTATGTGGGCTGGGCAGTCAGTTTACATCTGGCCTGCCTTTACCCAACCCCTTGTTCTGGCAGGCATGTAAAATTAATGATATTCAGATGCAAAGTGACTTCTACAGTGCGCAAATGGCGCGCGAGCTGAGCGGTATGCTGAGAGATGTCTGTGAGCCGGAAAAACTCGAGCGATTGTTGAAGATCCAGCGCAGCAAGATGACGCATCAATTCGTGCGCCAGGGCGAGCTGGCAAAAATTGCGCTGTCTGATCAGAATTCACATACGGCAATACTGGACTTTCTGGATAGCGAGCTGAGCGTCGATATTAGTGCGCAGACTATGGCTGAGTCGGTGGCAAGCTGTCTTGAGCAAGCCGCGGTGCTGGCTGAGCAGGCAATAGCTGAGGCAGGCACGCGTCCCGATGTGATTTATCTGACAGGCGGGAGCGCCCAGTCTCCACTGTTAAAATTGGCACTACAGCAACGCTTGGGCGATATCCCTATGGTCAATGGCGATAATTTTGGTAGTGTTACCGCCGGTCTGACCAAGTGGGCGAGTCAATTATACCGCTAGTGTATTGGGTGCTATAGCGCCATACGATGCGCCAGATACTGCTCATAATCGGGGAGTTGGCGCTCAATCGGAGTGGTCATCATCATGGATGACAACAACATATCTGCGGTGGTCTCATTACAGGCTACCGGAATATTCCACACTGCCGCAAGCCTCAACAGCGCTTTGACATCCGGATCATGCGGCTGTGACGCAAGCGGATCCCAGAAGAAAATCAACATGTGAATTTCGTTCTCAGCGATTTTAGCACCGAGTTGCTGGTCGCCTCCCATGGGGCCGCTGAGTAACTTAGTGACTTCCAACCCAGAGGTTTTTTCAATGAGGTGACCGGTTGTTCCTGTTGCATAGAGTTGGTGCATAGCAAGCTTATCCAGGTGCCCTTGACACCAGCTGACCATAGCCTGTTTTTTGCCATCATGCGCGACCAGTGCGATGCGTTTTTTAGCCGGAATGACCTGCGACTTGGTATCCATACTTACCTCATAATAATAAGTTAATTGCCAGTGCGACGAAGATAAAGGCTGAAATCCTGTCTATCCAAATCGGTGCACTGGGATGAGCGCGAAAATAGCCGGCGATTTTATCGCCGCTGTAAACATACACACAATCAATGGGAAAGGCCAGAATTGGATAGAGTAACCCGAACATGGCAAGCTGCACTGTGGTAGACGTTGTCAGGCTTTGATCCACAAATTGAGGAATGAAGGCAATAAAGAATAATGCCACTTTGGGGTTGAGCACTTCTGTCATCATAGCCTGAAACATGACATTTTGTTGCTTCTTATTGCTGACATGGGGCTTTTCTTCGTCGTTGTTCTCTGGCCGAGACAGAGTGTCTTTGAAAGTGCGTACGCCCAGGTAGGCAAGGTAGGCCGCACCCAGGTATTGCACTGTGGTATAGGCGGTTTCTGAGGCCTTAAGGATAGCCGACAAACCAATCACTGCAAACAGTGTGTGGACCACTCCACCCAGCGCAAAGCCAAAAGCACTTTGCATTCCGGCTGTGCGGCCGTTGGTAAAGGTCTGAGCCATTAAAAAGGCATTGGAAGGGCCTGGGGCAATGGCAATAATAAAGCTGGCAAATAAAAAAGAGGCGAGTAATTCCGGGTTTAGCATGACGGGCTCTGTTCAACATAATTGCACTTAGTGTAACCAGCTTAAATAAAAAAACCTATAAAAAATGCGGGCATACGCCCGCATAAAAATTGGTTATTAATTGGTTGGGGGATACCAACCAGGCTCAGTGCAGCGAGATAGATGGGCACGCAGGGTGCCTGTGTGTCTCGTCATAACACCAGTAGGTCAGTATCAGAACACAACAGTCTGAGTTGCAGAGCAAGCTGATGTGCTGTTTTGCTCGCAAACCTGATAAGTGTAGCTACCGCCACCTTTACCACTGATGCTATCTGTGTAGCTATTATCGTTGCTGGTTGTGACAATCTTGCTACCATTTCGGAAAATATCGACCTGCGAGGTAGAAGCGCCTTGCCAGTTTAGGTCAACGTATTTATTGCCTTTTGATTTGTATCCTGAGGCGCTGAGCTGCAGGTCGCCGCCATTACCGCCACCGGCACAGCCATTGGCAGTCAGGTAAGCATCTGCGTCTGCTGCTTTAACAATGCCATAGCCAAAGTACACGTCTTTACCAGCCGCACCACTATCTTGTGCCGTTGCTTTGAGCGCTGCACGAATTTCCTGGCCAGTACACTCAGGGTGGTTTGACCAAACTAGGGCTGCAATACCAGATACAGCCGGCGTTGCCATTGATGTGCCGCTCATCAGGCCATAATCTGAAGTACCAATCACAATGTTTGCGTTAGTGGCGGCTAACAGAGCTGCACGGTCCTCCTGTGCTGCACCAATTGCCGGGATGCTGGTGGTATTGGTATCGCCCAGCGTACCGTAGAGCATACCCGCTTCATTGTTGATAATAACTGCACCGACACCGCCTGAGTTTTCACAGTTGGCGACTTTGTCATGGAAAGAAATATTGCCCCGATCGATTAGGCACACTTTGCCATTTGCCGAGCTGTCGGTCGCTTCTGCTGTGCCCATGAAATATACTGACGAAGAAACGCTGCCACTGTTTTCCATCGCAGATGAAGCAAACGCTGCACCATCAACGCTCAGGCTCGACGATGTTGCAAGACCTGCAGGGTACGTAGACAGAGTGTCAACGCCACCGGCGGTGACTTCAACGCAGATAGTTTCATCTTGACCAGCATTTTTACCTTTGCCACTTTGACAGCTTGGGAACTGAGAAAAATCCGCAATGTTATTATCAGCGTCATTTGCACCTACCATCATGACTGACGGGTAGCCAGCAGGGTAGGAGCGGACATTGTTACCATCGTTACCAGCTGCCGCAACGACCAGGCCGCCAGCATTATTAAAACTTTCGAAAGCATTTTCTTCGGTGCTGTTTGCACCACCACCACCCAGGCTCATGCTGATGATATTGGCACCCGCCTGACTACACAAGTTTGCTGCGTGTGCCAGATCTGAGGAATAACCCCAGCCTTCCGCATTGAACACTTTAATGATGTGCATATCCACACCCGGTGCCATACCAATCACACCAATGTTATTGTCGGCAGCGCCCACGGTTCCTGCCACGTGGGTGCCATGCGGGCCGCCATGCTCATACCAGTTGCCAGTTCCTGAGTCATTATCTCCTGTGATGTTGCCCCAGATGAAATCCGGGTTGGACATATCCAGACCTGAGTCGATGACGCAGACTTTCATGCCAGCATTGGCATCAAAGGTCACCTGATTTGCCTGCGACTGATAATAGGCATAAGGGGCAACCTGCTGTTGCATTGGGTCGCCTGCATCGTCGTTATACAAACCCATTAGTTGACGCTTTTGGTCCACTTCTATCAATTTGATATGCGGGTTGTTAAGCAGCCCCTTAACTTCACTGAGCTCTTTGCCGCTAAATGTGGCGGCGAGGAAGCCATCACCGTCTATATGCAGCTGTGCGCCCACCTTCTGTGCTAGTGCTTTGACTATGCCCTTTTTATTGTTATCAACCTGGATGATGAATCTGTCTTCGGTCGCCTGAGCTGTTGCTGTGGCACATAAACCTGCAAGTAGGAGTGACGTCGTAAACTTGTTGAATTTCATTATTATTATCTCTTGGTTTTAATTATTTTAACTTGGTTACATTGCTAACCATTGGTTAACGCTTATTAAGATAGACGTAATATTGCGCTAACGTAAAGAGAAATTATCCACGCTGTTGGAATTTATAGGAATGAATTATTCTTTATTTATAATTAAATAATATTAGCGGAAGTCTGGATATTTAGAATTTTTTATTCTTTTATAATAATGAAAATTGGTATCATTATCTATTTTGTGCCTAATATGAGGATAATGATACCAGGTTCGCGGGGTATTGATCAGGTAGGGTTATGCAAATTATCTTTGCAACGACTGAACAGTAAACATAAGAAAGGCAGTCCGATGAGCATATGCATGGCTAGCTGCTCCGGAGCGGGTAACGCCAGTGGCTGGCTGATCATCGCTAATAGCCCGGCGCCACTCATTTGCATAACTCCGATCAGCGCGGAAGCTGTCCCGGCCTGATTGGCAAAAGGAGCCAGGGCATTGCCAGCGGCAGCCCCCAGCGTAAAGGCAAAACCGATAGAGGCGATATACATAGGTAACAGATACGCCAGCGGGTGAGTTTGCGGTGTGATTAACAACAAGATCCCGCCAAGGGTAAATAAACTCAGGCCAAATCTCAGTGCCTGCTGCGAGTTACGTTTAATGAAGTGGGGCGCAGTAAAACTGGCTGCAATACTAATCGCGGCGTTGATGGTAAACCACATGGTAAATTCCTCAACGGGACGATTAAGCCCGGTCATGATCCAGCCCGGAGCGCCGACGACAAAGACCAACATTGCTGCCATGCACACCATAGTAATGCTGGCGTTGAACATAAACTGGGGACTACTCAGCATGGGATGGAAGCGGCGAAAATCAAGTAAATGGCCAGAGTAGACGGTGGTGTCGGGTTTCGTTTCTCGGTACAGTGTCAGTACCAATACCAGGCCAACTGCGGCAAAGCCCGTCAGAAAAGTAAAGTTACTGCGCCAGCCAAACTCTATGGTCAGCCAGGCACCCAGAATAGGGGCCAGTGCCGGAATAAAGCAGACAATGCCGTTAAGGTAGGTGATCATCTGGCCACTGCCTTTGTGGCCGAAACTATCCCGTACAATTGCGAAGGCGCTGACAAAGGTGGCACAAGCCCCCAAGCCCTGCAATACACGAGCAAGCATGATCCAGTGCCATTCATCCAGCAAGGTGGCCAGCAACGCCCCAATGCCGAATAACAGAATGCCGGACAAAGCAACCGGGCGTCTGCCATATTTGTCGGCAAGCGGACCGGCAAGTAGCTGTCCAAGGCCCACTGCCAACATATAGATACCCACTGTTTGCTGAATGCGGGCCTCGCTGACGGCCAGGTCTTGTTGCATATTGACGAATGCGGGTAAGTACAGGTCGATCCCCAGTGGACAAAACACCACTAGTAGAGCGAGTATAAAAATCAATAGTTTGCTGGTTTTTTGCTGCATGCTGTCTCCTTATGGCGGGTATTGTAGGGATCCTAAGAAAAAAAGACAGGACAAAGCGCCGGAACAAGAAATTTTTTATTGCTATGCCCGGATGGCATTAAAATACGCTATGTAAATGGTAGCCAGGAAAGTGTGAGTGGAACCGTGTTGGTCATGTTGTTTGCTGAAGTAAGGGCAAGTAAGAAGGAAAAATACGGTAATAGAATATTAGTCCGTTTGCTGCGTCTGACGCATTTTTGGTTAAGTTAAGAGGTTTGAGTGCGGCAGTAGCACTGCCGCGATTTAATTAGCACCAGCAAGTGTGGTCGCTTTTGCCACTTAGACGATCACAAATGTGCCCGGTTGGGAGGCATGCTCTCGGTGGTGAGCTCTCACCGGCGCCGCCAATTTGAGGTGTGGCTTGATTGTCCAGCAGCATAGTGTTGTCTAGATGTTTTAGTTGTTTCTTTTTAAGTGCTAGTTTCATATTCATATCCTGTTGAATTATTTTTGTTTTAACAATGGGTCAATTAAAAACTACCTGAAATAAATTTTGTTTGTCAACTGCTTTTTTGTAGTGCACAAAGCATGCTTACGCTGACGCCTTTGTGTTATGTATGGCGTGGTAATTTGCAGTAGGCCGCACAAATGCTCTGGGCAGAGTTTTTGACTTCGTTTGCAAAAACAAGTGTATTCGCGGTGCAAATGCGTTCTTCTGTGTTGTCTATCTCATTGCCACGAGGGCGTCTGCCACCTGCGACATTTGCTGTCATCAGTACGGGCAGATGCGCAGTGTCCTTAGAGAGCATTTTGATTTGGTTTTTATTCTTTTCCTGTTGTTATCCGCGCTGGGTAGGTGGGGGTTTAGTCAGGCTATGGGTGTCTGAAACCAGAATGCTCTGCCAATGTCGCCTCGGAGCCGGGCTGCCGGATTGCTGTGGTTCGCCGAATCGGGCAAAGAAAACGGGTAATTCTGACTGGCTTAGACTGGCAGCTAAAGCTTGCCTGGCAGTATCGTGTTGCACAAGCACACTGATTGGGTGCAGAGCCCATCCCCACTGTTGTAGTTTAAGCCATAAAGCACCCAATCCTAAGCCCGCACGAAAAAGCGCTTCATCGCCTTCTTTACTCATATTTAGCGACAGGTAGTGCGGCCCGGCTTCAACCAGTTCAGCAAGACCTTGAGCCATTTTGGTTGGCAATCTGAGCAATTTGTTCAGGCCACTCAGGTAAGGGTGAAAGGCGACTTTAAAAAAGGTTTTGAAACCGCCAGAAACCGGCCCAAACAGATTGTGCAGGTAAAAGCCGTCCTCGTACTGGCGTTTTTCATCAAAGCGAATATAGCTGTAAGTTTCGCGCCATGCGGCTTTGTTAGCAAAGTCCAGTCCGGCATAAGTTTGCGTCAGGTCGGACAGCGCTTTGCCATGCGTCTGTTGGTAATAAATCCCAAGCGTCACCGGGTAAGGTTTGAGCACCGTGCTTAGCTCGTTACGCTGCTGCTCACTGAGCGGTGTGTTACGGTACGCTGAACGTACGGTATGGCGTTGTTGGAGCTGCTCAGACAAAGTTGCAAATGCGGTTGCCTGGTGCGCCTGCTCCGGTCCCGGCATAAAACGGATGAGCGCTCTGTCTTCGCCCGCCAATACTTGTTGCTCTTGCTCATCGCACCAGCGCCAGTGCAGCTGATACCCGCGCAGGCATATCAGCTGCTCAAGAAAGTGGAAGAAAATACCACAGCTGAGCAGCATTTCCCGCTCTAATGACGGCAGACCGGTGAGTTTACGGCGGTTGTCTATGGCCAGGTAGCCACAGTGTATTACGGGGTCGAAGTGAACGGCCCAGGGCTGGCAGTTGTGTGAAGACGGGGCGAGTCGTGCCAGTGCGACAGCCTCTGCCAGTGTCTGTTCAAATGCAGTGTGTGTCATGATGGTTTTCCATTGTGTAATGAGAGTATGGGGACGACCTCCTGGTCGCTCGCAATACAGACGGCACAGCAAAAATAGAGTGTTTGCCAGAGCCAGTAGCTGGCAGGTGCCAGCGTGTCATTTTTGCTTGTTATGCGTCCGTATGAGGTGGCACCTTGGCTTGCATATTGCTGGATGTGGATAGTACGCAAATCAAATGGCAGGCCCCGGCCATGGGATTTGAGATAGGCCTCGCACAAAGACCATCGCGTGGTTTGGGTGATTATGTCGGCCAACACCGCGTTATGGTGAAACAGACGCTGCTGGTTGGTGACAGAAAAGCGGCGATAAACCTGAATGTCGATACCAAGAGGAGCGGGGGCAGTGGCGACAGCATACCAATTATGGCTGTGGCTAGTAGACACAGGCTGAGCAGGCTTTCCCTGCCCCTGGTCGCCATAAGGTTGCCCGTACTTTGTATGATTGAGCCTGACTGAGGGGTTGGCGCAGGCCCTTTGTAGTGCGAAATTGGCCAGTGCCCGGCACTGCTGCTTGACGGCAAGTCCCAGGCTCAGACGAGCGCGGGCGGATAATAAAGCGTCGGTATACTGCCTGATGTACAAAATGGGCGAGATAAGTGTCTTTCCCTCAGGCGTAATACAGTGCTCAGTGATCACTGCTGATAACCCTGTGCGATACGCTCGCCTTTAAACTCCTCGACGACTTCGGCCATCTCGTCAAAGCGACTGACCAGACTTTGGAACAGCGGGGTGGTCATATCTTGCTCAAACGCCTGCTCGGATTCTAAGTAGATGGTTTCTACAAAGTGGAACGGGGCATCTGCCTCGGCGGACGCTTCAAACACCGCGAAGGCTTTGACTGAATCAAGCTGTTCGCAGGCCTTGTAGTCCGTGGTTTCGACCCAGTCGCGAAAGGCGCCCAGGTGCTGAATGTGCTTAAGGCGAATTTTGTGTACGATAAGTTTCATAATGATTCCTGTGAATGAGCGTGTATTAAAGTCAGGTGATAATTGATGCCGCCGGTCCCAAAGGCATTGATAGCACCAATGCGCTGTTGGGTGTCCAGCAAGGGCCAGGGTTGCGCCTGTTGTGGCACCTCAGCCGGAATGTTCTCGAATGGCAATGCATCATTGAGCTCCCCCAGAATTGGGGTCGGTGGCATGCAGCCATGTTCCAGTGCTGCGAGCATTTTTGCCAGGCTAATGGCGCCGGCACCGGCAAAACAGTGGCCAAAGTTATATTTTCCAGACCCCAGATAGAGGGGGGACATGTGTTCACGACGATAGGCTGCACAGAGTGATTCCAGCTCAGCCTGGTCGCCGAGCGTGGTGCCAGTGCCATGGGTTTCAAGATATTGTACTTGTTCCGGGTTGACCGATGCCAGTTGTAAGGTTTTATACATGGCCAGTGCCTGCCCTTGTGGGTCGGGCGCGGTCATAGAGCGACTGTCGCAGGAACCTGAAATGGCATCAACATGGGCAATGGCATTGGGTGCGTCCGATTTAGCCTGCAGGACAAACAGACCACCGCCATCCCCAGGGGTGAAGCCATCGGCCCCCTTAGCAAAAGGCCGAATGCGGGTAGCTGAGAGCATCATCTGTGCGCCGCACAGCACCAGATCTCGCTCTAATGTGGCAGTTTCAATCCCGGCCAGCACAATGCCGTCATAGCGCCCGGATTGCAGCCCTCTGACAGCATTGTGCAGTGCGGCCATAGAACTGGCACAGGCCGCCTCAATGGCGATACAGTCGGCATGTGGGATCTTCAGATGCTCCGCCAACAACCGGGCACCCCCTAATCCTGTTGCGCCATACCAGCTCCAGCGATTGATTGGCGGTGGCGTGGGTTGAGGTAAATGTGTCGGGGCTGCTGGTAACTGATCCCACAGTGCACACGCGCCTAATTGACGATCGGCATTCAGAGACAGGTTACATGCCAGGATCACTGCCGGGCGTTTGAATTCCCCAATCTTGACAGACTCTGTGGCGTTCAACAGCCGCAGTTGGGACACATCTAGGCGCGCTTTTTTGGCCGGCATCATAGGTTTATTCAGGACCTGGTCGCACGGATTATGGCTGTCAAAGCTCATTGCTTGGTCTATGTAGGTGCTCAGTTTCTGAGGGGTTGCCCTGACAAATGCCGATGCATTGAGTTGCTGTGCGGATTGCGATCGCAACAGGTCATCCCCATTGGCCAATGTTTGCCAGAAATGGGCTTTGTCGTCACCCAGTGCAGTGATGGGGCAATATTGAGTGATTGCCACCTGGTCGTCACTCGCGTCGGTGTCTTCGTGTGATACAGCCTTATTTATTTGCCAGTGTGGTCCAAAAGTTGCGGCGCTGGCACAGTGAGTTTCCTGGCCCAGGTGCATTTCAAGTAACTGATAAAAGACCTGACTTGCACCGGCGAAATAGCGCGTGGCTTCCTGCTCTGTGGCTGTGGTGGTGATAGTCCCTAGCTGCATCAGTACCGGCCAGCCTTGTTGTTCGGCCGTGGTCACAGGGCAGACCACCAGAGAGATGGCACCTTCGAGCCAGGGTTGCTGAGTTGAAATGCCCTGATGATGGAGAATTTCAGCTTGTGGCTGGTGGTGAAAGCATTGAATACTGGTGAGGACAGCGAGCTGGCTGTCTGCATAGCGAAAGTTGTCCTGCGCTGCCTGTAACAGACGCAAACCGCCAAGATCACCGCCATCCAGGGTCTGGCATTTCCCTCGTGTGTGGGCAAAATGTGCTATCCGGGCGGGTATGGTTGAGGCCATTTCTCCAACCCGATCGTGAGAGGTGGCCCCAAAGGTACCTGCCAGCGCCTGCTTGTACTCATCGATGCGCATTTGCGCACTGTCAGTATCAGCCAATTGTTCACTCAAAGTCCGCAATGCAGTTACTTTGGTGGCATTACGATAAGCCGCGTCACTGGCCATATGTGTTGCACAGAGTTGATCGCAATGATCGCGCAGCGTTTCACTGAGGGTCAGCTGGCTCAGCGCTTCTTCAGCAGCAAGCAGTGCCATTCGGGTTTCGCGACTGACCGCCTTGCGAAACAAGGGGGGAATAGAAAACTTCTTGTAATCAAAGCTATCGGTGTGCACTTGCCCACCTCTGAGTGGCTCAGCAGCGACCGACCAGCCAAACGGATGAGTAAACTGACTCGGATTGAGTGTCCCCTGTTTTGCCAGGTGAGCAAAGTTCATGCCGTTGGGCAAAGCACAGCCGATCCCGACTATGGCTAAAGGGGAAGTAGGGGGTCTGCTCATAATACGCCTCTCATAATTACATCAGCTCAGCCAGTTGTTTACGGTCAACTTTGCCATTGGCATTGAGTGGTAGCTGTGCTGTGACTATCACTTTGTGTGGCAACATATAGGCTGGCAGTTGCTGTTTTAAAAATTGCTTTAATGCCAGTAGCGAGGGTTTTTCTGCACCATCTTTGAGAACGATCACGGCAATAAGCTGATGCTGCTGTTCGCCCAGCGAGAGATGTAATGCAGCTTGATCTATGGCCGGGTGCCGATGCAGCAGGGATTCGATTTCGCCTAGCTCAACCCGATAACCGTTCAGCTTAACCATATCGTCGATGCGGCCACGATAGATGAGCCCCGCCTCGGTCAGTTCAACCAGGTCGCCGGTCGCATGACAGTTTTGTTGGTGTAGTGCTGTGGCTCTGGGCAGGTCCACATTGGCATAACCGGGTGTAACACAGCGTCCGCCAATAATGAGCTCGCCACATTGGCCCAGGCTTTCAGTCAGTGGTGTCCTCTTTCCTGTATCATCTTCCAGCCAGCCTTGTAATTCGGGTAGCAAGGACCCGATAGGCAGATGACGCAGCCCGTCCAGCTGGGGGCGGTTAACTTGCCAGGCTACGCAAACATTGGTTTCGGTCGGGCCGTACCAGTTATGCAGCGCGGTACCGGCGGGCAGGCAAGTGATCAAGCGTTGCAATGCCGCCACGGCAAATGGTTCACCAGCAAAAATGACCTGCTTCAGGGTCGCGGTGCAATGACTGTTCAGTTCTCCACTGCGTACCATCATAGACAGGATTGAAGGCACACTGTACCAGATACTCACCTGATGCTTCTTGATCCCGCTGATCAGGGCCAGGGGATCTTTTTGTTCCTGTTCAGTGATCAACCACACACAGGCACCGGCGCGCACGGTGGCAAAGAGGTCGAAAGTACTTAAGTCAAAGGCAAAGCTGGCATGGTTGGCCAGGATGTCTTCGTTGTCAATGCAAGTTGCGTGCGCCGCCCAGTCAATGAAAAAGTCCAACATGTCATGACTGATCTGTACCCCTTTGGGCGTGCCAGTTGAGCCCGAGGTATAAAGGACAGCGGCAAGTGTGGTATCCCGGTGCTGACGCAAACGTGACATGTAAGCGCTCAGGTCTTGCTCGTAGTCGCTGCTATGGCTCAGGCTATCGAGTGTATTCAGCCAATCCTGGTCGAGTACCAATGCAGGTTTTGCTGCAGAGATAATACGTTCAACCCGGGCTTCAGGCTGGCTGTAGTCAATGGGAATATAATGGTTTCCACTGAGCCAGCAGGCGTAAATGGCGGCAACGGTGTCAGGATGCTTTGGCAGGTTTAACAACACTGGTGCCCGATCCAGTCCCAATGCGCACAATGCATTGGCTATCTGGCAGGCGCGTGCAGCGAGTTGGGCATAATCCCAATGCTGATCGGCACAGATCAGCGCCGTTTTATGCGGGGTCTGCTGAGCATGGCTCAGCAGGTTCAGTGCAAAACGGGCTGATGACGGAATTTTCGTCATACTCAGGCCTCCGCCAGTCCCGCTTTAACATCCTGATTGAGTGGGACGCCTACTTCCAGCGCGCCTTCAACCAAAATACGATAGGCCTCATCCAGGTCGGCCTGAGTGTGTTCGCTGGTGATGCTTAGACGCAATCGTGCGTCGCCAACTGCCACACCCGGGAAGACCACGGTCTGACAGTACAGGCCTCGGGCACGTACAGCACGGCCAAGCGCCAGGGTTTTAGCATCATCACCAACAACCACAGGCACAATGGCAGAATCGGAGTTTTCCAGATCAAAGCCTGCCTGTAATAACAGATTGCGGAAGTAATAAATATTGTCCCACAGCTTGGTCAGACGCTCTGGCTCGCGCAACATCACATCGATTGAGGCAATCACACCAGCTGCAACATGGGCTGGAATGGTTGCGGCAAAGACATAAGAGTTAGAATAGAAGCGCAGGAATTCCACCACATCAGCATCACCACAGACAAATCCGCCGAGACCGGACAAGGCTTTACTCATGGTACCTAACTCCAGATCAACTTCGCCTTTCATATTGAAATGCTCTGTGGTACCGGAACCGGTTTTACCCAGTACGCCAGTGGAGTGGGCATCATCAACCAGCACGCGTGCGCCATAACGCTTAGCAAGCTTAGTCAGACGCGGCAAGTCGACGATATCACCGTGCATACTGAAGACGCCATCGGTGACGATCAGCTTGCCACCGGGATGGTCGGCATATTTGGCCAGCGATTTTTCCAGGCTGTTCAGCGAGTGATTGTAAATTTTGCGCTGGGCACCTGCCAGTTTACAGCCATCGGTGATACTCATATGGTTAATGGCATCGGTAAAGATCAGGTCATGTTTAGAGGTCAGTGCAGAAATACAGCCCAGGTTAGCCGAGTAACCTGAAGGGTAAACGATGCAGGCTTCACGGCCTTTTAGCTTGGCCAGCTTACGTTCCAGCTCTAGATGTAGCACGTTACTGCCTGCAATGATCCGACAACCGGTATTGGTTGCGCCATATTGGGCAGCGGCGTCCTGGATCGCCTGGATCACTTCCGGATGATTCGACAGACCCAGATAACTGTTGGAGCCAAACATCAGAAATTCGCGACTGGTGCCAGTGACTTCATCGAACATAACGGCGCGATTTTTACAGGGCGTTTCCAGCGGCATACCGTACCAGTAAAGTTGCTGCGCTTTTTTCTTGTCGTAAAAGGATTTGAACTCATGGGCCTTGTGAAACAGATCGCCGTGCTGGATCCCGACAAAGTCGCGCATGGTGCGGTTATCGCCATCATCACTGTAGATTTGATGTTGCACGTCGTCACTGCGGGTCGCAGGGTTGAGCAGTTCGTCAATTAAGGGGTTTTTGGTGACCAGCTCATCGGCCCACTGTGTGCCTTTTTCTTCAACCAGTAGCTTAGCAAAAGCCTGTTCCAGTTCCGCCAGGGTTTTACAACTCGGGATGCTCAGGTTGTCTCTCAGTCCCAGTGCTTTTAGCAGCTCGCCCTGTGCTGAAACCACGGTGACTGAATCTATCCCCAGGTCACTTTCAATCTCGGCATCCATACTCAGCTCCGTGGCATTGTAGCCACTGAAACTGGCAAACACAGCAATCACTTGTTCACGCAACCAGCTGTGTGCATTTTGCTTACCATCACTGCTTCCTGTTGTTTTGGTTTCACTGAGGTGAAATTCCTGTGCGGCGATTTGCTTAACCGCGTCAGCGATACAGTGAATGTTCTGAATGGACAGGGGGTTTTTGAGTTGCAACTGCTTGGTCAATGCCGCGGTGACTTCGGCCAGCGCAATAGAATCTATCCCGAAGTCGTTCTCCAGGTGGCTGGTCAGATCCAGAGTATTAGCAGGGTACTCAGTCAGTTCAGTAAAGGTCTTCAGAACTTCCTGTTGCAGAGTTTCCATAATATCCGGGTTTACTTTTGGGTTTGTGGCACTCATATCAAGCCTCCTTATGCTTGCTCTGTTTGAAGGCGTTCAACCAGGGTGACCATGGCATCGACTGACGCAAAGTTGCCTGGGTGGATCTCCTGCATACCTATGTTTAACTGGGTTTCTTGTTTGAGGTAATCGACCAGGTCAAAAATGGCCGCCGAATCAACGATATTCAGCTCAAACAAGGGGGTCTGCGACTCAAGGCCGTCTTGCTCGCCGTCGAGAAACTGTTCGGCGATATGCTCTAGTAATTTAGTGACTAACATCCTGCTACTCCTTCTGTTCGTGTCTGATCAGGCTTTTTCGCCGACAATCAGGGTCCGTGGCCCGGGGATCTCTAGAATACGGGCATTGCTGAATCCGGCTTCATGGAAACGCGCCAGATATTCTTCACTGCTGCTTTCAATACCGCCGTCGGTGGATACCAGCATGTTTAATGACAGCAAAGCGGTAAACTCTGGGCCTGACTTGTCATCATTCAACGGGGTTTCTGACGCAATAAAGCGGCCACCGGCAGGCATGGCGTTATAGATATTTTTGAGGATGGTGACCTGGGTTTCTGGCGCATAGTCATGCAACATCCAGCCAAGGTGGATGAGATCATAGTTGCCAATTGGCAGGTTGCCGGCGATCACGTCGCCTTCGACCACCTCAATGCGGTCGCCGTAGCCTTGCTCACCCAGCTTATCTCGTAAAAAAGCCGACGCCTGCGGCAGTTCACAGATCGCCAGCGACACGCCCGGGTGTGCATTGGCTACGGCAATGGGTAAGGTGCCAATGCCACTGCCAATATCTAAAAAGGAGTGGTGTTGCGAGAAATCATAGTCTTTAACAAAGCCTTCGATGAACGGTGCGGCAAATTTACCCAAAAACTCCTGAAAATCAGCAACGTCATCCGGGTTTTGATACAAGATGTCGAACCAGCTGCGGTTGTCACCAAAGACGGCTTCACGCTGATTGGTGTCACTCTTCACGGCGCTGCTTAGCTCGCCCCACAGCGGATACAGGAAGGTGTCGATATGACGACCCAGCCAGCCCAGCCACATGGGTTCATCACTTAATAAAAAGGTATGGTGTTGTGCTGGTAATTGATACAGGTCATCTTGTTTGGTGAGATACCCCATGGCATGCAGGGCAATCAGCATTTGCTCCGTTGAGCGTAGCGGCGCGTCGATTTTGTCGGCCAGTTGCGCAGCGCTCAGGTCGGTGTCGCGAAAATGGTCAAACAGTTTGAGTGATAATGCAGCGGTTACCGCTTTGGCCTGAAAGAAGCCCATCATATGGTTAACGACATCTTGTTTGTTGAGAGTCATAAGTAATCCTTATCAATCATGTATTACGTTTAGGGTCGGGCCTGCTCGGCTGCGCGACCCGTTTTCCTTAGTCTAAAAAGGTCGAAAGTTCTTCGCAGACACTGGCGAAGGCGCTGACGAAGCGGTCAATCTCGGGTTTGCTGATCACCAATGGCGGCTGGATCCGTATCACTGTTGAACTGTTGGCAGTAACAAAGGTGAGGATCTGATGATCCAGGCAGAACTTAGTGACAAACTTCAGGCAGAACATTTCTCCCAGTGTTTGTTCCATGCGTGTCATGGCAGCTTGCAGATGCTCCCGCACCGGGTCGGGTAAGAATTTCCAGGTGCTATGCCAGTCACCCGGCAGACGGGTGGCAAACTCTCTGGCAGAAGCCGCAACAGCGCCGTCAAAGGTCTGTTCAAACTGGATCCCCAGCATCAGACCCTGACCCCGAATTTCGGCGATAAAGGGGTACTGGTCGGCGATGGTTTGTAGTTCAGATTTAAAATAGCTGCCCAGCTCATCAGCACGGGCTGCCAAATCTTGCGCGACTATCTCTCGCAGTGCCGTGAGTGCGGCGACAGAAGCCAGGTTACCGCCGCCAAAGGTGGAGGTATGGACTAAGAAGCGATCTGAGGTACCGTAGGCACGCTGCCAGACATCGCTGCGACACAAAGTGGCGCCAATGGGCAGTAAACCACCGGACAGTGACTTGGACAGCATCAGCACGTCAGGCTCAATGCCTTCCCACTCACAGGCAAAGAGTTTGCCGGTGCGGGCCAGGCCAGTCTGGATCTCATCGACCATCAGTAAGGTACCGGTATCGCGACAGATCTGTTGCACTGCGCTCAGGTATCCGGCTGGTGGCACGTGGACACCGCCTTCCCCCTGAATGGGCTCCAGCATCAATGCACCCACATCGTCTCTTTGCAGTGCTTCGCGTAAAGCGTCGAGGTCGGCAAAGGGCACTTCGACCATGGCCTGGATCAGCGGCTGGAAGTATTTACGGTGTTTTTCCCGTCCTGTGATAGATAAGGCACCGAGCGTTTTACCATGGTAGCTGTTTTTCAGATAAGCAATGCCAGGCTTGCCGGTGGCGGCTTTGGCCAGTTTAATGGCTGCTTCTACGGCTTCTGTGCCTGAGTTACTGAAAAACACGCGTCCCATCTCGCCGGGGGCCAGGTGACAGAGGACCTCAGCCAGTTTGGCGGTGTGCTCCGGCACGGAGATATACTGAATGAAGTTGGGACCTTGCTCATCCAGGAAGGTTTTGACTGCCTGGCTAACAGCGCTGGGGTTGTGACCCAGGTTAAGGCAGCCGTAGCCCGCGACCATATCGAGATAGCCTGTACCGTCGTTATCGTAGAGCATGGTGCCTTGTGCCTTGCGGAACACATTGTCGCAGCGTTGTTGTTTCAAAAATTCCACCATCATTGGATTAATGAACTGATGGTGGCGGTCCAGCGTGTCTTCTTTAGCTGGATCCTGGGCAATGATGTTGTCGATAAAGGTCAGACGCTGACTGGTGTCGCCCTTGTCGATGGCATAGATGTCCTGATGATAATAGCGCTTCAGGTTGGTGACGTGCTGGCGGTCGATACGTTCTCCAAATGAGGCAAGCGGATAGGCATAAAAACCATGTTTTTCAGCCAGCTCACCAATTTCAAGCACTTTGACCGGCTCCAGGTAACGGCCCAGAGAGTAATTCTCCCGGCGCTGCTCCAGGGCCAGGACAATGGTCTCGGCCATACACCCATTGAGCTGCTGTTTAATGGTGACATTCAGTGATTCGCCTCCCAATTTGACCGCATCGGTGGCTGTGACACAGCCGCCATCGATGATTAAAATATCGTCACGGGCAGGGCGGGCTTCCACATTGACGTCGCGTGGCAGTGCCACATCGATGAAAATGGAACCAGGTTGTAGCTTGGCCACATCAATCACGCCACCGGCTGAGGTGGCACCGGCAAATAGTTTGCACTCGTCGTACAGGTCGTCCGGGTTGCCAGTCAGGGAAACCCGCTGGTGATACTGCTCGGGCAGGTGACTGAGCATTTCCGCTTTGTCTTTGTGACCGGCGCGGTGCAGCAGTTTCAGGTTAAAGCCCTCTGCGAGCAGTAACCGGCTGAGTGCCAGGCAAATGGAACCCGGATAGCCCACGATAGCGACGGTTTCTTTTTCCGGATTGATGTCCAACCACTCTTTAATTTGCATCAGGGCTTTGTAGCCGGCATAGGTGGTCAGTGAATTCCCTGAGGTGATGGGAATGGGGGATTTGGCGGCTGTGGCTTCTCCACGACGACCAACTATCGAGGTAAATCCACCCAGGCCAACTAATTCAGCACCGTCGGCGACAAACTCTTCTACGCCCGCAACGACACGCTCAGCAATGGCTCTGGGATCGGCTATCATCTCCTCAGCGACCAGTGGCATGTATTTGATCATGCCCTCACAGGTTGCGCCGCTGGCGGACGTGATTTTGGCAAAGTTCATAAAGGGAACCAGGTTTGCTTTGCCCCACAGTTCGCGGTTATAGCCAGTGTGCTGATCTTGGGTGTTACGTTGTAGTAGATCGAGCATCTTGACGTAACGTTTCAGGCCGACTGACGTCGGGTGGGCGATAAATCCAAACTTCATGAGTTAACTTCCTGTGCTGGTGGCGTATCAGAATCTGTGTTGTGCATAACGGGATCGGCACTGTCGCGTTGCCAGCCTTTGGCTGTGGCCAGAGAAATACCATCCCCTTCATTGTTGTGGCCGAGGACCACAGAGAACAGGGTCAGGCGTTTTTGTGCCGTGAGCGCTGTGCGAACGGCGGTTTCGTCGAACTGGGTCAGGGTTTGCGCAGAAATATCAAAGTCGCCAATTTGTTGTTCAAATTGTGACTGCGCCAGGTTAACCAGGCGCATCTGGCGCGAGGTGCGATTAAACAGGATCCGCTCCTGATAGGTGTTAATGACTGACAGGCCACCATTGCAGAAATAAAACACACTGATGCTCTTATCGAGTAGCTGTGGGTGGGTCAGAATATTGTCGATAAATGCCGGGAGGATATCCGGCACTATGCCTTTGGCCCCGTCGCCGATAAAGGCAATGACATTGGTTGGGCTGGTGTAAGCCAGATAACCGCTGGCGAGCAGGGCATCGCCCATCAATGCTCGGCCATACCAGCCGGAAAAGCCGCGACGTGTTTTTGCCACATTGCGCACCGCAGAAATGCCACAGCGGCCAACATCGTACACTCCGGTGTAGTCATAGTCCTCGTGCTCGATTAAGTCTTCTATCACGCGGTTAAGCTGACAGAAGAAATAGTTAGGCGACATGGGCAGACTGGGCAGTTTACTGAGTACATCAGATTGCGTATCCGGGTAAGCCATGATCTTAGCCATACGCCTGGCACGTAATGACTCACTGACATTCAGGTGCTTTTTGACCGCCTGCAGAAAATCGCGACAGCGCATGTGTAAATGAAGGTCAGCAAAGGGTGACAGATGGCTTTGTTCTTGGGTTAGCTGGACCAGATGAACCTTACGTTCAAGGCGACCATCGGAAAATGGTGTGGCTATCTGTGCGACACGGCTTTTGAGCATAAACAAACACTGTTCATCGGTGCTGTTAAGCTTGTCATTGGTATGAAAATAGTTGTAAACCCTTGGGGTGTAACCATAAATAGCCAGGGTGCCGAGATAATTGTCGTTGCGCTTACCCTGATAGTATTTAGGGGCTGTGCCTGGGTGGGCGAGGCTGTCTACCAGTGCAATACCTGCTTGCTGGGCAATTTCATGGATCAGGGCATACTCGTCATCACTGACGGGGCCGAGTTGCCAGACCAATTTTTCAGGCCCGTGATTGATGAGGTCGATGGCCTGACGGAGTTCCTCTGTCATGATTTCAACAGGCTCATCGCTGGGGCTGGCTGGCAAGGCCTCAAGTGCTGGCAGGTCTAGCTCTATTGAAGATTCCAGCACATTTTGCGTTGCCAGGATCACCACTGGTCCCTGACCCTGGTGATAGAGACGATATACCTCAGCCAGATTTTCACCGATCTGCTCGATTTCATCCATATATACATAGGGAATGCGCTTAGCAGCCAATACATCGCGCATATCTTCGCTGGCCGTGATGGTGCCCTGAAAGCTATACCATTGACTCAGGCGATTTTCTGCAACGACGATGATCCCCTGCGCGGCGGTTTCTTTCAGATTCGCCAGGGTGCCTTTGAATTCGTCCATCATGCCAGAGGTGACGACCGCCAAAAATGGCATGCGGTAGAGTTGCCAGTTCGCCATGGCACCACAGGCAATTGCATGTTCATTTGGACCACGTAGCACCAGTGCGCCTTGTTGTTCGGCGTGGCGGTCCAGGTGACCGATCAAATTAGATACGACGGAGCCGGTATAATAAGACATCAGCCAGTGTTCTGGTGCTGTACGGGCAAAGAAGTTGATGAGCTGGTCGCCCAGGGTATTGTGTAGCGCCAGCGAGCCGACAGGCTTGACCCGCCGATTGGCATAGTTCATTTCGAAAAAATCCATCCACAGACGCAATAGTTCGGTCTGGAATGTCGCCGGATCGGTACTGCGCACTATCTCTCTATATTGCTGAGGGAGGTAGCTGTAGGGCGTTCGCAGTGAGCGAATAAAGGTGACGGTCGAGAAGCTGGTATAAAAAGCAGGAATGCCGATTTTCTGCATCGCCCGGTAAAAGGCATCCAGGTCCCGGTCTATCTGATCTATGCTGTCGTCCTGAAACCCCATTGAGGTTTGATCATAAAACAGCATGCCGACCTGAAAATCGGGCTGCTCATTGAGCGCATTACTGTGAATGACTTTTCCGGTCGCTTCAGCCAGGCTGGCACATTGGATCACCTGGATATTGATGGCTTTCTTTTGTCCCTTTAAAAAGTGGATGGCTTTGTCTCTCACTTCGTCATACAGCGAGCAAGGTACTAAAGACGGGTTTTTCAACGCCAGCTCTGATTGAATATGTACTCGGTTAAAGACGTACTCCCGAATGTCGCTGAGTACACTTAACCCGGTATGGAAGAATTGCTCATCTCGGGTTACGACAATCACACCCACGGTGATGGTATCCTGCTTTGCACCACTGCGCTGTGTCTCGGCTTGCCAAATATGCTCAAAGCCGGATGCGCTCGACTGAGTGCTTAATCCTGTAATGCTTGTCATAATTTATTCCTTCTGCTGCCTGCTAAAACTCGGTTCGTCATAAAAAACTGCACGCAACGACCCGCAACGGCGGCAGCACGCTACTTGCCGTTGTATTGTTAAGTTGATTGTTGAGATGCGGGCCTGTGGCCCGCGATGGATTAGATTATTCTCGCTGAATGATCACTGTGCCCTGATCTCCATCGAGGATCAGCGTGTCGCCGCTTTTAATCGCCTGGGTTGCACTGTGTAAGTTCACGACAGCCGGGATGCCAAATTCACGTGCCACAATACAGCTGTGAGATAGTGTGGACCCGATGTCCGTGACAACTCCGCTGGCGAGTGCAAATAAAGGCGTCCAGCTGGCATCGGTAAAGCGTGCGACCAAAATTTCTCCAGGCTCCAGTTCACCAGCCTGTGCTTGCAGATCGGTAATAACCCGTGCCTTGGCGACTATCTTGCCGGGGCTGGCGGCCAGGCCACTCATTGAATCGCTGTGTGTTTGTGCCGTGCTCTTCATTTTTGGCGTATATGGGCCAATGATTGCCATTGGTGGCTCTTCAGCATGCAAGTTGAACAAGTGACTGTGGCGATTGGCATTGAGCAGGGATTCGCTGAACGCTTCAGCGGCCCCCATGCGTCCGGCGACATAATCACGCAGGCGGTTGAAATCGATATAAGGCAAGTCGGCTACTTTCGCCAGATTGTCTCGCTCCAGGCGCGACAGCACTTCAAGAATGATGCAGCGATAAAACCAGGTCTCTGTAATAAAAGTAGGGCGAGTCGCTTCACGGCGCTCTGCCATCACCCCATATAGTTTGATAATGGTCTTAAGTTTAAAGCGCGCACCGGCGGGTAAAGCCTTAAAGAGTTGCTCGCTGTCGGCTTCGCGCAAGCTTTCGGTCTCTTTGAGCTTTTTCTCCAGATCGACCGGGTGTTTCAGGTACATTTTCATGACCTGTAACAAGTAACTGGGATCGTCACGCCAGCGTGGAATGCTCAATTCAAACTCCTGACGGCCACGGGCGCCAAATTCGAGCAAAAAGGCTTCAAATGGCCCCTGCCAGAATGGTTGTCCCAGCGGATGCGCGGGGAGGATGCTTACCAGTTCTTCAGCCTCAAAACGTTCAAACACGGCTTTTAGCTCAGGATTACTCTGAACCTGTTCGACAAGATCCAGGATCCCCCGTGTCACTTCTATGGTTCGCAGGTTGTTCATGGAGGCTTTAATGCGATTTTGCAGCCCCTCGCCTTGATCTTTGAAGTGTTCTTCACAGGTCTCAGCCAGTGCATCGTACAGCGCAAACGACTGTAAAAAGAAAGGCATGTAAGCGGCGCAGGAGTCCAAAAAGTAGGTGTCGATTCGGGTCAGCTCTTTGTCCAGCTCACTGAGTGACATACTGGGCAAATCCAGCGCCAAAAAGCGCTTCGTTTCGCTTTCGCGCAGTGCAATCATGTCATCCACGATTTTACCGGCATTGCGCATATTGTGAACTTGCTGTTTTAACCAGTGCCAGGCACTTTTCGCATAATCCCAGCCCTCTACACCTGGCCCGTAAGGGTTACGGTAGTTGCTGAAATCGATATCTGACGTCGCATAGCGGGTGGTGAACTTCATCTCATCCCGGGTGGGGGGACACTGGCGCAGCATGTGTGCGGAGCCGGAGATATTCAGATACACCTGACCCTGAATATAGCCCATATAAACTTGCCAGTCGCTGATGTCAGCCAGGCCCATGGTTTTGATGGCCGGGCCATGAATGTGCTTCTGATAGAACTCACAAAATGACAGGCCGAGTGGGGTCATGAGTCCAGTGACGATTTCACCGGTGTCCATACGAGAAAAAAATGCCCCCTCTTTAATACGTTGATCCTGCTCCCAGGGGTTCGCATAAATGGGTTCTGCTTTACTGGCCTGAGTGGTGACCGGGCGAGCCTGGAGTAGCCAGATCTTGTCATCCTTCAGGGCCCACTCGATGTCCAGTTCGGTCTGATAGAGTGCCTGTGCCTGCTTAGCCAAAGTGAGCAACTGTGCGAGCTGAGCTTCGTTCAGGCTGGCTGACTGCTGTTGCGCCTCTGGCGTACTTAGCAAGGTAACCTGGCCTTGTGCGTTGCGCTGACAATATTGAGGCTTAACGCGGATCTCTTGTTGCAGCAGCTCACCGCTGTCTTTGTCGAGGATAAAGCTGTCGGTACTTACTTGCCCGGATACCACACCTTCACCCAGGCCCCAGCAGCTATCTATGACCACTTTATTGGTGTCGCCACTGAGCGGGTCCTGAGTGAACATGACGCCGGCAGCATCAGCATCCACCATAGTTTGTAACACCACGGCAATGGCGGTATCCGCAGCACTGCTGTTGCGATATCCGGCAGCACGTTCTGCCCACAATGAAGCCCAGCATGCGCGAACTTTTTCCATCACACTGTCGTTACCCTGCACATGCAGGTAAGTTTCGTACTGACCAGCAAAACTCTGGCTCTGGCCATCTTCGTCGAGGGCCGACGAACGAACGGCTATTTGTGCATTGTCGCCCAGTCCCTGATAGGCTGATGCAATGGCAGTACGTAACTGCTCAGGAATATCGGCACTGAGGATAGTATCTCGCACCTTATCCAGCTCAGGCGCACTGAGCAAGTCATCCGGCAATGCGGTGTTAACAAAGGTTTGATAGGCCTCTGCAGTGATGCAAAAAGCAGGTGGGACGGGCAGGCCTGCACGGATCAGATGATTCAGTGAGTGGCCTTTGCCGCCTAGGTGACCTAATTCCAGTTGTTCGTTGCCACTGAGGGCGACGACGAGTGATTGGCTCATTATACCGTCTCCTTATTACGCGAAATGGCGGTTGTATCCGTATGTTGTAATGCGCGTTTAATTTGTGTTGCAGCCTGTTTGCCGGCAAAGATGGCACTTTCAAGGTTACCTATCCCAACGCTGTCCTGATTGGCAAAGTGCACGCTAAAATGTGGTTGTGAGGCACTTTGAAATAGGCCGCTGGCCTGTTGCCCAATGACCGAAGTGACCAAGGCGTCAGGCCAGTACCAGATCTGAATGTCTTCAACGATGCGCGGGTCAACACCGATATTATTTAACATCAGTGAGATTTCGCGGTAGGTCTGCTGCTGCAATCCGGTAAAGTCGTTTTCTGCTGTGCGCCCTTGTCGTTCTTCGCGTGTCGTTGGTTTGAGCAAGGTCAGCACGCCGCCTTCGCTGCGGCTATCGCTGTCCATCCAGTTAGCGACCAGGCAGGTACCAGCTTTACACCAGGCGTACGGTTTCTCTGGGCGGTCGGGTTCAATCAGGTAACCGCCAAAGGAATGGCTGAGCACCGGGCGTGATAACAGTGCATTGGCGAGATAATAATCTTCGTGACGAATGGCTTTGATGGCCTTGATCTGGGTTTCTGGTAGCGTTGGGAGCCAATCTGTCACGTGATGCTTGGGCGCGGCCCAAATCAGCTTTTTGGCTTTGACCGAGATATTATGGTGCTGTACTTTGGCGGTCAGTTGCACGCTCGCTTCGGTATTGTCCAGATTGGTCAGTACCACATCGCTCAATAGTGTGATGTTCGTTTGTTTGTGCAGGTGGGCAACCAAAGCTTCGCTGATATGGCCATTACCGCCTGGTAGGGTGACTAAATTGCCACGCAGATAACCAACGAGAAAGTGCAGGCCTACGTAGGCCGAAACTTCATGGATATCCAGACACTCGACTCTGAGCGTGGTTGTTACCGCATTTTCAACCAGCTTGCCGAGCTTACGAGGTGGTTGTAAATGCGCTGGGAATGATGCAGTTTTTTCCGGCTCGAACAGATAACTGTATAAAGATAGGCTGTCCAGCTGCACCATTTCTTCTTTGCTCCAGCCAGTTTGTTCATGCCAGGGCACGTGTGGGAAGCGATCTGTAGTGGCAGCAAATTCGTCAAGAAACTGATACAGGTCAGCGAAGATGGGATCGCCCAGTTGCTTGGCGGCAACAACATAAGGCTTTCCAATCAAGGCGTTCAGCAGTAGCTGGCCTGTTAACCCCCAAACTGATGGTTTAAGCAGGTAGCTGGGAAATTTTATAAAGCCTAAAGTGATCTCATTGAGACACTTGAGCAGTAGAACTGTATCGAAGAAAACTAACGTATCTTCGGCATTGGTTTTAAATTTATTTTGCAGGTCCAGTTTAGTCAGCAGCTGATCCATATCTGAGCCTGGCACGGGCTGTTGGAAACACACCCCGGCAATCGGATGCGATAGTGAGCGATGACTGTTACAGCGCGCATTACCGCCGAAGGTGGGGCTTTTCTCCAGTACCAGTACACGCTCTGTGGTAAATTCGCTGGCGGCGGTCAGGCCTGAGACACCAGCACCTATGATGATCACGTCATACTCATCTGCCAGCTTCGGTTTGTCGGGTGACTTTGCTTGCGCTTTGGGTTTGGCAAAATCCTGGCTGGCAAATACACGTTTAGTAGCAGTACGGCGAAATTGCTGACGTAACATCGCCAGTGCTGCGATGATAAAAATGGCATCCAGCGGGATCACTTGTGGCTGAGAGCGATGCAGTAAGGTGATGAAGACTGCCATCATGACAAGCTGGCCGTAGATCACAAAGCGCGTCCAGCGTGGATTGAGCCATAACACCAGACCTGAGCCAAATAGTGCGATTGCGACAATTACATTGGTGATATCACCATGCTGGGCTAACAGATTACTGATCCCAGCATACCAGGTGCCCTGATTGGCTGCGGCTGCTTGGCGCAGAATGTCGGGGACATTTTCTAATTGTGGAAATGCTTTGGCCAGTCCGGCCAGCATATAGAGTACTGCAAAGATCCGTTGAACTAGCATGTTCAGGCTCCTCTTAAGCCAAGTTTTCGGGCGATGATCTCGCGTTGAATATCATTGGTGCCGGAGAAAATACGGCTGGGCAACGTATCCAGGAGCACCTGGACAATGCCCATATCCGCATCGATTGCAGCGCCACCAAAAGTGGCAATGGCATCCAGTGAAGACTGGACGGCGTAGTCCGAAATCAACAGCTTGCTCATAGCAATGTCAATCTCAGCATCTTGTCCCTGGTCGTATTTCCACCCTGCGCGATAGAGCATCAGGCGACACTGCTCAAGGCGCAGTTTGATATCAATAATACGGTTAGAAACCGACTGAAAATGACCGATTTTTTTACCAAACTGCTTGCGCTCAGTGGCATAGTTCAGCGTGCTCTCAAGTAACCTGTCCAGGGCACCAACAAACAGTGCAAACAGACAGCCTTTTTCCCAGATCATAGAGTCATGAAAGATAGCGCCGCCAGCTCCTTCAAAACCGATGCGTTGTGATTCGTTGACAAACACGTTGTCAAAAAACACATCCCCCATCGGGCAACTGGCCAGACAGTCTTTAGATTGACTGGCACCAGTTGACAGCCCAGGCGTGTCCTTGGGAATGATGAAAGCGGACACCCCCATAAAACCGTGGTCGGGATTGGTTCGTGCGTAGGCCACGAACACGTCGGCAACAGGCGCATTGGTGATGTAGGTTTTCTGGCCATTAAGCCGGTAGCCACCCGCTTCTTTGACGGCAGTCGTTTTCATACTGTAGATATCTGAGCCAGCACCAGGTTCGGTAGCCGCATTGGCTGCGATCAATTTTCCCGCAACCAGTGGTTCAAGAAAGTCCCGCTTCAATTGGTCACTAGCGAAACGTGCGAGGGGCATCACGCAGGCAAACAGATGAGCACACAGGGAGAATGATAAACCGAGATCGCGGCTGCCTTTGCCCAGTGCCTCTACCATTAACATGGTGTTGAGTGCCCCCAGATCTGCACCGCCATAGGTTTCGTCTACTGCCAGCCCGGTGAAGCCAAATTGGGCAGCCTGCAGCCAAAGCTCAGGTGCGAAGTGATGATTGCGCTGACGCTGGTGCGCATCCTTGTCGAGCACCTCTGAAGCAAAGCGAAGCGCGGAATCGTATAACTCGGTTTGATAGTCGGAAAGCTGAAAATCCATAATATTGCACTTTGAGTTGGTTGAAATACTGCTTTTGCATTAAACGCTATTATGGAGACTTGTTAATGTACCTGTCAATCCTGTTAACTTGTGTTTTTTAAATGTTTTATTTAAGTTTTAATTTTGTGGTTCACATTTTCTACATGGTTTTATGGTAAATGCTTCAACAATATGTTTTTTAAGGTTATTTTCTTTTATTGTTATATGTATTTATAACAGGGGCAGAACCAGGTTGTAAACTTTTATTGTTAAATTGTTGTTTGTTTTGTACTTTTTTAACTGTGGCGCGATTAGAGAAACGAGTAAAATTTGTTCAGCAGGGCTATTCTGGGTTTTGAGTTTGTATAAAGGTGGCAGGCTGACTTTTTGCCACTGTGATTGGCGAGATAGCCGACAGACAATAATTTTTGGATATCAGCCATTGACTTTGGTATCTGGCATGATAAAAAGGTTGTTCATTAATAAATAAGAATAAATTCATGACTCTTATCACCGTATCTACATCGCTTACTACCTGGCTGAATAATTTGGCCTGTGTGTGGCGTGTTGTTTGCGGTTTGTAGGAGTCACTTACTAACCGCGGCAGTATCAGCGGTTAGTCATCATTGTGTATTTCCAGCCTCTTATACTGCCCCGATTTGGGGAGTTCATTATGCCAGTTCAGGCATCTTACATTCTGGTTATCATCATCTGGTCCACAACGCCGTTGGGCATTGTGATCAGCAGCGCGGGAATGTCACCAACGCTGAGTGTTTTCTTGCGCATGGCCATCGCTCTGGTGTTGTGTTTTATCATCGTATTGATTGGTCGTTACCGGGTTCCCGTATCCAGGCAGGCCTGGGCATTATATAGCTATTCAAGTTTAGGTATTTTTGGCGGTATGTTATTGAGTTACCTTGCCGCACAAACCGTACCATCGGGTGTGATCTCCTTGATATTTGGTCTTGCGCCTGTGTTATCTGGTTTGCTGGCACAGCGATTACTGAGGGAGGCCAGTTTTAGTATCATCAAGTGGCTGGGATTAGCTCTGTCTATGGTTGGTTTGTACCTGGTCTGTATGTCACAACTCAATGAGTTGGCTCTGGCACCTCAAGGTTTGATGTATGTACTTGGGGCCGTGAGCTGTTTTAGTCTCAGTGGTGTGATGATAAAACGCGTGCAACTGTCGATCCATCCACTGGCTTCTACCTTTGGTGCATTGCTACTGGTAACACCTATGTTTGGTTTGGTGTGGTGGTTCAGCGATGGTCAACTGAATGTGCAAAGCTGGCAAGTCAGCTCCGTTTTGGCCACTGTGTATCTCAGTGTCTTTGGCTCTTTGGTTGGGTTTATTGCTTATTTTCACGTGCTGCAGAAACTTCAAGCCAGCACAGTTGCGTTGACTACGTTAATCACTCCGGGGTTTGCCATGCTGTTAGGTGCCTGGATCAACAATGAACAGATCACACTGACCTTACTGGTCGGGGCATCAGTGATTATGGTAAGTCTGGCAGTATTTCAGTTTGGTGAAAGCGGCTGGGCAAGCCTGACCAATAAGCTAAAAAGGCAAATGTTATAAATCGTTACATTGGAGTACTGATCCGAGGTTGGGAACATGTTAAGCTTGTTGAACTAACAAAAGGGACATGTCGTTGATCAGATGGTCATGTGCTCCCTGTAATGTGACAATTATTATAATTATAAAGCTGAAGGACGATGAAGTTAACATTCCAAGATTTTGAGTTTGACTGCCAGAACCTGGCATTGTCAAAACAAGGCCGAAAAATAAGTATAAAAGAAAAGCCAGCCATGTTGCTGGGGTTGTTTTTGTCTGACCCTCAGAAGATCTATAGCAAAGCTGAGATCCTTGAGCATGTATGGCCAGGCAGAACGGTCACTGAGCAAGTAGTGTTCCAGAATATTGGCCACTTGCGAGCGCTGTTTGGTGATGACGCGATTAAGACTTTCTCCAAAAAGGGTTATCAGTGGCAACTGCCTGTACAGCCATCCGAGCCCGTTGAAGCACAACTCGAGGCCGAGCAAAAGCCAGCTCAACCTGTGACTGAACCGAGCGCTGCAAGCGCTGAACAGCTTTCAGAAGACGTGCAGAGTTTACCCTGGAAATGGTTGGCGCCTTTGGCAGTTTTGATTGTCGGGATAGGTGTTGTTGCGCTGATGGTTTAAGCGTAAGTTTATACTTTTACCTTGATTATCAGCGCTGTATGGCTGCGTTTTAAGCTAGCCGGGCGATGATGGGTTGCTGTTGTCACGCTGGTGTGGCCACACCCTAGTGTAGGGCTTGTGAAGTCAAGTGCAGACAACTCGTCTTCAATGATGTATTGGTTGTTAATGTTGTATTAATTTTTTACTCCTTATATTGATGTTTAAACCGGATGTTCAGCAATTTATTGTGATTATCAGGTCAAAAAGGCCCGGTCATAGCAATAAGATTAGGTTATTTTTGAATTGAAGGAACATCACTAAGGAGCGCATTTGACAACCATCGCCTACCATCATGACTCAAGAACCATCTGCACTGACAGCCTTACCTCGACCAGCCAAACTATTGTGTCCTGGGCAACACGCAAGTGCCATCGCGTAGACGATGGCTATGTGTTTGCATCAGGCAACTGCGCCGAAATTGAACATTTGCTGGCTCACTGGCACGCTAATCAGTTTGATAAAATCACTTGCACCTTCTTTTTTGTTGATGATGAGGGGGCTGTATTCTTTGGCGAAATTCGCCATGGCCGCCGTTTTCTGGAGCCCTTGTCTTTAAACTGGGCAATTGGCAGTGGGGCCAACTGGGCAATCGCTGCGATGGACTTTGGCCGCTCTGCATTTGAGGCCGTGGAATACGCCTGCCTGCGTGACAAATCCAGTGGTGGGACTGTCATGACTTACCGTCATGATGAGAGATCACTTTGGCTACACACGCCGATAACGTCTAATTCATCCTTGATAGTGAACTCACTGGCACCTGGTAATAACTGGCGATAAGCGTGAGGCGATGCTGGTTACCTGGCATCCCTTCCATGTTTGGACCACTCAGGTGAGCCATCACTTTATTCAGGTTGTCATTGTTTACCCCATTTAATGTGCGCAGGGCCTCGCATAACGCCAGCCAGGCAGTCAGTTCGTGCTGAGGGAGTTCGTGGGAGAGTGGGTTGAAACTCAAATAAACTTCCAGTGCATTGAATCCCTGATGATTGCGTACAATTAATGCTTCGGCCAAAGATTCATTGCGCTCAAAAAGGAGCAGTGAGCGGATGTAATTAAATGGGGGAAGCGGGTTTGCAGGATTGGCAAACAGGCAGTGCAAAAATGTATTGCCTTGATGATTTGTTGCGTTAAATGCACTTGCAGCCTGCAGCGCTGGCATAAAAAAGTCGACTCGCTCTGTGGTATTGATCCCCGCAATCACTCCTGTCGGCAGGCCATGTTGGCTGATACAGTGGGCGGTGATATTTTGGTAATGTTCATAGTTTGATGTGTGATTGCTGGCTGCTTCAAAGCAGTGCCTGAGCTGAGCCGTGCGTTGCGTATCAGTGGCTTGTTCATAGCAGTGTTTTATGCGCGCCAGATTGTGACTATGTATCGCCTGGATCATGTCTGTCACCGCCACAGTGGTATCTTGAGATGTGTGCGCTTTGTTAGTGTACTTTGCCATAAATATTACCTTTACCAACAGAGTGTTCAGTATGCCACATACTCATCGTCTGTATAGATATGACAGTGACATAGTTTGCCTGCTACACCTTTTGCTATCCCACATGAGACGCAAAATAGTCGATGACGAGTTAAAAATAAACGGTACAATGGATAAATTAATCATACAGGAATGATTTTAATGAAGGATCTGACTCAGGGGAAAATCGTTACCCACCTTATTACTATGGCCGTTCCGATGGCGATTGGCATGTTTATCCAGACGCTGTATTTTCTGGTTGACCTGTATTTTGTTGGGGCGTTGGGGGCAACTGCGCTGGCAGGCGTGAGTAATGCGGGCAGTGTGTTCTTTTTTATCATGGCCCTGACTCAGGTTCTAAACATTGGGTGTGGCACTTTAGTGGCTCATGCGGTTGGCAAAAAGGACCGTGTTGAGGCAAACGCATTATTCCATCAGAGTATGTTAATTGCCGGATTTTGCACCGTGGCGTTTGCCTTGCTTGGCTATGTATTTGGGCACATTTTTTTCGAGTTTATGACGCCTGACACCGCGACTCGCCAAGCAGCAACAGAATACTTTTACTGGTTTCTGCCCGCTTTATTACTGCAGTTTGGGCTCACCGTCACGGCAGCTGCACTGCGCGGAGCGGGAGTTGTTAAGCCCGTTATGTTGATTTCGATGCTGGCGGTGGTCCTGAATATTATTTTGTCGCCCATTTTGATATCCGGTTGGGGGACGGGCAATGCCCTGGGTGTGACAGGGGCAGGACTGGCCAGTTCTCTGTCTGCGTTCGCTGCTATGGTGATGACACTGTGGTACTTCATCAGTAAAGTCGATTATCTGAGTCTGCCGAATAAAGCATTGCGCCCTAATCGCAAACGGATCCTTCAGGTAATTAATCTGGGATTACCGTCAGGCGGCGAGTTTTTACTTACTTTCATGTACATGTCAGTGATTTACTGGGCACTTAGTCAGTTTGCCGCGAGCGCTCAGGCTGGATTTGGGTTGGGTGTCCGGATCATGCAAGTGCTTTTTTTACCCGTTATGGCCGTTGCATTTGCAGCCCCTGCAATTGCCGCCCAAAACTATGCTGCTGGTAAATATGACCGGGTACAGCAAACCTACCGCTATACCAGTATACTGACATGCGTGCTGATGACCATACTCACGCTTGCATGCCTGGTTAATGCAAGCTGGTTTTTTGCTCCATTCAGTGATGAACCTCAGGTCATATTGGTTGCCGCGACGTTTTTAGGATATGTGTGTTTGAACTTTGTCCCAGCAGGTTACACCTTTACAGCCTCGGGTATGTTTCAGGCGCTGGGTAATACTTGGCCGGCGTTATACAGCACCGCCAGTCGATTTGTGTTGTTTGCGGTGCCCGTTGTCTGGCTGGCAGGGCAGCACGACTTTGAGATTGAGCAGATCTGGGTATTTTCTGTAACGACTGTATATTGTCAGGCTGTCATCAGCTATCTGCTACTGCGTCGAGAAATGAACAAAAAATTGGTGCTGAACGAAGCCGAGTTAATGCCACCACCTGTGCGTAGCTGATCGCGCAAACATCTCATATATGAATGCCGTGCACAGGCATTAGTATAAACACCTCTGCTTGGACTATCCTTAAAGTGCAGTCAATGAATTGATGGTCACCGAGGCTCAGGAGACAGGTATGCATAAAGGTGAGGTGGATTACGGAGAGCGACATCCAAAAGTGATAATGATTTGTGATGATGCGCACGAAATGGTGGGTGTTTGCAAGGTTATCAGTTCTCAGGTTACAGCGTTTAGAACCTTGGAGGGGACCCAAGACGCATATAAAGTAATCCAATCGGGTAAGCCGCCTGTGCTTATTTTTGCTATGTTGCACGTTAAGGCAAGCATCGAGTCATACAGTGCTTTGGCGCGCAGGGGTTTGCTAGATTACCCGCATAAGAGTATCTTGTTATGCGAAAATAAAGAATCGGGGGTCGCTTTTCGGTGCTGCATCAAAGACATATTTAATGATTACTTTGTTTTTAAACCTATGTATGAAAATTATCGGCTCAGGATGATCTTACATAATATGTTGCAGCAAGCCGAAGACACGCAGCAGATCACTGAACTAAAAGAAGAGCACTTCGGCCGAATTGATAACGGGTTGAAACAATTGATTGATCAGGCGGCTAACTACCGGGTTAACACTGAACAGTCTTTTCTGCAAGCCAGAGCATCATTAAACGAAGCGCAAGAAGAAGACGAAATAAAAGCGCAAATGTTGCAGCAGTTAAAAGAAAAACACGTCTTACCTTTACTGGACATGTTGCAGCAACAGTTGATCAAAGACATTCAACAGATCACTCAGCAACTTAATGACAGTCATTTTACCCTCAATGAACTTGTTGACATGTTCAGTGGCTCACAGGCGTCGGCATTTACGTCTGTTCTGGACCACGGTGGTGCGCACAAAGAAGCGCTAGAACACGCCGAGCAGGCGCACATTGAGCATGAGGTACGTGAGCCTGATGCACACGAGTCCATAGCACCGTCTCATGTGTCGGGGAATCATCATGATGAACACTCAGAGCACGATCACGCCTTTGATGCTGCGCAGGTGTCTCAGCCCGTGATGCCCAAGGATAAACGGATTATGATAGTTGAAGACAATGAAATCTATCGAGAAATGATCTCAGGCATACTTCGTGAGCAGGGTTTTTCGGTGGATGGCATGGAAAACGGGCTAGCCGCGATCAAAGAGCTAAGAAAGCATCGCTATGATATGATTTTCATGGACTTATTTATGCCGGGTCTAGATGGTTACAATACCACAAAGAATGTCCGGGCTATCGAACATTGCCATGGCATACCCATTGTGGCGCTCACCAGTAATCGCAACAAAGATCTGATCAGGAAATGGGCCTCTTTAGGCCTAGGTGGCTATATTGTGAAGCCATCAACAAAGCGCAGTATTCTGGATGCGGTAAATAAGTTGTTAGGCACGGAGTGTGCGTAATACCAATTTCACTTAATACCCGCTCTATTTGAAGGAGTAAATATGACGCTTACGGCGTTATAAATTTCTCATTTAGAAAAAATAAATAGCAAAATCCGCCTGATTATCGAGCCTATTTCCTCGCCTCAAAATAGAACACTTAATGAAGCAAATTAGTATAATACTCTGTCAGGTTTCAAATGTTGAGTTGTGTAATTGAGTTCAATTAATTAACGCGTTAAGGGCTTTGACTTCCTGCGCTATATTGATCAACAGCGAGCGACAATGTTGACGATCAGCTGACAGGGCTGCCTCTTCTAGCTGAGCCAGATATTCACTGCACCGCTCTGCGCCTATGGCCCGGGCGGACGTTTTAAGAAAGTGCGCATGTTCTTTTAGTTCTGAATATGCTGCGTTGCTGTAGGCGCTTAAAAATAGCTTGCAACTGGACTCTGCCTGAGTGACAAAATCGCGTTGAAATTTTGCTATGGTGGGCAGGTCCTCGCCGATTAAGTCTATCAGCGTTTGTTGATTCAGTCTGGTTAGGTGTGTGTTGTTACTTTCCATACCATTTCTCTATGACGGTTTTAAAACGTTCGAGCTGAACGGGTTTGCCAATACAATCATTAATGCCGTACAAGTGGCAGTTTTCTAATTCATTTTTAACCGCTGCGCCAGTCACTGCCACAATTGGAATGGCCTTGAGCGCCAATTGCTTTTCGGTTTGGCGAATACGCTTCGCCATTTCATATCCATCAACGATAGGCATGTGGCAGTCGGTGAGGATCAATTTGTACTCTTTCTGACGCCAGCTTTCGAATCCTTGCTGGCCGTTTTCTGCGAGTGTGCAGGTGTAGCCAAGCTTCGCCAGCTGTTTCACCATCAGGTTTTGATTAAAAGTGTTATCTTCAACCAGCAAAATTCCAGGGCGAAGGTCAGCTACCGCACCAGTTTCGTCAGTACCTGAGCATGAACTGTTGGGAATTGATGACTGGGGAACACTCGAGACAGGTTGTTTATCTGCTAAATAGGTGAGTAAATGCATCGCCTGGCGTGTGATGCCATAGCGGGTTGCCAGGTCGATATTCAGAAATGTTGCATCGGGTAGCAAGTGTTTCAGTTGTTCGGTAAAACTTGTTTGGTGGCAGATTAATACCCGATGCGTTTTAAGTGTTTCCTGATAGTTACATAATTCCGCAAGGTCCTGTTCTGACTTAATAAAGCAGCACACCAGTGCCTTGTCCGGTATAGGAGAAGGAAGCTGTTCTAAGTCCACCTGGTGCATGTGTACCGCTAGCCTTTCTAGTACTGAATATGGGTATGATTCTGGCGGATTATGGTGATCTGGCGTGACATAAATGTCCTGGAATAAAGCGGTGTCACAGTGATGTGAGAATCGGTGGATTGGAATACTGACTCTGAAAATACTGCCGCGATCCACTTTGCTTTTTAGTCCTATTCGCCCACCCATCAAGTTGATTATGTTTCTTGAAATGGCGAGCCCTAAACCCGTTCCACCATATACCCGAGTGGTTGATTTATCGGCTTGGGTAAAGGGGTGAAAGAGCTTTCTCTGGGTTTTTTCATCAATACCGATACCATTGTCTTTCACTAAAATAGAGAGCTCGCCCTGACTGTGACTTTGGAGCTGCCAATCTACTTCAATGACGACATTACCACTGCCTTTGGCTGGGGGACCACTGAACTTAATGGCGTTGCTGAGCAGGTTAAAGAGTACCTGACGGATCCGGTTTTCGTCGCAATAAAGCATTGTGGGAAGCTGCTGTGATTCAACGACTTTGAGACTGACATGGCGTTTTTCGGCATTGGAGGCAAAGGTCAGCAGTACGTTATGCAGCGTTTTTGAAATATCAAACTCCCTGAACTCTAATTCTAACTTGCCCGCTTCAATCTTGTTGATATCCAGAATATCGTTCAGAATGTCGACTAGATTCTTTGCTGAGACGGATGCGGTTTCGAGCAGCTCCATCTCTTCAGGATCATGCTTTTGCAGTGAGAGCAGCTCTAGTGAGCCGATGATGGCATTCATCGGTGTTCTTAGCTCATGGCTCATCATCGCCAAAAAGTCAGACTTTGCACGGCTTGCGCGCTCGGCTTTAGTGACAGCACATTTCAGATCTGACGTGCGGGCTTTGACGCGGGTTTCTAACTCGGCATTTAATTTGGATAGCTCCATGTTGGCACGATATACTTCGGATTGATCGACGCAGACACCATCAAGGCGATAGTTGTTACCATAATCATCCTGTGCAACCACGCCTTTAGCGAATATGTGCAGTTCCTCGTTACTGGGCAGGATAGCCCGAAATACCTGTTCAAAATCATCGCCGCTTTCAAGGGCTTCTTTGAGTCCATTTGAGACTCGCTCCCGGTCTTTCGGATGAATGCGTTCAAGCCACTTCTCATAGCGGCCGGTATCCTGTGCAGCCAAATCAAAGATACTACTGGTTTGCGGGTCCCAGTCCCAATACCACTGAGCGCTTTTTCTGAGCACACTCCAGGTGCCGACCTTGCCAGCTTCCAGGGCAATACGACGGCTTTCATGGGCGCTGTTAAGGTGGATGAGCATCTGTTTTTCCTGAGTGCATTCACGCAAGGTACCAAACAAGCTCAGATGATCACCGCAGCCATGGCGCTGGTCGCCACTGAGTTCAAACCAGTGTGGCACAGCGTCTATTAATACACGAAATTCAAATTTTAGCCGGACGTTAGACTGAATATGCTCCTCAATGAAACTCAGTGCCAGTGGACGGTCATCTTCATAAATCAAATTGGTAAAATCATGCCAGTCGGTTAAGGATGGGCAGTGTAGGAGTGTGCAAAAAGTCTGAGAAAAGTAAGGACGTGCGAAGGTGGTATCAACCTGCCAGACCCCTATATCACCACATTGTAGTGCCAGTTCAGCCAGTTCACCGAGTTGTGGCAGGTGGTGATGGCTAATAGGATTAATAATCAGGCAGGTATCAGCGCTGAGGTGGTTACTGACAGTAATATTGAGCCGCATGCCCGAGGGTAAGATGGCCAGCGCAGTGCTACCAGCTGTCTGGCTGAGAAAGTCACTGTCTGCTTCGCCACGTTCTGCAATTTGGCACAGATCAAAAAAGCAGACAGGTTGCGCTTTATGATTGCTCAATTGCAGGAGTGTTTCTGTAGCCTCATTGAAATCAATTACTTGCCATTGGCTATTTACGGTAAGTATCGCGAGATCCAAACTCTGGATATCCATTTCTTTTCCCTGCCTGACTTTGCCTAACTTTATTATTGTTCAATTTGCGACGATTGGGGAAAAATCGACTCAGATAATGCGTTTAACTGTTACTGACCGTGTTCGGGGTATCTGGCGTACGCCATGTTAATAAAATGCCGCATAGGGAGTGGGCTTTATGATGTCTGTGCCCTGATATTGGCCCCCGCATCCGGAGGCCAATGCTTACTTGGCTCAGAACTTGTTGGCAGGTGGCCACTGTGAGTTCGCGATTTCGTCTTCCCCGACGGCGCTGTTAGCTTCAACGCTGATAGAGTGAGGTGTATCTGTTTTAGGAATGGATACTTCTACAACATAGTTGTTGTGTGTATCGGTCCTGATCTCCTCCATCACAGCCATCAACTCACTCAGGGTATTCACTCGCCGTCCTTCACCACCAAAAGCCTGGGTAATATTGGCGATTTTCCAGGCTGGTAAGTCATTGTAGCTGTAGACAGTGTCGAGTAGCTTGTCCTGATAATCAACAGGCGGCGTTCTGAACGGGTTAGGGTTGACCAGGTATTGCTCGATACCATAAATACCGTTTGCCAAAACAAACACAACGGTGTTTTGTCCATAAGCATGTTGGTCAGCAACGGCCTGGCAGGTTTCATGAAAAGCGCCATCACCAACGACAACAACCGAACGTTTATCCGGAAAGGCACATTTAATTCCCGTGCCGGCAGGTACAGAGTAGCCGATGGACAGCCAGGCTGCCTGAGCAACAAAGCCATCTTGTGCTGGTATTTTTACACTCTGTGCGCCAATTAGCGGGAAGCCGGCATCGACGACCAGAACATCATCTTCATCAAGCCATTGACTGAGGGTAGCAAAGAAGCTGTCATAGCCCAGTTGGGCATCCGCTGTTGCGCGCTTCATAAGCGGTTGTTGCATACGTAACCCTCTTAAACTGGCAGGTTGTTGCTTTGCCAGTGCAGTGAACTCCTCAATCAGACACTGTAAGTAATCTTCAAGGGTCGCAGAGGCGTAGTAGTTGGCACCAACATATACCCCTCCTTGCGCAGCGAGCACAGTGCGGTTGCTGCGAATATCCTGATTGCCAGTATCTTTGCCTGTCGTCCAGGCTCCAACACCAACTAAAACTCCGTCGTCTCCAACCAGGGAGTCTACTTCGGAGGGACTCATAGTGACACAGCCTTCAAACCACGGGTGGGTTTCAGCAATAACCGATTTGCTTAAGGCTGAGGTGACAAAGTGAATATGTCCTTCGGGCACCGTATGACTGCGATTGATCACTTCAAGCAATTCCAAAAAGGTATTTTGCAGGCCAAAACGTTGCAGCTCTACGCCTGCCCAAAAAATACTTTTTGGCTGGCTAAGCATCAGCTCTACTGTCGCTTTAGCTGCTTGCTGTGCTTCGCTGACGGTGACGCTGGCTGGATTATTCAGTGCAAGAGGCTGACCAGGTTTGATGCACTCTGCCCGCCAGACATCCTCACTGACTTCGAAATACACGGGTCGGCGCTCTGACAGCAGAGCCGCCAGGGCTGAGTCAATCTGATAAGGCGCCTGATTGGCATTGGTGATACGTTCAGCCGCGACGGTGATTGGTCTGAACATGTGAATATCGACAAATTCATAACCGGTCGTGTGTGAGTAGAGCAGTCCGGCATTCTTTGAGATCTGATCTTCTTTGTTGGTAGGGGCGCCGTTGATCAGGATCACCGGTACTTGTTCAACGAAAGATCCGGCGATGGTGTTGAGCAGGCTGAATGCGCCTACACTGTAAGTAACGTACAAGGCACTTGGGCCTTTTAATCGGGCATATGCATCGGCAGCAAATCCGGCACAAATCTCATTGGCATTGCCGTTAATTCTAATTGGTGAGTGGCTGTCAGCCAGTATGGTGTCGAGTAAAGCCGCGGTGTAGTTACCGGCGACACCAAACATTTGATCGACGCCAATTTCTTCCAGTCGTGCTTTGAAATAGTCCGCGACTGTAAAATGGTGCGTTATTTGAGTCATTGATTCTCTCCAGAGCAAGCTTGGCAGGTTGTCTCCTGCCAGTAGGTAGTGAGGGCACCCGAAACAGGTGCCCAAAGCAGGATCACTTAAGGTCGAAGTAACTGAGGTTCACACCCAGTACGTTTTCAACCTCTGATGGCTTCTCAATCGGGGCGCTGCCTGCTGAGAAGTTTGGCTCAATATAGTGATTAATAAGCTTGCTGGCGTTTTCCTCATAGGCAACTTTAATGGCTTCAGATGAGCTGATGTGTGTCGTTTGCTCATACACTTCGCTTAGCGGCTGGAGTCCAAATCCTTGCTTGAGTGCGAGATCGGTAGAGCGCAATGCACCTTCTACCCAACCCTGGTAGTCAGAAAAGGCTTCACCACAAGTAAATAAGTTTGGCAGGGGCTCGGTGAGTTCAGCCATCACTTGCTTGTCATCAGCACCCACCGCCCATTGGTGTACACCAAAGCCAAATTGTTGACTTGGTGGCACATCAAAACGGACACTGCCTTGCCAGATCCGCGCACTGGTCAGGATTGGTTCTGGCACATAGTGTGTATTGAAAATGTCTTTGAAGAAACGAGTGGCTTGTTCAACCACAGCGGTTGATGCAGGATAGATATCACCCGGGACGTCAGTGACATAGTCGTCCTGATGTGGGTGGTGATAGGTCTCTCCAATATTTTGCAGTGCGCTCCAGAAATTAATGTTCAGGTAGTCACAATATATCGTCAATGCAGCGGGGCGCTCGTATTTTTCACTGCTAATGTGATCCAGTTTAGCCTGGGTGCTTTGTGAAGGTTCGGTTTTACGCTCCTGATACATCAGGGCCGCGACCAACTCTTCATTTACAGCATAAAATGGGTATACCGAACCTGTCGGTAGATCGGCAAAGTTGGGTCCAAATTCGACGGCCGGACGTCCGGTGGTGCCGCGTCCCCACCAGGCAGTGTCGTAATAGAGGTTAATCTTCAACAGTGGCTGGTTTGAGGTGGATTGCAAAGTGTTCCATAATTGTTCTGAGCGCTCTTTATCCAGCGTGTTAAACGCGTTAGAGCGAACAAAAAGCTTCTCAAGTGCTAATCTGGGCAGGGCAAGAATGACTTTTTCGGCAGTGACTTTGCCTTTGTGGCTGCGTCCGCTGTCGTCTGTGTGAAGGTAGTGCAGTTCGTAGTGATTGTTCTCTTCTACAAAAGAGATCTCTTCAATACTGGTTTGCAAGTGAATGTTGTCGGTGCCTATTTTATCGACGAGTGAATTTGGCAGTGTGCTGAATCCGTCTTTAAAGGTTTTAAATTGCACACCTGCCGGAAAATCTTCCAGTAGCTGATAGGCCACCCCGGCATTCATCTGTGACAGAAAAGTGCCATTGAAGCCAAGTACACGGTACAGCATGTTTATGCATTCCTGAGAGTAACCCATGGCCGTGTAAAGGTCCCATAACGTCCATTCATTGAGCGTTTTGCCTTGCCATTGGCATTCCAGTCGGAATGCCTGCCAGAATTCCGGGCCCCTTACTTCTGGGCGGGCCTTAAACTGAGGATTAGCCTGAAGGATTCGGTTGAAGACCACATTGACAATGTCCTTAGGATTAACGCCTTGCTCAGACGGTGCCAGATTGTAAAGTTCAGACCAAATTTGATAGTTATCTTGTGCTGCGGTGTTAACGCTGAAGCTTTTACCGCGGAAAAATAATCGGTTATCGCCGCCGCTGTTCATGGGAAAGGGCACTATCTGATCCTGGAGGTCCAGGTTAAGGAACAGCGCCATCAAGTCATCCATGCCATCGAATAAAAATCGCATGCCACCTTGTTCTTCTTTTACTGTAATCGTGGGGGGCGTATCACTGCGTTGATTTTTGAATTGAATTAAATCTGAATCCAGTCGACCGCCGGTGCGATTAGATCGCTCAAAGATTGCCAGGTTGTCACAGCCTGATTCATTTTGTAGCCGCCATGCACTGTATAATCCGGCCATACCAGCCCCTACAATGGCCACTTTCAGATGCTTAGGGAGGCTTTTGTCGCTGATCTCATTGCCAAAAGAATAATGCGTCATAGTAGTTCCTTAATTCGTTATTTACCGTTTTTTGTCACAAACGACGGCAACAATCTTTACGACGACTTCTGTTCAGTTGTGTGGGCTTGTTATCGCTGTCTTTTGGTGAAGGCCTGACAGGCACGAGTCAAAAATAGAGAGCAGCCTTATTACAATGCTGACACCAAAAAGACATAATCCACATAAAATGTAGCACAGGGGTTAATTTTTATGTGGTTTGTGTCCAAAAAATCACAGTAATTACACTAGGTCGCTGAATATAAAACAGTTAAATTTGTCACCTCACTAGCCCTATCCACTATGTCTGCTTTTAGGGGACTTGAGCCCGTTAAAGAAATATTGCACACTCATGACGGGAACACCGTGCTGTCCGGTGCCAGAACTGTTTTTGCAAGAGAAGGAACGATGCGTTATCTGCTCAACCAGGTTGAAATAGACTTACTTAAAGGCACCGCAACCACACACGAAGCATCGCACGATATTCGTGCTAAGACGTTGGCAGTGCTGAAAATATTGATCCAACATTCAGAACAGGTGGTGACCAAAACACAGCTGCTGGAAACTGTCTGGCAGGGCGTGGTGGTTCAGGAACAAGTGTTGGTTCAGTCTATCCGCGAACTGCGTGAAATTCTGGGCGCAGATTGCATCAAAACACATCCCAGAATTGGTTATCAACTGGCTGTGGCGCCAATTCCCATTCAGGAGTCTAAAGTGACCGACAAGTGGCGTTTTGCTGTGGTGTCAGTCGTGCTTATGCTTATCATCAGCGGGTTGTGGCTAAATGGGATGCGCGCAGTCAATCAGCCTGAGACGCGATATCCAACCATTGCGTTTCTGCCGGTAGAGAATGCCATGCTCGACGATGTGCATGCTGCTGTGCCTTTGCATGGTCTTGCCTATTTAAGTGAACATACTCAGGCAGAAGGGGGGTTGCCCGTCGTTGCGGCAGAGCATGTGTTAACAACATTATCTCACAGCCCCTGGTATTCTAACGATACTGCGAAGATCCGAATATCCCGACGCCAGGATGTGTTGCAACTCCAGGAGCGATTGGGGGCGGATTTACTGGTCGAAACCCGCCTCAGTGGCTTTCCACAAGATATGCAGTTGCAATACACGCTGCACTTTAATCGCGGGGCTGAACAAGGGGTGGTCTTTGCGTCAGAGCCTGAACTGGCCTACCAGGCATTGATAGCACGGCTCACGACGCGATACGGCGAACATGATCAGAGGTTGGACATACAAAGCAATCTGGATTTCAGCAATGAGGCCTTTGCCCGGGGCTTGCAGATGTATTTATTGCGTAAATATCAGGAAGCGATTGCTTTGTTGCGCTCTGCCTTGCGTTACGCTGCTGATCCCTTGACGGTCAGGCGTTACCTTGCCGCAAGTCTGGCAAATAATGGCGACGTAGCGGCAGCGCTGTCCCTGTTGCAGCAAAATATTGTGGCAACCGGCGATGACGTCGTGACTGAGCGAGAGCGCATGCGTGCCAATCTTATGATGGGTTATTTGCTCATTAACTGGCCTCAGCAAACAGATCGTGAGCAGGAACTGATCAGGGCGGAAAAGTATATAGCGACTGCGCGTGAGCAGGCCAGTGATAATTCGGATCATTTGTTTATTGCTTACGCGCTGGAAGAGCTGGGTAAGATAAAACGCATTCAGGGTCGCTATAGCGAGGCTTCTCGTTTATTGCATTCAGCGCTGAGCTATCATCAACGCTTTGATGCGATTTATGGCCAGACCAATGCATTGATTGAGCTGGCCCGGATTGCAACTGAGCAGGGAGAGCATCAGGAAGCAACGCGTTTATTTGCACAGGCACACCAGGTGGCTGAGGCCAGTAACGCCGTTCCTAACCAGATTTGGATCTGGCTGGCACAGGCTGATTTGCTGCGCCAGGCTCGTCAGGTTGAGCAGGCAAATCAGCTTGCATTACGTGCCAAAGCCTTGGCTAAAAATGCAGATGATCCGGTACTGATTGAGCGGGTTGAGGCCTGGTTTGCCAAAGCGCCAATTTACACGGTTAACTAAAGGCACAGTGCCGCGCTTTTACAGGCTGCAATAGTCATCATACCCAGAGGATGGCACGGTATCTTTGTGGCGCACATTCTGTTTGCGTAATTGCTCAACCTGCTTGCCGACCTCATTGACTGCGACAATCTTATCTTTGACGAAGTAAACCCAGTCGACATCTTGATAGTACTGACGCATTTCGTTGGAATTGACGATTTTATTGGGGTCAAACCACTGGTTAAAGTTTATCGACATCGCCACTTCCGGGTATACGTCGCTGCCATGCTCCGCGTACAGTTTGCCGTTAATATAGTATTTCAGCGTATTGTTGCCAACTTGCAACACCAGCGTGTTCCAGCCTTCCAATGGGTTGATGTCGTAGTCATAGGCGTTAACCTTGGTCCAGGGCGTGAGCTGAAACGTCTCCCAGGAGGTTGCGAACAAGGCGTGGCGGTCGGTGCCCCATCCTCCATTTGGCAGGTACTCAAAATCCATTTCACTGTAGTTCTTGTCCATGGGGGCAGCCAGTGGGCTGATCGCATAAAAAGTCTGGATCACCCCGTCACCGTCTGGTCCATATTGGGGTCTATCGGTAAAAAAGACCCGTGCGGCATATGTCCCTTCAAGGTATTTTCGTTTATGGCATACCTGTACATGGCGGGTATTTTCGGCACTGCCATCGGTTTTTGAGGTTAAGCGCATGACCTGGTTATCCGGATTATGTGGATCAGCATGAAAGCTCACCCCTTCATGCCACCAGGTGGCATTTTTTATGCCGGGATGGCCGACATCTGAGCGCAGTTGCCATCCATTATCTTGTGCTTGCTCAAAACGCGTATAAGTGAAATCGTCAAACATGATTTGGACCGGCTGAGCACCCAGAGGTTGGCTGGTACAGGCAATCAGCATACTGGCACCTAAGACTGAAAAAGAAAAAAAGACGGGGTTTTTCATCGCGTATTCCTTGTTGTTATTGGACAGCACCAGCGTTGACCGAAACAACAGGATATACCAGTTAAAAACGCTTAAATTGATAAAAGTGCGCTTATTAAAAAATATTAAATTTTTGATTTTATTAGATTGAATTTAAAAATGAGCCTTAGCTCTTCCTTAAGCAGGCTCATTGGGCTAGTAAGCTGTGTTAATTTTGTACCTCAACTTCCTGACCATCGGTCAGTCGCTCTGCGCCGCGTACCGCAACTCTGTCTCCTGCGATAAGCTGATGGCTTGGCTTAGGGGTAATGGCCACGCGCTGGCCCTGACCCTGGCCGACTGTCACGGGGATTTGTGTTGCCGTGTTACTGGCATCAATTTTGACCACATGAATACCTTGTTTTCGCAAGATCAGTGCATCACGATTAACTAATAATGCCCGGTTACTGGCTGCCAGTGGCACTGATACATCTACCAGTTGTCCGACTGCCCAGTGTTGCTGGTTCTCTGACTCTCCCGGCTGGTCGAGCATTGCACGCACTTCAAAGGTTTGCGAGCGCGGATCGGTGGCAGGGATCACGGCACTGACCTGCGCGGTTGTGGTTTGCGGGGCATCCAGATTGCCGGCACTAACAGGTAAGGATTGGCCTGTGCGCACGTAGCTCAGGTATTTCACGGGCACATACAAGCGCGCTTCAAGCTGGTGGATGTCTACCAGGTTCAGTAATTCATCAGCCCGGCTGACGTCTCGCCCGGCACGATGGTAACGTTTGCTAATGATGCCTGAGAATGGGGCTGTTACCGTTGCCCGGTTGAGTTGATCTTCAATCACCCTGAGCTCAACTTGCGCCAGTGCGATATCTGAGAGCACCAAATCATGGGCATTTTGTACTTTGTCTACCTGACTGGCTGCAGCACTGCTGGTTTTAGCCAGTTCAGTCAGGCGTGCGAGTTCTTGTTTCTGAAATCGTAAATTCACTCGAGCGCGTTTGAGCATCTCTAGCTGGCGTGCTTTTTCAAGCTCAAGTGGCAGGGTATCCATACGCACCAGAACATCACCTTGCGCAACCTCCAAACCGGGCTCTGCAACGTAGTGTAATCGGCCTGACACACCAGCCGTGATGATCATATCACGCTTACCATGTAAGGTTCCATTGACGGCCAGCTGACTGGTAAGCTGGCCCTGAGATACAGGCTCAACTGTCACGGGCTGGGCTGCATTAACCAGCTGACTGAAGCTGACGGCACTGGCTACAAGGGCGGTGACTAAAGCGCGTTTATATTGACTTGCAAACATAGTGGGCTCCTACTGATTCGCGACCAAATTTAACTGAGGTTTGTCGTTATTGTTATTGACCTTGGGGGTTGGTTTCTTATCTGAGCCAAGTTGTAACAGACTGGGCATCAGGACCAGCGTAAACAAGGCACTGATGGCCATGCCACCAACGATAACCGTGGCAAGGCCACGATAAATCTCTGACCCAACGCCGGGCATCAACATCAGTGGTAACATGCCGAATAGACTGGTCAGCGTACTGAGATAGACAGGTCGGGCGCGCATCAGCACTGCCTGCTCGACGGCATCGCGGCGACTCAAGCCCTGCGCTTGTGCATGACGGGTCTGGTCAACCAGCAAAATAGCGTTGTTGACCACCAGGCCGAGCAAGATGATAAAGCCGATCATGGTGAGTAAGTCTAAAGACTGGAAAGCAAACAGGTTGAGCACATAGAGTGCGACAACACCACCGGCAATGGCCAGTGGCATCACGAGCAGCACCAATGCACTGTCCCGGACTGATTTAAATAATGCGGTCATCAATAAAAATAGAATAAACAGAGCGAGGAAAAAGTTGAGGGTCATTTCTTCTATGGCGCTGTTCATTTTTTGGGCATTTCCGCCAAGGATAACACCTGCCGTTTCTGGCAACTGTGCTTTGATTTTGGGCATCACTTGCTCGGTCAGGATAGCCTGTGCTTGTTGCAGGCTCATCTCTGCTGGTGGAGTAACTATGATGCTGACTGTGCGACGGCCATTGATCCTTTGAAGTTGGCTGGGTCCTACAGTACGGGTGACCTGCGCAAGCTCGCCTAGTGTCTGGATCCCGGCATCTGGCGTAAACAAAGGTAAGGCTTTGAGTTCTTCTGGTGTTTGCCACGACTGGCCACGTAAAATAACGTTCATTCGTTCATTACCGTTAAAGTACTCATTGATAAATAGCCCACCGGTAAACGCTTGTACTGCCTGCGAGACATCCTGACGAGTCAGTCCCGCCTGCGTAATTCGACGGTCATTGGGGTGGAGTCTGAGCTCTGGCTCTGCCATATCCAGACGAGGCTGTGGGCGAGCTGTGGCATCAGGCATTGCTGTTTTTACTGCTTGTAGCGCAACTTCTGCCCCGGCAACCAGGTCGTCCATATTTGGCCCGGTGAGTTCAATATTGATATCGCGACCGTCACCGCCATTAGCGATGTTAATCATAGACCCCCTGAAAAAGAACACCTGAGTATCCGGCAGGTCGACAAAGATTTCTTCCCGGGCTACTTGCATCAACTCCTCAACGCGCTGCGGATCTGCGGAGTAAATAAAACCACCGGCATTGGCGCCAAAAATGTAAAAGTTGAAGTCTTTTATTCCAGGTTGTTTGTCGCCATGATAGTAAGGCATCAGTCGTGCTCTGACACGTTTTAGCAGCTCTTCTTCCATGTAGGCCATATTGCCACCTGGCGGCGTGATCAGGTTGAAGAAAAAGCCATCTGTTGGGGCCCGCGGCATAAAGTCGGTTTTTGGTAACATAGTCAATGTGACGAGTACGGAGCCGCCGAGTAAAGCACAAACCCAGCTGAGTTGTTTCAACTTGCTGTTGGTCAGATGCATGATAAGGGCGGTGAGTTTGTGCCAATAGTGTTTGTAAGGGTCGATTTGCGTTTTGCTATCAGGTAAATAACGGTTGGCGACCGGAATAATGGTCAGGGCACATAACAATGAAGCAACAACGGCGATGGAAAGGGTCAATGCCAGATCGGAAAATAACTGCCCTTCAATACCCGCCATGAACAAGATGGGTAGAAAGATGGCGACGCTGGTCGCCGTTGAGGCAAACAGTGCACCGGCAACTTGTCCTGCACCACGCAAAGCCGCCTTATAGTCGTCGAACCCGTTGGACTTTAGACGCGCGATATTCTCCTGCACTATGATGGCTGCATCCAGTACGAGCCCGACAGCAAAGGCCAGACCTGCCAGAGAAATCACATTCAGACTGCGCTCGAACGCATTGAGTGCTAAAAAGGCGACCATTAAAGAGACTGGGATCGTCGCTGCGATGATCAGTGTGGTTTTTATCCCTCTAAAGAACAGCCAGAGAATGGCAAGGGATAACAGTACGCCTAGCCCTAGATTGCTTTTTACCAAGAGTAGCGCATTTCGAATATGGATTGAGGCATCGTAGCTGAGCTCAATCGCAATGCCTGCTTCTGGCAGTGGACCTGCATTTAGTTCGGCTATCGCCTGGTTGATACCGTCAAGTAGGGCCACTGTGTTGGCACCATTAGCCCGGGAGACGGTGATATAATAGGCCGGTTTGCCGTTACGGCCACTCATCGCCCGTCGGTCGGAGTATGTTTCGGCAACGGTGGCGATATCACCCAGGTAAATGGGGCGATCCTGAGAATAGCCAATACGCATTTGCAGCATATCTTGGAGATCGTACTGACCGGTAAAGCGCACTGTATATTGACGTCGCCCAACATCGGCCAGACCCCCTGAGGTATCTCTGGAGCTGGCCAGAGTTTGTCGGATCTGACCTAAAGTGAGCCCCAAAGCAGCCGCTTTATGAGGGTCAAACGTGATACGAAGCTCTTTTGGCCTTTCACTGGCAAGGTTGACTCGGGCAACCCCCGGAATGCTTGCGAGGCGTGGCTCGATGAGCTCTTCAATGGTTTTTTGGTATTGTGCCATATCCAGGTCTAAACCATCACCTTTGAAGTGTAGCGGGGTGACGAGCAAAGAAGCGGCATTTGGTCCGGCAGGACCACCATTACCACCAGCACTGACAACCGGGTCTATGGCATCTAATGGTAGTGGCGGCGCCTGATTTAGGTTGGTTAGTACATCCAGCATTGCTTGCTGCATGTCAGTTCCGACGGCAAAGGTTAAGGAGATAAAGCCGTTGCCGCGATTGATGGTGGTGTTTACCTCCAGCGCGCCTGGCGTATTTTTAACTGCGTTTTCCAGTGGTTCTATGATCACTGATTCGATTTCTTCGGGAGCCGCTTCCCGCCAGCCAGAAAATATGGTTATTTGTGGTTGTTCTATATCCGGCGTAAGTTGGATCGGTAACTTAAAAATACTGAGAATACCAAACAGTATTAGCAGCACCAGGATCACGACGACAGCAGCGGGGTTTTTCAGTGAATTGCGTGTCAGGTTCATAACAACGTCCAAGTGTTGAGCTTCACTGTGCAGTTTAATGAAATGACAAAAAACTGCTAGCGTTAGGTAAGCTGGAGTTTTTGAATTTCACGACAAATAGCAACATATTAGCGGTGGTTGACCAAGCTGTAATACCTTGTAACGATTTCATCGATTTAGACACATTTCAAACCACCACATCCGGGTAGGCTCTGGGTTTTTTTAAACGGAGTTCAGATGAAGCATACTTCGTTCTGTGAGCGTGAAACTGTACTGAATGAGTCATTGATTTCCTAATCCAGATCAGAAAATGTCATGAAAAAATCTGTGAATTGACTACTTTTTGACAATAATTTCCGGTAAGCTTCGCGCGCATTCCTAGGTACAATCCTAATTTAGTATGGGATAGACCGAACGGACCAAGATGAATTGAGCTTAGAAGGAGAGTTGAGATGTTTGTTGCGTTGAAGTGGGATCACCAAATAGGGGCCCATTTTGTTTCCTGGATTGTCGTTGAGTGTTCGGCCGTAAGAGAAAAATTTGGCTTGCCTCAGGCCCTGCCACCGCGTCGTGATGTCGCCTATTTTGTCGACCCTGCCACTGCTGAGGAAGACGCAAAAGCATTCGCTGACTATAAAAACGGTGTAACCGGTATTGAAACCAGTGGCGATTACGCGCCCTATCTGTCTGATCACCATGGTTTCTGCCACTACAGCTGGGATCACACTTATCTGGAAGAGTTGGTCAAACATGCGGTATTGTATTGGGAAGATGGTAAGCACGCCCGGCCAGAGCCGGTACGCGATGATATCGCCTATTTTGCCTGCCCTAAAGACTCAGAGGCAGACAGTCGCTTTTTCGCCCAGTATAAACTACAAACTTCCGCTGAGACACTCGCGAAATCAGCCTAGTGGTGTGGCCCACCTTTGCCGTGGGCCAGATGCTCAGGTTACTGAGCCGCTAAAACGTCAGCCGTGCTATAGGTCGGATAGCCTGAAGGCTTGAATCGATTGAGGTTAGTCAGAAAGCGGCTGTCTTTTACCGGTAAAGTTGCTGAGCCGTAGTCATATTGGTTTAGCTTGTCACGCAAACCCTGATTGTCTATGCCATCTCCCGACATGGTATACCAACTGACGATATTTGGTGTCACAAAGCGGTTGTAACCGTTCTCAGCCACCTCATTCGATTTGGCGAAACGAAATGCATGGGTCAGAATGCCATCTTTGTGGTAGACAATTTTCAGATGGCCGTTTTCGAAAGGTAATTCATTGGCTGGTTTAGTATATAGGTCACCATGGGCGCTGTAGCTGCCATGGGTTACCTGACCATCTTTAGTCCATACCGCTGCATATTCCCAGTCATGGCGGTGCCCACCGCCGAAGTATGGGAATACCTGATCCTTTTTGAAATACATGGCATAGAAGTGACCACAGAAACGCCCCTGGTCGGTTTCTTTACAGGCATGGCGATGAACCGTGTTTGAGGTGTTTAAGAATTGGCTGTCACGGCAATTGCCGCCCAGGCTGCCTGAGGTTTTTAACCCAGCATTTTGCTGTCCGCTGCGGCTGATCCCAGCACTGGGCAAGCACCCGTCACCATCAAAATCAAATACAGGTTCGGTCCCATTGATTGCATAGCCAGAAGGTAAGGCTTGATCGAGTGCCGCAAAGTCATTTGCCAGCGCCCCGCCGCTCAGCAGGCTGGATGTGACCAGAGTGAGTGCACGTAAGTTTAGTGTTGTCATGTTTGTTCCTTACATCATAAATTGTCGTCATTGTGAGACGACAATATGACACAAGGGTAAATGTGATGTGAAGTTTTTTTGTTTTTTAGAGTAAGTTGTCTGTATCCAGCTTTTTGGCAAAATCTGCCTGAACGATTTCCAGTGCGGCGAGTACCTGCTCTGCCGGGACATTATTTTCTTCCAGCAACATGATCAGATCGACGGCCAGTTTAATGTGCTCAGGTGCGTGTTCTAAGGTGTTTTGGGTCATGGCTGAAATTGTTTCTTTTTCGAAATTTGTGAAAGCGCATAATCAACGGCGTCCTTAACGCGTGCTTCCATCTCGGTTCTTTCGTCTGTCGGCAGATAAAATTCCATGTCTACATCGAAGCGAATATAGCGGGCAGGTAACCGGTTTAACGCGGTACAACACAGGTCAGCCATGACATCTTCATCATACTTGTGGTCAAGGCCGCGTTCCTCAATATTTTCGAGCACAATTTTTTCGTAATAATTGTGCAAATCATCATGAAGTTTCATTGTCATGCTCCATTTTGAAGTTATTGTAATTGTACAACATAAACCACCTCAGTGGTTAATGCTAGCGGCAATTTTTAACGGCTGGTGCATAAGCATATGGGGTGTTATGTTTGGGACTGGGAGGCTACAAAACGTTCTGGCCAGACCTGCTGCAATGCGATAAAGAGCTGCATATGCACATCGACCAAACGGCTAACCGCACGTTGATAACCGCCGCCAAGTGCTGCCATCAAAGGAATCCCCAGCTGCCTGGCATGGCGTAGTACTTGAGTATCCCTTGCCAGCACGCCGTCAAGGCTAACCGCTAAGTGCCCAAGTTCATCCAAGCGATATATATCTGCCCCAGCATTGTAAAGGATGATGTCTGGCTGATGGAGTCGGGTGCAAAGCGACAGGGCGTCGTTGAGTGTTGCCAGATAGATGGCATCTGAGCAATCCACAGGCAAGGCAAAGTCGTAGTCGGATTGACGTTTCAGCTTGGGAAAGTTCTGCTCACAATGCAGCGAGCACGTGATTATTTGTGTATCGTTAGCAAGAATCTCAGCACTGCCGTCACCCTGGTGTACATCGCAATCCAGCACTAACACTGTATCGACCTGTCCGGTTTGAATGAGATATTTGGCAGCAATCGCCAAATCGTTGAAAATACAAAAACCGGCAGCCCGGTCGCTAAAAGCATGATGATAACCACCGCTCAGGTTGGCTGCAAAGCCATCGCGGAGTGCTTGTTGAGCAGCTTCTAATGCTGCTCCCACAGAGCGTAAAGTGCGTTCCACTAATTGCTCTGACCAGGGAAACCCCATTCGTTTGACTGCGCCGTCGGGTAAGGTACCACTGAGAAACGCTGTGACATACTCGGGGTCATGACATAACGTGATTTGTGCAGGTGAGGCGACTAAGTTAGGTTGTGTCAGCCAGCTAGCACAAGGAGTTTGTAACAGTTGTTGATAGAGCAGGCGATATTTCTCAATCGGAAACCTGTGCTTTGGGGGCAATGAGAGCGCACTGTAGCTGGGGTGATAAAACAACATAACGGCACCACCCAGATCAGGAGCGATTCTGCTTTTCTTGTAGCTGAATCTTATCCTCGGTCGCACTGATGGCTTTTCGGCACCGTCCAAGTCGACCATGCAGGGCAAGGATTTCTTTGTTTAGCTGGCTTGCCTGCTCGGGCGAGGCTTTAATCAGTTGGTCCTGACGCAGTGAGATCATTTCTTGCAGTCGTCGCTCGAATTCATGATTTTGAGACAACTCCTGATAGAGTTCATGAGAAGGTTGCATGATCTTTCTCACAGCCTGGCGGTACACTTTTGCTTTTTTATGTGGCCGAAAGCGGTTTTCCTTGGCCCAGACTGGGGTTGATTTAAGCACTTTAATAATGGCTTCAATTTGTTCGCCAATGTGCTCCACCGCATATTGTAAAGCATGACGCTGCGATTGTGGGGGCAAGTTTACGAGCGCCTCTTTCACTTCGTCTACATAGTCACCGAGCTTCAGGCTTTTACTACGAAACACATGGCTGTCAAACAAGCTGGGCTGCGACTGAATATAGCGGTTCTTATCAAACCACTTAGCTTTATCAAACTGCTCAGCATGATGTTGCAACTCGTTAACGCGTTGTCTGAGTTTCTCTAGTGGTTGACTCATACCATGTATGCCTCAAATATCAACTTAGCGGTCAACACGATCACCACAGCATTAAACAAGGGTTTAATCAGTCGGCTGCCAAATTTTATCGCTGAATGTGCACCAAGCCAGGCGCCCAGCATCAGAAATGTGCCCATGGTCAGTCCCAGCAGAAAATTGACATGGCCCAATGCGACAAATGTGATCAGGGAAATGAAGTTCGAGACAAAGTTCATCGAACGTGCCAGGCCACAATTAAGTAATAGACTCATTTTGTATAGCATGTCATTAGATGCAGTCCAAAAAGTGCCGGTGCCGGGCCCTGCGAGACCATCGAAAAAGCCCAGAGACAAGCCTTGTAGCCACTGTTTGACTTTCAGCACACCGGTTTTTTTCGGTAAATCGATGGAGTCGCTGTGACTCATTTTGCCAAACAGGCTGTACAAAGCAACCAGCAATATGATGACCGGAATGAGCTTATTGAGAAATTCGATGCTCAGTGAATCAACCAGTAAAGTGCCCAGTGCAGCACCAATGGCCGTGGCCAATACGGAGGCGGCCCAAAACCTTGGGTTGAAGAGGTTTTGTTTGTAATAGGTGAAGCTGGCGGTTAACGAGCCGAAGCTGGCTGCCAATTTGTTGGTGCCCAGTGCCATGTGAGGTGGCAGGCCTGCGGTGAGTAAGGCAGGTACTGTGAGCATGCCGCCACCACCGGCAATCGCATCAATAAAACCAGCGGCTAGTGCAACTGTACATAGTAACGCCCAGGTAGCTGGGTCTAAAGCAAATTCGAGCATGGATTAGTCTATTTGTTTCGCAAAGGGTGGCAGCGTATCCAGCATCGCCTTGCCGTATCGTTTAGTAACCAGGCGTCTGTCAAGTATGGTGATGCGGCCAGAATCCGTTTCTTTGCGCAGCAGTCTACCACAGCTTTGGACTAATTTCTTGGCAGCATCCGGCACAGTGATAGATAAAAACGGGTTGCCGCCCTTTGACTGAATAAATTCAGCCTGCGCTTCTTCAACCGGAGAGGTTGGCACGGCAAAGGGGATTTTAGTGATCACCAGGTTTTCGAGATATTTGCCTGGCAAATCGAGTCCTTCTGACAGGCTTTGAGTACCAAATAAAATACTGCCCGCGCCCAGGTCGATAGCTGCCTGATGACGCTTTAATAGTTCTTCCCGTGATAGTTCGCCTTGTACCAGGATCTGCCAGTCTTGTTTTCGCAGCTTAGCTACCACGTGATCCATCTGCCAGTAGGAAGCAAACAGCACCAGATTGGCTTTCTTCTTGTCCAGGAAATCAGGCAGAGCCTCGGCCAGATAGTCGCTAAACGCTTTATCGGTGGGATCGGTTTTAGTTTGGGGAATATGCAGCTGCGCCTGTTTGGCATAATCAAATGGTGAGTCGGCTTTGATGTATTTGACGCCGGGCTCATTACTAAGCCCACTTTCGCGCGCGAAGTGATCAAAGTTGCCCATGGCACTGAGGGTTGCAGAACACAGCACGGCTCCGGCGCACTCACGCCAGAGGTGATCTTTGAGGTAAAATCCAACTTCTATCGGGCAGTCGCACAATAGATAGTCATGGTGATGTTTGTAATCGAGACGTTTGATCCAGCGAGCATGAGGAGTGCCTTCGCCTTTTGTTGCGTAGCTGAACCACAGCTTGTTGAGCTGCTCCAGACGATTAATATACTGGCCGCTTTCGGCCAAGATGGGATCGGCAATGAACCCCTGTACATCTCCGTCATTCACATCCAGTGTTAGCGCATCATGCATCTTGCTCAGTGCCCGAAGTGCATCCTGAGTTGCATCGGCAATGTTTTTGGCCCGTTCTTTGAGTTGCTCTGGCACTTCACCATGTAAGAAGCGGTGCGTGTCATCATCATTATAGCTGTAGTCAGATTGATCCAGCATGTCTCTGACCTGACGTAACACCTTATTGGCGTCATTGGCGGCATCGTTAAGTTTAAAGTTCTGTCCGATGGCTTTTTGAGAGACCACGACATTGGCCATTTTGCCGCTGAATTTGAGTAGCTTATCGAGCCATTCTATGGTGCCTTTAATGGTTGCGGCAGCCGATGAAAAGTCGCGGGTAATATGCGGCAAATGGTGGGCTTCATCAATGACGTAAAAGGTATCTTCGGGATCGCTTAAAATTGTACCGCCTCCGAGTTCCAGATCAGCCAGTAACAAGGCGTGATTGATCACCAATACATCCATTTGGGCAATTTTTTGTCTAGCAAGGTGAAAAGGGCACAGATTATGAGATTTCAATTGTCGTTGGCAGGCATGCTTATCACAGGCAATGAGGTTCCAGACTTTGTCGGGAATGGTATCTGCCCAACTATCTCTGTCTCCCTGCCAGCGTTTATCCTGATAGGCTTTCGCCAGTTCCTGTAAACAGCGTTGTTCCATGGCAGATAGAGGTGTACTGGTGGTGGGCATCAGGGACATTTGTGTTTCTTCGCCGCTCACGGCAGCCAGTAGTTTTTGTACACAGATGTAGCGCTGGCGCCCTTTAACCAGGTCAAATTTGAAGTCGAGCCCGGAGTGCTCTCTAAAAAAAGGCAGCTCTTTATTCAGCAACTGCTCCTGCAGCGCTACCGTTGCAGTCGAGATGATCAGCTTTTTCTTTTTTGCCAATGCCATGGGAAGTGCGCCCAAGCAGTAAGCCAGCGATTTACCTGTGCCGGTTCCTGCTTCAATGACGCAAACACGCTGAGACTTGTGGTAGTCGCCTCCCAGCGTTTTAGCGATTTCTGCGACCAGATAATTTTGCCCGGCGCGAGGGCGATAGCCTTCCAGTTGTTCAGCAATGTTGGTGTGTGCCTGGCGGATGGTTTTTTTTAAAGAATCTGACAGCATGTAGGATCGCTTAAGCAAAAAAGTATGGATATAATTACAGGTATTCTATTCTAGGCGGGGATCCCCTTTGGCACAAGCGGTATATCAGGGCTTTATCCTTTCACGGCAGCAAATCCACCTTAACAATCGGTTGCACCTCTGTTACTGGCTGAAATCTACCGAAGGCTTGTTAAAGGTGATCACCGAAGCACAACAAGCGGTGCTGTTTCTTCGCACAGAGGAGGCTGAAAAGGCGCAAACTCTCCTGGCAGGCCAAGTCCAGGGGGTGGAGTTCCGACCGCTTGCACTTAAGCACTTTGACCAATCCGCTGTGACGGGCCTCTATTGTCGTACATTGAGCAGCTACTACCAATGCAAGGAACACCTGGGCTCTCAGGTTACCTTATATGAAGCAGACATTCGCCATGCGGATCGTTATCTGATGGAGCGTTTTATACGTGGTGGTGCCTGGGTATCTGGTCATGCAGTAAACAAAGCCGGCTATATTGAGATCCAGCAAGCTCGGCTGAAGCCGGCACCGCATTATGTCCCAGAGTTGTCTATGTTGTCGCTGGATATAGAATGTAGTGGAGAAGGGGTGTTGTTTTCAGTTGGGCTGGTGACGCAAACGCAGCGGCGCGTCATCATGATTGGAGATCCCCAGAAAAGTGATGTGGATGTCCGCTGGGTTGATGATGAATTGGCTCTGTTGCAGGCCTTAGTCGAGGAAATCAACCGCCTTGATCCAGACGTGATCATTGGCTGGAACGTGATTGAGTTCGACTGTGTAGTACTTCATGAGCGCTCAGAAGCATTGGGTATCTCATTGAGTATTGGCCGGGATGGCTCCCCGATACAGGTATCCAAAGGGAATTTTACCCGCGTGCTGGTAGCAGGTCGGGTGGTGCTGGATGGCATAGATACGATGAAAAATGCCACCTACCATTTTGAAACGTTTAAGCTGAGCTACGTGGCCCAGCAGGTACTTGGGGAAAGCAAGTTACTCAATCAGGATGACAGGCTGGAAGAGATCATCCGCCTGTTCCATCATGATAAGCCTGCGCTTGCAGCCTATAACCTGCAAGATTGCGTGTTGGTATGGGACATTTTTACTCAGTTGTCTTTGCTTGAATTCGCAATTGCCCGGACTCAGTTAACTGGCCTTGAGCTGGAACGTATGGGTGGCTCCGTAGCTGCATTTACAAACTTGTATCTGCCACTATTACATCGCAGCGGTTATATCGCGCCCAATTTGGGTGAGCATGGCCTGACATTCGACAGTCCCGGAGGGTACGTGATGGATTCGCGGCCAGGGTTATATCAAAATGTGCTGGTGCTGGACTTTAAAAGCCTTTACCCCTCAATTATACGTACGTTCCATATCGATCCTATGGGACTCATCGAAGGGCTCAACTCTCCTGACAATGCAATTAGCGGGTTCAATGAAGGTACTTTTTCCAGAACCTATCATCATTTACCTAAGCTGGTAGCCCAGTTGGCACAAGCCCGACAGGAAGCCAAAGATCGTGGCGAAAAAATGCTGCAACAGGCCATCAAGATCATTATGAATAGCTTGTATGGGGTGCTGGGGTCTCGAGGTTGCCGATTCTATGATCCGCGTTTGTCTAGCTCCATCACCCTGCGTGGTCACGAAATTATGCAGACCACACGTCGCTGGATTGAAGAAATGGGCTACGAGGTGATCTACGGTGATACAGATTCAACCTTTGTATGCGTACCAGAGTCTTTGTCTCCTGCGCTGTGCCAGCAGCTCGGTGAGCGCCTGATGAAAGAGATTAATCAGCGCTGGACGCAGCAGGTTGACAGCCAGTTTAGTTTACCCAGTTATCTGGAAATTGAGTTTGAAACCCACTATAGCCCGTTCTTTATGCCGACCATCCGAGGTCAGGAAACGGGATCCAAAAAGCGTTATGTCGGTCAGATCCAAACCGAGCGGGGGGCTGAGTTGGTGTTCAAAGGGTTGGAGACGGTGCGCAGTGACTGGACTGAGATTGCCAAAGAGTATCAGCAGGCGGTGATCCGGGCCTTATTTGATAATGAAAATGTGGTTGCGGTAACGGAGCAATACATCGCATTGATCAACAGCGGTCAGGTTGATAATAAGTTGGTCTACAAAAAACGCCTGGGCAAACCGCTGAATGCCTATGTTAAAAATATTCCGCCTCATGTCAGGGCTGCGAAAGAAGCTCACAGTCGTGGGTCTGCGAGCAACCTGGGTAAGGGGAGTCAGGTTGCCTACTATATAAGTACAACAGGTCCAAGGCTGATACAGGGGGTGTTATCTAACCCGGATTACAGCCACTATATAGAAAAACAGATTTTACCCATTTACCAGATGCTACCGGATGTTGACCTGGATGCCATTACCTTAAATGGTCAGCGAACGCTGGATTGGTCCTCAGATTTGTAATAGCGTGCAAGCGGTTTTTTAGCTGCTTGTAAGCAAATTTTTTTTTCCGTTTATTTGACGCTCATCACAGAAAAGCAAGTGAAACAAAGCTTTATTTGAATGTAAATACATACTAACAAAATTGGTAATGGTTTGTTTGGGTGTTATTTTTCGCATAAAAAAACAGCAAACAAACCAAATTTAAAAATATTTTTTTTAACTAAAATGCGACTTGCATTTCTTTCCTGATATTGGTCCTTGTGTTCTTTGTGTACAGTCTTCATGTGAATTCAATTAAAAAATACATTTATTTTGAAGTGAGTAGTAATTAACTTTAAAGCCCTGTTAAAAGCTTGGGTTTTCCTTGTTCTATTGGTGTGCCTGTCTGTTAAGTTTGGGCGGTTTGACGCTTAACACAGGTCGCGATTAGTATCCGTCGCGAAAATTCAGAGACTGCTGAAATTTACTCGGCAAGCTCGTTATAAATACCAACAATACTCATGCTTACCGCCACGTGTAAGCCCAGGGAGAAAACACATGTTGAACACTAAAGTAACTAAGGCCGTGCGTTTAGCACTGGCATTTGGTGCTGCGTCTACGGCTGTGATCGCACAGTCTGCAACCGCTCAGGAAGGTGCCGAAAAAGTAGAACGCATTGAAATCACAGGCTCGCGTATCAAGCGTGTCGACATGGAAGGTGCAAGCCCGGTTGAAGTAATCTCTACCGCTGAATTCGAAGGCCAGGGCCGTGTCTCTGTTGCCGAAGCACTTCAAAGCGTGACGTCTAATAGCTTTGGCTCTATTATCCCAAGCTCAGGTAACAGTGCACAGTCACAATCAACTGTGAGCCTGCTGGGTGCTGGTGCTGGTCGTACTCTGGTACTGATCGACGGTAAGCGTATGGGTAGCTCTCCTTCACTGAACGGTGGTGGTGCCAACTTGAGCTCAATCCCGATGGCAGCGGTAGAGCGTATTGAAATTCTGAAAGATGGCGCTTCAGCTATCTATGGTTCTGACGCCATTGCGGGTGTTATCAACGTTATCCTGAAAAAAGACTTCGAAGGGGTGTCTTTCGATATTCAGGTAGGACGTCCTGAAGCAGAAGGGGCTGACTCTAAGCAAATGTCAATGGCATTTGGTGTAAGCTCTGACAAAGGTAACATTACTTTTGTATACGATCATCAACAGCGTAACCCTATTTTTGACCGTGACCGCAGCTATACTGCCGCGTCAATGGAAGATAAAAACAAAGATGGCCTGATCTCTATTTATGATGAAACTGTCGGCATCAGCTATTCTGGCGCGACTGTTAAAGGTCCTAACGGCATGCTTGCATCTCCAAAGTGTGACGAGCTAACCAAGAATGTAGACGGCTTCGTAGGCGTACTTGATCAAGGTAGTGCATTAGGCGGTGTTGGCGGTGGCCAGGTTTGTGGTTATGCATATGCTGACGTTTCTGCCAACATGGCGTCGACTAAACGTGACTCGGCGATGGCGAGCATTACCTATGAACTCACTGATGACCTGGAGCTTTTCGGTCGTGCAATGTTCAGCCGTAACGATTCTTTTGGTCGTTATGCACCAGCAGCTGCAAACTGGAATGATATGGCAGCAGACAATGAACATAACCCTACTGGCGAAGTAACTAAAGGCTATTTCCGTTGGTATCAACTGGGTAACCGTGACGGTGAAGTAACGGATTACCAGCAAGATTACACTTTAGGCCTTAAAGGTGCCTTCGGTGATACGGCTGAGTGGGAAGTTTCTTACCACAAAGCACGCCTGGACTATCGCGATGTTGGCCGTTTTTATCTGAGCAAAGCGGGTCTGTCTCACAATACACTAAATGATATTGCGCTTGATTCAGAGCAAGGTATCGCCAACATGCGTGCCACAACTTACACAGAAAACCAAAGTGAACTAGATCACGTGTTTGCCGGTATCGGTTTTGAGTTTGGTGAGCTGGAAGGCGGTGCTATTGCCCACTATGTGGGTGGTGAATATTTCGATATGACGCTGAATTCTCGTTATGATGCACAAAACGAAGCTGGCTTGATTGGTGGTAGCGCTGGTAGTTCAGGTGCGGGTGAGCGTGATGTAACAGCCGTGTTCTATGAAGTGGCTTTCCCTATCCTTGATAACCTGACACTGAGCGCAGCATACCGTTATGATGACTATAGTGACTTTGGTGGTGAAGGTAACCCAAGCGTGAAGCTTGACTACCGTCCAATTGACGACTTGCTACTTCGTGCTTCTTACTCAGAAGGTTTCCGTGCACCATCTCTTAAAGAGCTAAATGCAGCTGATTCAACAGGCTTCCCGAAAGCAACTGACTATGTATTCTGTGATCAGCAAGGTATTGCTGCATCTGATTGTACTGAAGCAAGCTATGAAGAGCTACGTCAGGGCAATAAAGAGCTGGGTCCAGAAGAATCAAGCTACATGAACCTGGGTGTTGTTTACTCTGGCTTTGAAAATGTATCTATTAAAGTAGATTACTTCGAGCTTGAAGTAGAAAACTTGATTAGCCTTATTGAGGTTCAGGACTTAGTTGACCTACAGTCCGCAGGTGCATATGACGCACTGGTTGCTGAAAGACCAGCAGTTAAACTGGTTCGTAATGCTGACGGCTCAATCGATAAAGGTTACACACAGTATTCAAACGGTGCATTCATGTCGCGTAAAGGTTTCGACATTGATGTATCTTACAAGCTAGATACCGCATATGGTGACTTCAAATTCAGAAATGTAACAACACTTCTGACAGAAGTTGGTGAAGATATTTACTTCAGTGGTCCAACAATCAATGCGAAGAAGGCACCAGAGCAGCCAGAGCTTCGTTCTCAGTTCACTGTGAACTATGCTGTTGATAACTACTCTGTTAACTGGACGACAGATCTGATCGACAACACGTATCAAACTGAGACTAAGCAGCGTCTTGATTCTGGTCAACATGTAGTAGAATACTCAGGAACTCTGCCTACTTATGTAACACATAACCTGAACATCAAATACTTCAGCGACGGTTACGGTACATTTACACTGGGTGCACGTAACCTGTTCGATAAAGGTGTAGTGTACAATAACAATGGTTTCTACGTAGATTACCCTCTGTATAACGCAGGTCACATTGGTCGTGAAATCTTCGGTGGATACCGCATCAGCTTCTAATTTACAGCTGAACTAATTCAGTAAAAAGCCCCGTCAGGGGCTTTTTTTTTGCCACCTTCTTAAGTCAATTACGAGTCTGGTATTCTGCCCCTTACTTTCGTGAACATTTCTCGTTCGCATCTTCTTTGGTTATAAAGCGGCCTGTGACAGGCGGATAAGTGCTCTCTGTTTACTCCAAATCTGCCATTTTTAATACTTGTGTGACGGGTTGGAAAAATTGTACCCATTTCACACATTTCGTTCACAAACCCATGTTTAATATGTGCTTATCTGTGTATTTAAGATCATCAAATAATATAAAAAATGTTAAATTGGGTCGTTCCCCGCTCAGGTAATTGCAAAAAACACATCAGACTATGTTGACCTAGTGTCTAGTTGTTGTTTAAGATGCATCACTAAGTTACCGTTTTGGTAAAAATACAAAGCGTTTGTTAACGCAAAAAATAAATATAACCATCTTGTATGGTCCAGGGAGAATCCAATGTTAAATAACAAAGTAACAAAAGCGGTTCGCTTAGCGATCGCGTTTGGTGCTGTGTCAGCAACTGCGTTCGCAGCCAATGCTGAACAAGGCGAAGAGAAAATCGAAAAGATTGAAGTAACCGGTTCTGCTATCAAGCGTACAGACCTGGAAGGTGCTTTGCCTATCGATGTAATCGACGCTTCTGATATCGCAAAATCTGGTGTTACTAGTGTACCAGACCTAATTGCTAACCTGCCTGCGATGCAGGGTTTCACAGCTGCTGGTGAGTCAGTAGGTGGTGGTGGTGGTGGTATTCAAACTGCGTCACTTCGTAACCTTGGTGCTGAATACACGCTGGTTCTGGTTAACGGTCGCCGTATGGCTTCTTCGGATTCAGGTTCGAGCATCGACATCAACTCAATTCCACTATCTGCGATCAAGCGTGTAGAAATCCTGAAAGATGGTGCTTCTGCACTATATGGTTCTGATGCTATCGCGGGTGTTGTTAACTTCATTCTGAAAGATGACGTTCAAGCGACTACTGTAAGCGCTCGTTATGACAAGCCTTCAGATACGTCTAGCTCAAACTTCTCTATCACAACAGGTTTCGGTGACCTGGACAGTGATGGCTTCAATGTTATGGTGAGCTACAGCCGCGATGAGCAGGACAACCTACGTTCAGTTGACCGTGACTTCGCAAAAACAGGTTTCGTTGAGTTTGAGCACGCTGGTCAGGACCTAGTTGCGATCGCTGGTTCTTCAAACGCAATCCCAGGTAATGCATACGTCAAATACTATCAGCGCGATGATGCTGGTGCATATGTATTGGATGACAACGGTAACCGTAAAACATCAACGTACTCTTTGAACCCGTACAAAGAAGTGAACGGTTCATGTCACACAACAAGTGCACCTTCTGGTAACGCGTGTCAATTTGACTACACCAGCACGCTAGAAATTCAACCAGAAAGTACTCGTGACAACTTGTTCCTACAAGCGATTGCAGCCATTAACGACGATATGGAAGCATATGTAACTGCGTCTGCATCTAAGTTTGAAATGATTACGCGTATCGCTCCGTACCCAACTGGTGGTTTCTCTCTTGATGAAAATAGCCAGTTTGTACAAGACAACGTAATTACGCACCTGCCTGACGCTGTTAAAGCTGATATGGTTGAAGGTGGTGTGTCAGCACGCTGGCGTGTACTTCCAGGTGGTAACCGTACTGATGAGTGGACTGCAACTACGTCACACATCGTTGCTGGTCTGCGTGGTGAATTTAACGAATGGTCTTACGACTTCGCCATCACTAGCTCAGGCGCTGAGCGTGAGCAGGTTCGTCTTACTGGTTATCCGTTAGAGAAAGAGTTCATGGAGCTGGTCACGTCTGGTCAGATTAACATCTTTGATGCTCCAGAAAACCTTTCTGACGAGCAAAACCAGATGGTAGCAAACACCATGTTTAATGGCCTTTGGGATACCACTGACACTGATTTGTTCGCAATTGAAGGTAAGACTTCAGGCGCAATCGCTGAGCTGGATGCTGGTACTGTTTATTTAGGTGTTGGTTTCGACTATCGCAAGTCAAGCTATTCACTGACCAATGGTGCGGGTCAAAATGCTGAGATTGTTCTGTTTGAAGCTGCTGGTACTGAGTTTGACCTTGAGCGTGACAGCTACGGTGCATTTGCAGAAGTAATCGTGCCAGTACTGGAAAACTTAGAAGTAACAGGTTCACTACGTTACGATGAAATTGGTGAAATCACTGATTCAAAACGCACTGGCAACCAGACTGTTAACGACAGTGCTGACGATACAACTTATAAAATAAGTCTTTCTTACCGCCCAACTGACGAGTTGCTACTACGTGCAAGCTACGGTACTGGCTTTAAGGCTGCGACCATGCGTCAAATCGCGGCACCTCGTCTTGAGTTTGGTGTAACTGCATCACCGTACGATTGTCCGACTGGCTTGGCTCCTGAAAAGGCGCAATACTGTCACCAGGATAAACTGCAATATGATGTATACCGTGAAGGTGAAAAAGACCTTCAGCCTGAAACATCTAAGCAGTACACGTTCGGTTTTGTATGGGCTGGTGACACAGGTACAAGCTTTGGTGTTGACTATTGGAACATCAAGATGGAGAACGAAGTTCGCCGTCTGACTCAGAACCAAATCTTCGCCGATCCGGTAACTTACGATGAGCTGTTCACAACTAAAGTTGACAGAGGTACGGGCGATACCGTTCTTGCTATCATCCAGCCTGCGCGTAACGTTGGTGAGTCTCGCACTTCAGGTATCGACTGGCATGTTGATTTCACAACCAACTTCTCGTTTGGTGAGCTGAAGTCTAGCCTGATGGGTACATACCTAATCGAAGATGAGAGTCTGCGTGTAGGTACTACAGATACTTGGGATACTAGCCTTGGTAAAGTAGGTACAGATGAAGAAGTGGCTTTCCGCAACATCATTAACTTCAACAACACGTTCACACATGGTGACTTCACGCACAGCCTGAATCTTAAAGCGCGTAGCGGTTACACAGATGCAAGCGCAGACGTGAGCTTCTATGTTGCTAAGGCTGATGATTGGGATTCAGCGGTAGACGGTAGTGTTATCCAGAAACACATCCCTGTTTACATGACTTTCGACTATCGTCTTGCTTACGCTTGGGGCGACAATGCAAACATTGCATTCGGTATTAAGAACCTGTTTGACAAAGAGCCTCCGTTCACTCTGAACGCATCAGCTGGTCACCAGGTTGGCTACGACCCGCGTTATGCTGACCCGTATGGTCGTACTTTCTACCTACAAGCAGATTACACATTCTAATTCTGCCTGACTAAGTAGACACAACAAAAAAGCCCCTGCTAATTGCAGGGGCTTTTTTGTTGCAAATAATCGCAATTATACTTATTGTGTTTTTTGCAACAATGTTTGATTTACAAAGTGCTTACGCTCAGTCAAGTTCCACCCCGTTCGGTTCTAGTCATTCACTTTTAGATGCGTCGTCTTAAAACCATCTGTGCGATTAAAAAAACGTCAAATTAACATGTAACAAGGCTCTAAAATCACTACAGATATGAGTCAGATAATTTAATCCCTATAACCCTTTGTTTTTAATGTGTTTTTTTGTTTCTTTTTTGGGTTTTTTGTTTCCGTTTTAAAAAAGGTTGTTGACCTTTTGTTTTTCATGCGATTAGTATGTTTCACCAATATGGCTAAAAGTGTACGCACTTGTTACCCATATAAAATCAAGAAAATACATAAAAACAATGCTTTAAAAGATTTATTTAAAGCCAGGGAGAAAACAAATGTTAAATAGCAAGATCTCGAAAGCGGTCCGCTTAGCACTGATGTACGGTGCAGTATCTGCTACAGCTTTTGCAGTAAATGCAGAAGAATCAGAAGAGAAAATCGAGAAAATCGAAGTAACAGGTTCAAGCATCAAAGGCACAGACCTTGCGGGTGCACTTCCTGTTGATATCATCTCTGCAGAAGATATTAAAAACACTGGTGTTACTAATGTTGGTGACCTGGTTGCACAAATCCCATCGATGCAGGGTTTCACAACTCCAACTTCTTCAGTTGGTGGCGGCGGTACTGGTCAGGCTACAGCATCACTACGTGGTATTGGTGAAGACTACACACTAGTACTTCTAAATGGTCGTCGTCTTGCACCTCTTGACTCAGGCAACGCGGTTGACTTAAACTCTATCCCTCTTGCTGCTATCGAGCGTGTTGAAGTTCTAACTGATGGTGCATCAGCACTATACGGTTCGGATGCGATCGCTGGTGTAATTAACTTTATCCTTAAAGATCAGGCTGATGAGTCTACAGTATCAGCACGTATGGACCGTCCAAAAGACGGCGCAGAGTCTTACAACCTGAGCTTCACAACTGGCTTTGGTGACTTCGACAGAGATGGTTTCAGCTTAGTAGCTTCACTTAGCCATGAAAAATCTGAAACGCTTCGCTCTAAAGATCGTGATTTTGCTAAAACAGGTTTCCTTGAGTTTGAAGTAGATGGCAACTCTTACTTCCAGCTGAATGGTTCTGGTAACGCGATCCCTGCAATTGCGCACGTTTTCATTGGTGAGCGTGATGAAGAAGGTCGTCCAATTAACGGCGCTTACACTAAAAGCTTCAGCCCGTACTATGCCGAAAATGGTTCTTGTGCACCAGACACAGCAGCCTCTCCATTTGGTAATGCTGGCGGTGTAGACTGTGTTTTCGACTTCACAAGCACACTAGAGATCTACCCTGAGACAGAGCGTACAGCTTTCATCCTACAAGGTGATTTTGCAATCACTGACGATATCCAAGCGTTCTCAACTCTTTCTTATACCGACTTCACAATGACGTCACGTATTGCTCCAAACCCAACAGGTCAGTTGAACCTGGGTGCGATTAATGGTGACTCAGCAAACAGCGTACTTTACACAAAATACGTTGAAAAGCACCTGACAGAAGAAGAAAAAGCTAATGCATCAGAGTTCCGTGCTGCATGGCGTGCTCTACCAGGTGGTAACCGTACCAACCAATACGATAACACTGCTATCAATGTTATCTTAGGCCTTGAAGGTACGGTATTGAACGATATCGACTTCAACACTGCTGTTGTTTACTCGAAGAACGAGCGTGAAGATCACGTTAAAAACGGTTACTACAACCGTTCTACTTTTGCACCGACAATCGCTGGTGGTTCTATTGACGTATTTGCCACGGCAGAAGAATTTGCTGGTGACCAGGCGTCAAAAGATGCAATCGAGAGCGTTCAGTGGCGTGGTCTTTGGGATACCGTAGAAACAGAAATGTTGTCTTTCGATATTCGTGCGTCTCAGCCGCTGTTTGAATTGCCTGCAGGTGAAGTGTATGTAGGTTACGGTATCGACTACCGTGAAAACAGCTATGCACTTATCCTGACCGAAGCACAGATCAATCGTGAATCAAATGCACCAGCAAACGATACAGGTTATGACCTGGAGCGTAGTCAGTACGGTGCGTTCACCGAATTCCAGGTACCAATTCTGGAAGACTTGAGTGCAAACCTGGCACTACGTTACGACAGCATCGGTAAAGTTAAGAATAACGATCCTTCAGACACGCAAACATATGAGTCTAACAGCGATACTACGTACAAGCTGAGCTTGCGTTATAACGCGACCGATAACCTGGTTCTGCGTGGTTCATACGGTACTGGCTTCAAAGTTGCGTCTCTTCGTAGCTACGCTCAACCATTGGCTTACAATGGTGTAACCGGTGCAAGCTATACGTGTCCAAATCTGGGTGATGCAAACCGTGAAGCGTTCTGTCCTACAGGTAGTACACAGTATCAAGCATTCCTGAAAGGTAACCCAACTCTGGCACCTGAAGAGTCAACGCAATCGTCAATCGGTTTTGTTTACTCGCCTACGTCAGATACAACGATTCAGTTGGACTACTGGAGCATTGAAATCGAAGGTAAGGTAGAAGCACCTGACTTTGACTACATGTTCGAAAATGTTAATCTGTTTAACGATAGCTTCCAGATCCACACTAGTACAGCGGATGACACTCAGAGACTTCTGTCGGTTGAGCGTGAGTACTTGAACCTGGGTAAAACAGAAACGTCAGGTATTGACTGGAAATTCGAATTTAACAATGAGCTGAGCTTTGGTCAGTTGAAGACGACACTTCAGGGCACTCATATCATTGACTCACAGTACACAGCGCCGGGTGTTGTACCTTATGAGTGGGAATCTAGCCTTGGTAAGTATGGTACTGACGAAGAAGTTGTATTCCGCAACGTTGCTCAGATCCAAAATACTCTGACACATGGTGATTTCTCACACTCTCTTCGTATTAGCTACAAGTCTAGCTATTCAGATGACCGCGTAGAAGTTGTTCGTGGTACTATTGCTAATCCAGTGATGGAAACTGTGTACAACGAAGAAGGTGTAGGTTCACAAGCATTTGTGACAGAGCATGTACAGTTGAAGATTCCTTCATATGTTAAGACAGACTACAAGATCGATTACTTCGGTTTTGAAAACACTGTTATTACATTCGGTATCAACAACCTGTTTGACAGAGAGCCACCTTTCTCACTGGGTGATCCAGAAGGTCACGTAGTAGGCTACGAAGGTCGTTACTATGACCAGCTACTACGTACATACTACCTGAGCGTAGATTACAGCTTCTAAGTAGTATAGAGATAAAAAAGGCCGCTTTTGCGGCCTTTTTTTATTGCTAGTTTTTATCCCCTGCTTGCAAGGGTGGTGATTATTTCTCGCGTTATTTACCTGAATGTATTTATGTCGGATAGCCTTTATTCCTAATAATAAGAAAGTATTGCTAGCTTATAACTCTTTTCGTATTTATATCGGTTTATTTTTATTTGGTTTATTTTGATTTATATGGGTTTATTTAATTATTTAATGGCTTTTAAATCTATGTTGTTTTTGTGTTTATAATGGTCTTGAAGGTTATAAATTATATTTATTAAATTTCCAACGCTAATAGTTAATGCTTGGTTTAACGGTATACATATGGGGGGTTGCGAAAAAAACGCTTATCATGTAATGAAAGTCATCAAAAAACATTAATATATTAATAACCTTCACATGGTTTGACTTTTTTGGGTACTTGTTATATACCTTGTAATGAAATTATAAAAGATTGCTTAAAGCAAGGAGAAGTCATGAAAACCAAAGCACTAATTCTCGTTTCTACATTGGGTTTACTTTTGACAGGGTGTAATAGTACCAGCAGCTCGAAAGACGACGGCAGTCAGGCAAATAACGGGTATCGTTGTAAGCAAGTACGTTCTCTGGGGTCAAATATTCCCAAAACAAGTTGTTCAACCGCCAAGCAAAGAACAGAAGCTCGTAAGAATGCACAAGATGCAATGCGAGAAAATCAGCGTGGCTTAACAAATAACCGACAGTAGTAACGCAGTAATTCCCAGCACATATACAGGCTTACGCAGTTTATAAGTCTGTATATGTATTAAAAGCCGGTGCTGATGAAGCACATTTTTTAAGTAACCTTATACCACTAGTTAAATTAGCTCGCCATAAAACTTTCCTCGGCTACCTTACATCCACTACCTTACTGGCCTTTTTATAGCGAATTTTAAATCCTGCCCAGGCAGGAAGCTCCCAGCGTTTCGGGGCGTCTTTACGATTACCCTGTATATACTCGAGTACAATGCGCTTGGCGGTAAAGCTGTAGGTGACTGCCATCGTCAGTTCAGGCAAGGTGATTCTCAGTGGGTATTTCTCAATAAAGGGGTCGATTATCCAGGCCTCTATGGGTAAATAAAATAAATCCTGTGCTTCAATTAATTCAAGGTCATCCTGTGTTTCAACGCCTAAATCCATGAGGGTTTGTGTTAGCCACTGGGTTGTATTCGGGAGTATCGGTAATTCACTTTGTTCATACTGGTGGTAAAGGTGTTGGTAGTCCAGCATCATACTTACTTGTTGCCAGACACCATCAAAAAGCAGCGCTTGCTCGATTAATTTAACACACGCGGGGATCAGGTGTGGTCCTTCAGCAAGCTGCTGTTGCCGCGACAATACTGTCCCGGCGTAGTTATGCGTCAGTTCAGCCCATATTTTGCCGTCTTCCAGGTATGCGCCTTCAAGCCTGGCGTCTGTTGATGCATATTGGGAGACCAAGGTGCGCGAAATAGGGGCAGCGAGAGTCGCCAGCGTGGTTGCCTGCTTTACGCCTTTTCCTGCTAGCGCATAGGTATCAAGCACCAGGATAGCTTCACTCGTGTCACAAATACGAGATTCTTTTGCCGGTACCACTTCGCTGTGGCCATTACCAAAACCACCGCGACGGTTATCCTTTTTAATAAACAACCAGTCCGGGCGGACAGATGCAATGGCGCTAAGTAGCGCATTTCGGTCATAACTGGCGGCTTTATCTAGCGGTGGTAACGCAAAGGCGTCTCTGAGTTGCTGGCTGAATAGCCGAGCTTCACGAATGGCCTCGTCCTCAATCAGCACGCCAGGGGCTTTTCCGCGCAGTAATGCAATGACCAGCTCCAGGTCGCAATTGTGGGGCAGTGCCTTACTGAGTGCCTCAAGTTGCTCCGTTGACCCCGGCAGCCGGTATACGCGCGCCGGTACCGACATAACGGCCACAGCATCAATCATCGCCTGACGTAGACGGTTATCCGGCATACAGGTGATGAGATGGCCCAATTCGACATCGACGGGCAAAGGGTAGAGCTGTCTGCCAAGTTCAGTTGCACGGCTATGTTCGTCTAGCGCACCTATTTTCCTGAGCAGGTCGAGTGCGCGTTGCCCGGAGCTTGCAGGCAGCGGGTCAATAAAGTTGAGTGTGTCTATGCCATCAGTGGCACAGCCAGCAGCCAATACCAGCTCAGTGAGGGCCTCTCTGTGTATTTCTGGCGGGGTAGTGTCTATTAACGGCGCATATTGCCCATACAGGCGCAGACAGAGCCCTTCCTGGGTGCGTCCGGCCCTGCCCAGACGTTGTTTTGCAGAATCTCTGCCGATTGTATCCAGGCCCAGTACTGTTTTACCATTTCTTAAGTGGGTGCGTCGCTCCAGACCTGAATCGATCACGCAGGTAATATTGGGTATGGTCAGTGAGGTTTCTGCCACATTAGTGGCCAGAATGATTCGTTGTTGTGGTTGCTGTTGTAAAGCTCGGTGCTGATCATCTGGTGCACAGCCACTGAATAACGGGACTATCAGCGCATCAAGTGATTTACACTGCGCAGCACACTGTACGATTTCTCCTTTACCAGGGAGGAACACCAGGATGTCGCCATTGGTATATTGCAGGGCATAATCACATGCAGCCTTAACTCTTTCACTCAGGTCGTCTTTACTTGGCATAGCGCGCATATCTTTGGCAAGAAAGCGCTCTTCAACGTCGAACATCTTGCCTGTGGAAGTCAGTAAGGGAGCATCCAGGTAACGCACCAGTCGCTGTGTTGACAAAGTGGCAGAGGTGACTATCAGATGATGCGCAGCTTGCTGTTTCAACAAGGCAAGTAACAGGTCCATATCCCAGCGTCGCTCATGGAATTCGTCCAGCATGATAGTGTCAAAGTCGGTCAACTTATTTTCAAAGTACCAGCGTAACGCCACACCAGGTGTGACAAATACGATTTGCGAGTTATCACTAAACACGCCTTCGAAACGAATGGCATACCCGACTTGTTCACCGAGCTTGCAACCTTGTTGCCGGGCGACATACTCAGCCAGTGAAGTGCAGGCTATGCGACGTGGTTGGATCACCAGGACCCGACCTTGCCGGGTGGCCCAGACGGGGAGCTGCGTTGATTTCCCCGAGCCAGTGGCGGCGGCAACAATTACGTTGCCAGCGGTTAAATGGTCACAAAATTGGGCTTTAATCTGTTCGATGGGCAAGGACATACGGACTTGATACTGTTAGATATTTTTTAAAGTGTCGAGGATTTTAACAAATCTCGCTTGAAAAGACTGCCCGTGGTGCGCATCTCTGAATAAAATATCAACGCGTAATAATCAATGACAGAAATCAGTTTACTCGTCGCTCTGGTGGTATTTTGTATCATTTACTGGCGACTCGACGATATCAAGCGCGCTTACTGGCAGCGTAAATATAGCACGCAAACTTTGAATGAGCTGGACAGGCAGGTGCTGCTGCGATATATGCCAATTTATCGCAATATGACCGATCATGATCGGGCTCGGCTGGAGCGGCACATCGTGTGGTTTTTAGGAGAAAAGCGGCTGCTTGGTCGAGATGGATTGAAAACCAATCGGGCTATGGCGCTGATCATCGCGGCTGATGCCTGCCTGCTGGTACTTAATCAACGCTGGCCGCTGTATCCCAATGTGAAAGAGATCTTGTTGTACCCCAGCAGTTATTATGCCGGACAGAATAATCGTGACAGTGCGGGGCTGGTGAGCTTTCATACCGTGGTGCGTCAGGGCGAGTCCTGGCCTGGTGGCACGCTGGTCTTGAGCTGGCACGATGTGCTTGAGGGTAACCGCTTACCTGAAGATGGTCATAATTTGGTGTTTCATGAATTTGCGCATCAGCTCGATCAACAGACAGGCCAGACAAATGGCACACCCCGGTTACCAAAAGGGATGAGTTACAAAAAGTGGGGAGAGGTATTATCGCGGGCGTATCAGCAGTTAAAAACGCAATTGGCTTACCACATGCCACATGTCGTACACGAGTATGGGGCAACCAATGAAGCGGAGTTCTTTGCGGTGATAACTGAAACGTTTATTGAAAAGCCTTTACAACTAAAGCAGGAAAATCCGGAGTTATTCTATTTGCTGAGTGACTACTACCGCTTTGATCCGCGCGATTGGATCAAGTAATGGTGCGCGTCATCTGGTTGAGGTGTATCAAGGCTCAGGCATAAAAAAACCGCTTCAGCTGAAGCGGTTTTTCATCTAAATCAGATTATGAAAAGCTGATCTCACCACGCTCTTTGCGTCTGTTATCACGCTTGTCACCACGCGGGTCTTTGAAGCTGCGCTTGCGATCGCCACGACCTTCGTTGCGGCCTTCAAAGCGACGCTCATCACGACCGCCTGAACGACGTTCGCCACCGCGACGCTCACCACCATTGCCCTGATCGGCCGGGTGTGTGCTCTTGCTCATCTTCATTGGGCGCTGACAGATGTAAACGCTCTGGAAGTGAGACAGAGTATCTGCTGGCATATCCTGAGGCAGCTGCACTGTGCTGTGCTCATCAAACAAACGGATTTCACCGATAAACTTGCTTGAGATATCTGCTTCGTTTGCGATCGCACCAACGATGTTCTTGACCTGTACGCCATGCTCACGACCTACTTCGATACGATAGGTATCCATAGGACCGGTGTTGCGACGTGCATTGCCTTTACGTTCGCCACGCTCACCACGACGTTCGCGGTTACCGTCACGATTACCATCGCGCTCACGACGTTCGCGTTGTACCTGGATCTCTTGCACTTTCAGTGGAGACTGCTGCTGTGCCAGACACAGTAGTGCAGCGGACAACTCTGTTTGAGTTAGCTCTAGCTTTTCAGCCATGCCTTGTGCCACTTCACTGAAGAACTCAATGTCTTTGTGATCAAGCGCCAGGCTTAGCTTGCCTTGTAGTGCTTCAATGCGCTTTTGCTCAACAACTTTCGCGTTAGGTAGTTCCACTTGCTCGATGTCTGAGCGAGTGTGGCGCATGATGTTACGTAGCAGATAACGCTCATTACCTTTAACAAACAGGATAGCTTTACCTTTACGACCAGCACGACCTGTACGGCCGATGCGGTGAACATAGGCTTCGCTGTCTTGCGGGATATCATAGTTGATAACCAGGCTCAGTCGATCTACGTCCAGACCACGTGCCGCAACGTCAGTTGCGATAACGATGTCTAACAGACCGCTTTTCAGACGCTCTACTGTGCGCTCACGGGCTTGCTGGTTCATGTCACCATTAAGTGGTGCCGCAGAGAAACCTTCGCGCTCAAGTAGTTCAGCTAGCTGAACAGTATCGTTACGAGTACGCACAAACACGATAGACGCATCGTAATCTTCCGCTTCTAAGAAACGTACGATGGCTTTGTTTTTATGCGTCGTTGCACGCCAGTAAACTTGCTCAATAGTGTCAACAGTCGAGTTACGTGGTGTGATTTTTACTTGTTCTGCGTTATCTAAATACTTAGAACAAATAGATTGGATCTGCTTTGGCATAGTTGCAGAGAACAAACAGGTTTGCTTCTCTACGGGGGTTTTTTCCATGATGCTTTCAACATCATCGATAAAGCCCATGCGTAGCATTTCATCAGCTTCGTCCAGCACTAAGGCTTTCAGATCCGACAAATCAATGGTCTTACGGTTAATATGGTCAATCAAACGACCCGGTGTTGCCACAATGATTTGTGCGCCACGGCGTAGTGCGCTTAGTTGCACGCCATAGCTTTGTCCGCCATACAGAGCCAATACTTCAACACCTTTGGTGTATTTAGCGTATTGGTTGAAGGCTTCAGCGACCTGTAAAGCCAGTTCGCGTGTTGGAGTCAATACTAATATCTGTGGTTGCTTAACGGATGCGTCAACATTGTTTAATAGCGGCAACGCGAACGCCGCCGTTTTGCCCGTACCCGTCTGCGCTAGTCCCAGCACGTCCTTTCTTTCTAGCAATAACGGTATACATTGAGCCTGGATCTCAGAAGGTGATTGATATCCCAGCTCTTCGACTGCCTTCAAAATTGCAGGAGAAAGATCTAAAGATTCAAACGTGACTGGTTCTGACATTAATGCGCCTCAACAAGTTAAAAGAGGCGGCATTGTACAGCAAAGAAAAAACAATTGCTTGCATAAATTGGCACTAATTTTGTAGGTGTTTGATATTGGTCAAAAAATAAACTTATTTATTTTTTTGCTCGTTAAATTGACAGGTAAGTGGCTATTTTTAGGAGGAAATCATGCCTGAATGGCGACTTTAAAGGTGATTCAGGCACAGATAGAGGGGGGCTGTGTTACTGATACAGACCCAGGTTTTCTTTGGCATAGGCTTCAAACTCGGTAAATCCGCCAATATGGCTTTGGTCAACAAAAATTTGTGGTACCGTCGGGCAAGGCTTGCCAGCGGACTTTTCCAGATCGGCCTTGCTTACGCCTTCTTTAATGATGTCAATGTAGCGAAATTTAAAATCGTCACGCTCATTCGTCAGACGTTCGGCCAAGTCTTTAGCTCGGACACAGTATGGGCAGCCTTCACGGCCAAAAATTACAGTAAACATCGGTTTCTCCATATCATTTTGTTTGATAATCAGTATATCGGCCTGTGTACAAAATGAAACCGCCAAAAACCGATGGCTGTGATTGAGAAAACCGATGATGCCTCAGGAGCGATACACGGTTTTAATTAGGTGGTAACCAAACTTGGTCTTGACCGGACCGTGCACCTCATACAGTGGTTTTTTAAAGACCACATCATCGAATGCTTTCACCATGTCGCCTTTATTGAACTCGCCTAAATCACCGCCACGTTTTTTCGATGGACATAATGAATGTTGTTTGGCCAGTTTGTTAAAATCGCCGCCTTTGGCAAGTTTGGCTTTAATAGCCAGGCACTCTTTTTCGGTTTTAACTAAAATGTGGTAAGCGCAGGCTTTTGGCATGGATAGGATCTCCGGACAATCAAAGGCGCAGATCATGCAAGGACAAGGCCGAAAACGCAAGTCTCATTTGTCTGCGTCCGGCCTTTTCAGGGGAATCGCTTAGAAAGTCATGCTAAACCCAATAGAAGGGCGGATAGAAAAATCGTCTTCCTCTTCTTCTATATACAGGTCGTTAACGGATTTGACTCTGTCGTAATCCAGGTCGATATAGGCAATGTTCTCCTGGCCATAGGCATTCATGAGTTCAAAGATCAGCTTGCCATCGTTGCCGAATATCTCGGTTTTACGTTCAAAGCGAATATCCAGGCGGTGATACACTTTGAACCGCTCTGAGAAGGGCTCGCCATACACAGGTAAGAAACGGCCATCGTGGTCGGGATTTTCTCTGACGCCGACAATAGGGGTATAAGCCTGGCCGCTGCGTGCGGTAAAGTTAAAACCACCTTGCCACTTCTCATTGATCTCATAGTGGAATACCGCATTAAACACCAGCGGCGTATCGGCGAAATAGTCGCGGGTGATATTCTGGCTGAGATCGGTGCGCTCACTTTTGGCATAACTCAATGCTACCCAGCCATACCAGTTATCGGTTTTATTCTTGTTGATCAGCAGGTCTACACCATAGGCACGTCCTTCAACGTCATTGCTATACAAATCAGCTGCATTGGGACCGTCGTCGATGGCAAGCGGCAGATCATCCATGGTCTTATAATAACCCTCAATTGACCAGCTCCACTCATTCTCCAGTTGCTGACTGAAGCCCAGCGTATAGTGATCTGACACCTGAGATTTCAGCTTGGGGTTACCAATTTCTGGCAAAATGTACTCCACATTCTGCATGCGATTGTAGCGACCCGCCTTGGCACTGATGGTGCTGTTTTCCGTCACGTAGTAACTGATTGCGAGACGAGGTGAGGTGAAGGTTTCATCCGTGTATTTGTTGTGTTGGCTCTGCACGCCCAGCTCTGTCTGCCAGTCATCGCTCAGTTGCCAGATATGCGCCAGACCAACAAATCCACTGTCGATATCTATGGTGCGCTTGCCGCTGATCCGCTCACCTTTTTTAAGATCGCAATCGGGATCCAGCTCAGTACACAAGTACTGGAAGGTGTCGTAGCTATATTCTGTTTCGTTATCAAAGTAAGCAGCATCTAAAACAAGCTGATGAGCTGGGTTGATACGGTAGTTCAGACGAGCCTTGTAGGTGTACTGTTTCTCCGATTCTTCTTCAAAATAACCGTTGGAAATGGTCGCACGGCGGCCATACTCTAGCCGGCCTGAGTGGTCGAGCGCACCAACACCAACACGTAGATGAAACTTGTCATTGTAGTGGTCCCACAATACGTTCTGGCTATTGAACTCCCTGATAAAGCGCGCATCGCCCTGGAACTCCGGTGTTTTTTGCGCTAGTTCAGAACGTTCATTGAAGCCTGCGGCCGCCGAGTCTTCCGCACCGGTAAAATTAAAAGTTAGTGTATTGTTGGCATTGATGTCCCACAGGAATTTACCCTGATAATCATGGTCATCCGGTGCATCATTGATGGTGACGCCGGTAGGCTCGCCATCTTCATCTTCGAGTTCTTCGCCCTCTTCAAAGAATAAGGGCAGGGTACTTTTTCGCCCTGATACATAGAAAGCCGTACTGTCGCTGAGCTGGCCTTCCACAAACACGCCAGCGTTGAACATGGTCAGGTCCAGCGTAGTGGTGATTGGCTGATATTTGGGATTGCGTAGCGTTACGTCAAAGACTGCGCCCGTTGCATTACTGTAGCTGCTGCCGTAGCCCGCAGAGTAAAGTTGGAAATCCTGAATGATATAGCGGTTAAATATCGAGCTGCCAAAATCATGGAAAATATAGCCCGCAGGCATAAAGTCCACTTCGAACATATTATCACTGGGGCTTGAGCCACGCACGGCGGGTTCACTCATCGAGCCGCCAGCAGCAACCACGCCCGGTAGTGCATACACTGCCCGCAGCGGGTCGCCCATAGCCCCCGGCATTTCGATGAGCTTTTCTGTGTCTTCTGTGATTTCAGAGGTGATTGAGCTGCGTTTATAATGCACTTCAATGTGTTCCATGTCTGTGCTGGTGTTTGCTTGTGCCTGCAGTGCCATGCAAAGCATGATAGGCGACAGTGCAAACGGTTTGTTGAGTGACGAGCGCGTCATGGTAGTCCCTTGTTGAATCTAAGCTGAATAAGAATAGGGACTAGTGTATGAGAATAAATCGTACCTTTGTTTTACCTAAGGGTAAGAAATTGTCGATTACCCCTACACTTTCTTACACTTAGCTTCGTAGTTTGAGAATGTCAGAGTCTGGCACGTATTCCCAGCTCACTGGAGTAACCGACAGAGCGCTCGACTACTTTCAGGTCATCAGATAACACATAATAGGTGGGGTAGGCCTTAACCTTATAATCGGAAGCAGTATGACTGTTGCCGAGCAGAACAGGCATGCTCAGTGATAAATCTTCAACAAAGCTGCTGACCGCATCTGGATTGTCAAAATCCAGCGCAATGGCGACGGCGTTGATTTTACCTTGTTCATGTAATTTGTTGAGGTTGGGCATACTGTAGCGGCAAATACTGCACCAGGGGGCGAAAAAGTACACTACAGATTGTTGCCCTTGCAGAGACTTGATAGTGACTCGCTGGGTGGGTTTCTCGAGTAGAGGCAAAGAGAAATAAGGAGCAGGGGCTTTGCCATCGTCAGCCAGCATGCCCAGTTCCTGGTAGGCAGTGATAGTCAAAAAAACAATGGCAAAAATAATGAGTTGTAGAATTGTTTTTATCATGCGCGCTCGCAAATTTTAATCTCCGAGCGCGAGTATAAATAAAAAAACAGCAACAACACAATCAGTCGTAGATATTCTCTCCCAGATATCGTTTGGCTTTTTGTGGCTTGATCCGGGTCAGATCAACCAGTACCAAACCATCGATACAGTTGTTAAAGTCGGGATCTATGCTGAAGCTCAGGAAGTTCACCCCATCAGGTTCGCATAACTCGGTGTATTGCTTAAATAAAGTCGGAACCTGGGCGCCCATATTGGCCATGATATGCTTGAGCTCTGCAAAGTCCTCTTTAGTGTCATTGCCACAAAATAGCTGAGCAAAGTCTTGTTGCTGCGAAGGTGTAAATTTAAATTCGTTTTTAGGGGTTGCCAGAGATGCCAGGTTGGAGAAGTAATGCTGATAGTGGTAAATCAGCATGGCTTTAGCCTTGTCTGGCAATGCATTGGATAAACTAACCGCGCCAAAAAGGTAGCGATGTTGTGGGTAGCGTTTTACAAAAGCGCCAATCCCGTACCAGAGGTAATCCAGGCTCTTGCGCCCCCAGTATTTTGGTTGTACGAAACTGCGTCCCAATTCAAGACCATGCTCGAAGTAAGGTTGCATGTGCTCAGAATAATTAAACAAACTAGTAGTGTATAAGCCTTCCGCGCCCTGTGCGTTGATGACGGTTTGCGCACTGGCCAGTCGGTAAGCACCGACCAGCTCAAGATGTTTCGCATCCCACAACACTAAATGTTGGTAATACATATCGTATTTGTCGATATCGCGGCGCTTACCACTGCCTTCTCCCACAGCACGAAAGGCTATTTCTCTGAGTCGTCCCAGTTCGCGAAAAATGGGCGAACTCCCCTGATATTGATAAAGGTAGATTTGCATGCCATCCTGGGTTTCACCGAGTCGCTCACACGTTTCAATTGCTTGTTTCAGCTCCTTTTTACATTCAGGCACGGCAATGGGAGACTGGGTTTTCAGTGGTAAAGACTTTTTCGAAGCCAGCCGGTACAGCTGTTTTCGGATCAGCGCGACGATTTCTTTATCTTTGAGGTTCTCCAGCAAATAGGAAGCCGGCGGAATGCTGGCGCCAATCTCAAATTCCAGCGATTTTTGACGTTGTTTAAACATCTCCTTGACCAGCAACAGGCTGGCTAAGGGCTTGTAGATCATTGACGTCCCGTAAAACAGCGGACTGTTTTTCGCTTTAATGAAAATAGGCAGAATAGGGCAGTTCGCTTTTTTGGCCATGCGCAAAAAGCCTGAATTCCACTTACAATCTTTGATACCGGTTGGTCCAAGCCGGGACACCTCTCCGGCAGGAAAAATCAGCAAGGCACCCTCTTGTTTGAGGTGGTGATGAATATTGGCCAGCTCCTGCTTGCGGCTCGCGCCAGACAGATTGTCCACCGGCAATAGCAAGGAATGCATGGGCGTGAGGGACATCAACATTCTGTTGGCGACGACTTTCAGATCAGGGCGTACCTGAGCCAATACCTTGATCAGTGCCAGTGCGTCCAGTGAGCCGATGGGGTGATTGGCGACTATCACCACACTGCCTTCGCTGGGGATATGCTCGATTTGTTTGGGCTTAAAACGGGCATCGAAATCCAACTCTTCCAGCACCTGCTCAACAAATTCAATCCCTTGCAGGTGTGGGTAGGTGTCAGCAAATGCCACAAATTCTTGTTCATGGAGCAGGTAGCCCAGGCCTTTCTTTACCAAGCCTTTTACTTTAGGTGAGTTCTCTAATTGAGGCAGGTTTGCTTCAATGACCTTGTCAACACTGATCATATATTCATTCTCAAGTTCTATAACCGCTTTTCGTCAAGATTAAAAACTCTCTGTGACAAACAAGTTGCAACTGTATGTCAGTTTGATGGCCGTCGCGTAAGTACACGTGTAGGCAAGAATTTTGATACAGTGGCGCAAGGCAAAAATAGAACAAGGGGGAGCACATGGCATTATTAGTCTGTGTAACGGGCAGAGACAACAGTAAATTGTTAGCAGGGTTACGAGAAAGTCTGCCAGATACTGATATCAGAGAGTGGCCACAATCGGGAGATTTGGCTGAGATTGAATTTGTGTTGGCCTGGAATGCGCCTGAGTCTTTATGGCAAAAGCTGCCTAATTTAAAAGTGGTGCAGTCATTTGGCGCGGGTGTAGATGGAATACCGCTAGCTGCATTGCCATCAGGGGTTCAGGTGTGTCGAATAGTAGACCCTGCGCTTGCGGACGATATGGCAGAATATGTGCTGGGACATGTGCTTGCTCACAAGCTGCGATTGAGACAATATTATCAACAACAACACCACCAACTCTGGCGTCCTAAGCGTGCCTGTAGCGGGAGTCGTGTGGGTATACTGGGACTTGGACAGCTTGGTCAAGTGGCCGCTACTAAGCTGAGCCAAAATGGCTTTGAGGTACTGGGCTGGTCACGGAGTGAAAAAAAGATACCGGGTATTACTACGTTTTGCGGGCAGGCGCAGCTGACTCGATTTGCCTCTCAGTGTGATTACCTTATCTGCTTGCTGCCTCTGACGGCGCAAACACACGGTATTTTAAATAAAACGCTGTTTGAGGCGATGCCAACGCATGGCGTACTGATTAACGTTGCCAGAGGCGCGCACCTCAATGAAACCGATCTGCTCCATGCGCTGGATACTGAGCAAATTGCAGCGGCTACGCTGGATGTTTTTGCATCAGAGCCGGTCGAACCAGAACATGCGTTTTGGCATCATTCGAAAATCACAATGACACCTCATGTGGCCGCGTTGACCAGTCTGAAAACGGCCATGGCCCAGATAGTTTCTAACATGCAAGCGATGCAACTGGGCAGGCCTTTATCACATTGTGTGGATATTAGTCTGGGTTATTGATCTACATATCAATTATTGTGTAACCCGGAGCATGACGCGCTTCATTTTCCGGGTCATTGAGTGCTGGATTGACGTGATACAAAATACTGTATAAAAAAACATCTTGTGACATCTGATTACATTCAGTAAGTTATGAAAAAATAATAATAAAGAGTCGCTTTTCATGAATGGTAATCAAGGTGGCGTTAAGCTCTCCGTTGTTTTATTCACAGTTATTATATTGGGTGTCATGGCGTGGTTTAATCAGGCCAATGCTGATTCCCCTCAGGCGACCCACCAGAATAATGAAGAAACAGTAATCACGACTTCTGAAAGCTAGCAAAAGATGGCAGTGCTGGCTGCTATCATCGTTTTGCATGCTTTTCTCGGTTCTCTACTTTTTTCTCTTCGCTCTTTTTCAGGAGCACATAAGTCGCACCATTTCCCCCATGGCAACTCAGCGCAGAATGAAAGGCGAGTATTTGCGGCATTTCCTGTAGCCATTTATTACAATAGCTTTTCAGAATGGCCGGAAAGGGTTTACTTTTCAGACCAATCCCGTGTCGTATCAACAGAACTCGAATGCTGCGTTGGTGGCAGTCGATGATGAAATCAAAGAGCGACTTCCTGGCTTCACGAAAAGGTTTGCCGTGTAGATCCAGAGTTGCGTCAATTTGATACTTACCCAACCTGAGATTTTTGAATACACCTTGTTGCACCCCATCTTTTTTGTAACTAAGCAGGTCATGGGGATCAAGCAAGTCTACATACTCAGTGGAGAGAAAATTAGGATCGAAGTCTTGTTCCTGCTCAGCGGCTTCCCGACGTGCTAGCTGCGCCAGTGTAGGCTCGTTTTGTTGACGCCTGAGCTCCGCTTTTTTGTCTTGTGCTAAGGGGACGACGTCCCCCATTGAGGCGAGAAAAAGTTCTTCATCTGTCATGGCCATACTGCGTCTCCAAAACCAATGGGTGTGGCCAGATTGTAGCGCAGGCTCAGAAATTAGAAAATATCTTTAAGCCTCGTTGCTCAGTTTACGTCCTGCCGTCAAAATGATGCGGCAGGACTGCCTACACTAAGGCGTATTATACTGCTCGTGGGTAAAGAGCTTAAACAGATAAAATGAATTAATCAGAATCAAACCCAGGTTTGAGATCACCGACGTGTTCATCAGATCGAGGCTGAACAAAATAAACAGGATGCTACAGGTCGCCAATGCCGCGCCACGCAGCAAGGTTTTATGGTTAATAAAAAAGGCACCAAATCCTAGCACTAGCAGTAATAAATTAAGTAGCCAGTCAAATTCGTTCGGCATGATCGTCAAAGTACTCCAGGTTGTTCAATAAAGGGGCGCCATTATGCGCCCCAACCTCAGTCTCTTCAAACGAGTATTTTTATATTTTTCGGATTAGTTTTTCTAATCAAAAATTAGCCTCATTACGGCAGAGATAAAACCTTGCTGTTCGATGATTTGGTATTTCTGACAAGAATCCGGGTCGCGCTCATCCTGGCACAAGTAAAGCGTGTTTCGTTCTAAGGCCGGCCGGATGTGCAGGTTCGAGTCAAACAAAATAGGGTCTATCCCTGGTAAACCGGGCCAATAGACACTTTGCGCGACCAGTCCGAGCTTTTCATAGGTGATAAGTTTAGGCTTGGGGAAAACAATAATGAGGAGCAAGACCACGGCGGCGATAATCCAGCGAGTTTTGTTTGGTTTGGCTTCTTCTTGTTGTGCAGCGGCAAGTTGTGCTTGTTGTTGAAGTTGCTGTTGTTGTAATGCTCTTTGTTGTTGAGGTGATAAGCGTTTTTTTTGTGTCGGTCGTTTGTTCTTGGACCTGGCATCTACCTGATTGAGCAATGCCTGTTTTTTTGGTCTTTGTGCCATGCTTTGCTATAGCCTTTTGTTTGCAGGACTCTATAATAGTTCTATGCTAATAATAGCGCATTTCAATTGACTAGCCCACGGGAAAGGATATGGAACAACAAATCTCTATATTAATTGTTGATGACGTAGGCACTGTTCGCAGTTTCTTGCATCAGACTCTGATGCACTTGGGCATCGATAACGTAAAAGAAGCGTCAACGGCGAAACAGTGTATTGCTGCATGCGAAGAGCAGCACTTCGATATCGTGTTTTTGGATATCGAACTTCCTGATGGAGATGGCAAAGAGCTGATCGCTGAGCTGGCTGAAATTAACCCGGATATTAATGTGGTTATGGTGTCGGCACACTCAACGGTTGATAACGTTAAGGATGCGATTGAACGGGGAGCCAAGGGGTTTGTGGTTAAACCATTTTCACCCAAGAAAATAGCCGCAATGTTGAAAAAGTTCTATCCCAAACTCGAGTTAGCCTAACTTATGTTGAAATCAGGGTGGCGTGTATTATTCACCCTGTGATACCACCGTGGGTAGTTTTGGCAGTCCGGCGACTGCTATGTGTTTTTGCCCACTTCAGGGCTAACTCTCAGGCATAAAAAAACCGACTTACGTCGGCTTTTTCATATCCAAATCCACAATTATAGTGCTTTGATTTTAGCAGCTAGGCGGCTCTTGTGACGAGCAGCTTTGTTTTTGTGGATAAGACCTTTAGTTGCGTAACGGTCCAGGATAGGTGTAGCAACAGCGAAAGCTTGCTGTGCAGCTTCTTTGTCACCAGCTTCAATTGCAGCGATTACTTTTTTGAAGTAAGTACGCATCATTGAACGACGGCTTGCGTTGTGCTGACGACGTTTTTCGCTAGTGATAGCGCGTTTTTTTGCAGACTTGATGTTAGCCAAGGTATGCTCCTAACAATCTTAAAATAAGCTTAGTTTAAAGGCCGAGGAATATGCCCTTTTTATTCTTTAAAGTCAATAAAAATTCCCCTCGGCTGATCAATTTGTTTGCATATCGTGCTTGTCCCTAGCCCCTCGCAGCCATAAGCGGCTAGTTGGGTTGCACGATAGCGAGTCTGAAACTATTGGGGTAATCACAATCTCAGATCTTATACCAAGTTAGCGCCTATCTGGGCACACCGCTTGGCACACTGCCGACATTGTAGCAAATCCCCCACCACTCTACTAGAGTGTTTGTGTTGTTCCTTTATGGCGGGCTCGCGTTGAGGGGAACTTGTTAGATGTATATCTATACCCATCTGAGTGGCGTTTACTTAGCTATGTCTAACTGGTGGGTGAGTATTTATCTGGACTGGCTTATGGCATAATTCCGCGCAAATAATACTGTGAGGAAATCGAGTGGCGAAGGGGTTATTTAAATCGGGCATGATAGTGAGTGCGATGACCATGATATCCCGTGTGATGGGGCTGGTCAGAGACGCGGTAGTGGCAAACTTGCTCGGAGCAGGGCTTGCCGCAGATGTGTTTTTATTTGCAAATCGCATCCCGAACTTTATGCGTCGCCTTTTTGCCGAGGGAGCTTTTGCTCAGGCATTTGTGCCAGTACTCGCTGAGATAAAAGAGCAACATGGGGATGACAAGGTTCGGCTGTTTGTTGCACAAGCCGCAGGGACCTTGGGTACCATTCTCATGCTGGTGACTTTGATTGGCGTCATCGGTTCACCTGTCATAGCCGGGCTGTTCGGGACAAGCTGGTTTATTGACTGGTGGCAGGGCGGTGAAAATGCAGAAAAGTTTGTGCTGGCCAGTGCCTTGTTAAAGCTGACTTTTCCATATCTGTTCTTTATCTCTTTGGTTGCACTGAGTGGCGCAGTACTGAATGTGTATAACCGCTTCTCTGTGGCGGCATTCACACCTGTGTTATTGAATATCTCTATCATTGGCAGTGCACTTTTGCTCCACGACCAGTTTGAGCAGGGTGCATATGCTTTGGCCATCGGTGTGTTTCTGGGCGGGCTGGTGCAATTTTTATTTCAACTGCCCTTTCTGGCCCGCCTCGGCATGTTGTCAAGGCCCACATTTGCCTGGCATGCACCTGAGGTAGTAAAAGTTCGTAAGCTGATGCTCCCGGCTATGTTTGGGGTATCTGTCAGTCAGATCAATCTACTGCTTGATACTATTATTGCTGCGGCATTGGCAACCGGGTCTATCGCCTGGTTGTATTATGCTGACAGGCTAATTGAGTTTCCACTTGGATTGTTCGGCATTGGTATTGCTACTGTGATTTTACCTGCATTGTCTAAGCTCCATGCAAAAGATAGTATTCAGGAATTTCAGCAAACACTGGACTGGGGTGTTCGATTCGTACTGTTTCTGGGGATCCCTGCGATGGCCGGTTTGATACTCATCAGTCCGATCATTATCTCTGTTTTGTTTGGTCATGGCGCGTTTGTTGAGAGCGAGCAGGACAACATTGGTGCTGTAAGCGGCGCCGTTACGGCCTATTCGGTTGGTCTGGTCAGTTTCATGTTAATTAAAGTTCTGGCCCCCGGTTTTTTTGCCCGCCAGGATACGAAAACTCCCGTAAAAATCGGTATCATTGCGATGTCACTCAACATGCTGTTTAACCTGATGCTTGCGCCTTTTATTGGCTATCTCGGCTTAGCACTGGCAACGGCATTATCAGCCACCTGTAATGCCGCGTTGCTATATCGATACCTCAATCAGGCTGGGGTATATCGAGTATCAGGCTTTACCCTGAGATTTGCTGCTAAATGTCTGCTCGCAAGTGTCGTGATGTCGGGTGTCTTACTGTGGCTGGATAAAGTGTTGCCATGGCAGGGGCGAGCATTCATGGAGCAAATCGGTATATTGGGTCTACAATTGATGGCCGCAATACTGACTTACTTCGTTGTTATGTACCTTACAGGGGTTCGACTGAGTACGATTAGGGATAGTTCTGCCGTTCCTGCAAGCACTGCGTAGGCATTATTCGCATTTGCCGGGAACTTGGGTATAATCGGGCTTTTATACTGCTTTAGTAATCACAGGTGTTAGTTGTATGCAATTGATCAGAGGGATCCATAATATTCGACCCCACCACTATGGCTGTGTGTTGACGATAGGAAACTTTGATGGCGTACATTTGGGGCACACCGAAGTGCTAAAAGGCCTGGTGGAAGATGCTCGGGTACATAACCTGCCAAGTACGGTTATGCTGTTTGAGCCACAACCACAAGAGTTTTTTGCCAAACAGCAAGCGCCAGCGCGGTTGACCCGATTGAGAGATAAGCTCGCATTATTGGCGGACATTGGTATTGAACGTGTGATTTGTGTCAGTTTTAATGCGCGATTTGCTAACTTTCAGGCCGAAGAGTTTGTCCGTGAAGTGCTAAGCGCAAAATTGGGTGTCAGAGCCCTGACCGTTGGTGATGACTTCCGCTTTGGCAAAGGCCGGGTCGGGGACTTTTCGATGTTGCAGCGACTGGGTCGTGAGTTGAACATGAAAGTGACGGACACGCAGAGCTTCAGACAAAGGAATAGCCGGGTCAGTAGCACTCTGATCCGTGCTGCACTGGCTGAAGGCGATGTTGGACTGGCCCATGAAATGCTAGGCCACACTTATGCGATTTCAGGGCGGGTGATCCATGGCTGGAAAAAAGGCCGTGAGTTGGGGTTTAAAACCGCCAATGTAGCGCTTAAACGCCAGGTTAGCCCTGTTCAGGGCGTGTTTGCAGTGCGTGTCAGGGTGCATGACATTGTTTACTGTGGTGTTGCCAACGTTGGTACAAAGCCCACCTTGAATGGTAAGCGAGCCTTACTAGAGGTACATATTTTCAACTTTGACCAGGAAATTTATGGTCAATTCATAAAAGTGGAGCTGCTTCATAAGCTCCGTGATGAACAAAAATTTGAGTCATTGCAGCAGTTAACTGAGCAAATTGCTCAGGACGTCATTGCTGCAAAACACTTTTTTCAATAATTTTAAGTAGCCGATACGGAAAGTAAAGTAAATGAGCGACTACAAGCATACGTTAAATCTACCGGAAACTGAGTTTCCAATGCGTGGCAATTTGGCACAACGCGAGCCCAAAATGCTTAAAAAATGGTACGAGCAAGACCTGTATGGTCAGATCCGCAATGCCAAAAAAGGCAAAAAGCCATTTATTTTGCATGATGGCCCTCCTTACGCCAATGGTAATATTCACTTAGGTCACTCTGTAAATAAAATTCTTAAAGATATTATTATTAAGTCAAAGACACTTTCCGACTTCGATGCACCATACGTGCCGGGCTGGGACTGTCACGGGCTACCGATTGAGCTACAAGTTGAGAAAAAAGTTGGTAAGCCAGGTAAAAAAGTATCTGTTGCTGAGTTTCGTGAAAAGTGTCGTGACTACGCGCGTAAACAAGTAGACGGACAAAAGACAGACTTTAAACGTCTGGGCGTTTTGGGTGACTGGGATCGCCCTTACCTGACAATGAACTTTGATTTCGAAGCTAATGCACTGCGTGTGTTAGGTCGCATCATTAAAAATGGTCATCTGCACAAAGGGGCTAAGCCTGTTCATTGGTGTACAGACTGTGGCTCGGCTTTGGCAGAAGCGGAAGTAGAGTATCAGGACAAACAATCTCCTGCGATTGATGTTAAGTTCGATTTTGTCGATGAACAGGCGTTAGTAAGCGCGTTTGCATTGGATGACGAACATCAGGGTAGCGGTGCTGTCAGCACTGTGATCTGGACAACGACTCCTTGGACCCTGCCTGCCAACCGCGCAGTGGCTGTTCATGGCGGACTTGAGTACGCGTTGGTACAAATCGAAGATGAAGGCCAAGAGCAACGTATGGTTTTGGGCTCAGAGCTGGTTAAAGATGCGATGGACCGGTTTGGGTTTAATCGTTATCACGTGCTGGGCTATGCCAAAGGCGCGGTGCTTGAAAACCTGCGTGTAGCGCATCCTTTCTATGACTTTGACGTACCAGTCATCCTGGGTGAACACGTAACAACTGATTCAGGTACTGGTATTGTTCACACCGCACCTGGCCATGGCCCAGAGGATTTTGCAGCAGGTCAGGCTTATGATCTGGAAGTGGCAAATCCGGTGGGGGCAAATGGTGTATTCCTACCAGATACGCCAGTGTTCGCCGGTCAGCATGTGTTTAAAGCAAATGATGCCATTATTGAGCATTTAAAAGAAAAAGGTGCTTTGGTTCATCATCATGCTATGACTCACAGTTACCCACACTGCTGGCGTCACAAAACGCCGATTATCTTCCGTGCGACACCACAATGGTTCGTTAGCATGGATCAGGCGAACTTGCGCCAGGATTCTATGGCAGAAATTAGCAAAACTCAGTGGATCCCTGAGTGGGGTGAAAACCGTATTGCAAACATGGTTGAAGGACGCCCGGACTGGTGTATCTCTCGTCAGCGTACTTGGGGTGTACCAATCGCTTTGTTTGTTGACAAAGATACAGGTGCACTGCACCCGCACACCGAGACCTTGATTGAAGAAGTCGCTAAGCTGGTTGAACAAAAAGGCATTCAAGCCTGGTATGACCTTGAGCCTGCAACTTTGCTTAACGAGGCTGATGCGCAACAGTATGTCAAAGTACAGGATACGCTGGACGTGTGGTTCGATTCAGGCGTAACTCATGCCTGTGTTGTAGATGCGCGCGAAGAGCTGAGTGGTCCAGCTGATCTTTATCTGGAAGGATCGGATCAGCACCGTGGTTGGTTCATGTCGTCGATGATGACTTCCGTGGCCATCAATGGCCATGCACCTTACCGTCAGGTTCTGACACATGGCTTCACTGTGGACGAGAAAGGCCACAAAATGTCAAAGTCGCTGGGTAACGTGATTTCACCTCAGGACATCATGAATAAGCTGGGTGCAGATATTCTTCGTCTGTGGGTCGCTTCAACTGATTACACGGCTGAAATGACTGTTTCAGATCAGATTTTCAAGCGTGCCGCAGACCGTTATCGTCGTATCCGTAACACCAGTCGTTACCTGCTGTCGAACCTGAGCGGTTTTAACCCTGCAACGGACTTGGTGGCTGTTGAAGATATGATTGAGCTGGACCGCTGGATTGTTAGCCGTGCAGCGCAATTACAGCAGGAGATAGTAGAGGCGTACGATAACTATCAAATGCTGGTTGTAACACAGAAACTCATGAATTTCTGTACCGGAGAACTCGGTTCTTTCTATCTTGACGTGATTAAAGACCGTCAGTACACCGCTAAGAGTGACAGCCATGCGCGTCGTTCTTGTCAAAGTGCGCTATATCATATTGCGGAAGCCATGACACGCTGGATGGCACCTATCATGAGCTTTACTGCTCAGGAAATCTGGGAAGTATTGCCAGGTGAGCGTGGTGAGTTTGTCTTTACTGATGTCTGGTACGATGGCCTGACACAGGTGAGCGAAGGTCAACTGAGTAATGATTTCTGGCAAGAGCTATTGGCCGTTCGCGATGAAGTGAACAAGGTGCTGGAAAGTGCGCGTAAAGAAGAGATCATCGGCGCGACCTTACAGGCGGAAGTAACACTTTACACTGGGGGTGACCTGGCTGAGAAACTGCAAACCCTGCAAGACGAATTGCGATTTGTGTTGCTAACGTCTAAAGCTCAGGTGGAAGTGGTGAATGCTAAGCCAGAAGGCGCAGTTTCAACGGAGATTGACGGTTTGTTTATCTCAGTGACGGCAACACAGGCACCTAAGTGTGACCGTTGTTGGCACCATTGTGAGGATGTAGGTCAGCACGATGCGCATCCTGAGTTGTGTGGCCGTTGTGTGACCAATGTTGACGGCGCTGGTGAACAGCGTCAGTTCGCTTAACCTAGGAGTATTACATGACCAAATCGACCGAGCGTAGTGGTCTGGTGTGGTTGTGGCTGAGTCTACTGCTTTTTGCAGTAGACTTCGGCACGAAAGCACTGGTAGTCGAAAATATGCGACTCTATGAGTCTATTGAGTTGCTGCCATTTTTTAATTTTACCTATATGCACAACTATGGCGCAGCGTTCAGCTTTTTAAGTGAGGCGGGCGGTTGGCAACGTTGGTTCTTGAGTGCAATTGCCGTGGCCATCAGTGGCTTGCTCGTGTATTGGTTGAAGAAGTTACCTGCCAATAACTGGTTATTGTGTAGTGCATATGCGCTCGTTTTGTCTGGTGCTTTAGGTAACCTGTATGACCGGGTTACTTTAGGCTATGTGGTTGACTTTTTACACTTTTATTATCAAGACTGGCATTACCCGGCATTTAATGTGGCAGATATGGCCATTGTTGGCGGTGCTGGTTTATTGTTATTTGACGCCATTTTTGGTGACAACGCGGATACGCAGGAGAAAAAGGCATGAGCGAGCAGCTAATAGGCCCACAATCTGAAGTTTTATTTCATTTTTCGATAAAACTGGCTGACGGATCTGCAGCGGACTCAACGAAAGTACATGATAAGCCTGCAAAGCTCTTTATGGGCGATGGCAGCCTGACGGAGAACTTTGAGAAGTGCTTATTAGGACTGCAAGCGGGCGACAGCAAATCGTTCGAGCTTGAGCCACAAGATGCCTTTGGGATGCCAAATCCGGATAATATCTATTATGTTGACCGCAGTAAGTTTGGTGCTGATACGCCTGCGGAAGTAGGCAGTATTATTGCGTTTACTCAGCCTGATGGCACTGAGCTTCCTGGCCTGGTACGTGAAGTTGCCGGTGATTCAGTGACAGTCGACTTTAACCACCCACTGGCCGGGCAAAAGGTGACCTTTGAAGTCGATATTTTAGAGGTAAAAAACTAATGGAGATCTTACTCGCCAATCCGCGTGGCTTTTGTGCCGGGGTTGATCGCGCTATTAGTATTGTTGAGCGTGCACTCGATATCTTTGAAAAACCGATTTATGTTCGTCATGAAGTTGTACACAACAAGTATGTGGTTGACGGATTGCGCGCTCGTGGGGCGGTATTTGTGGAAGAGCTGGACCAGGTGCCTGACGACAGTATTGTGATCTTTAGTGCGCATGGCGTGTCACAGCAGGTGCGACAGGAAGCCAAACGTCGTGAACTGAAAGTATTTGATGCAACATGTCCTCTGGTCACCAAAGTACATATGGAAGTCACACGTGCAAGCCGAAAAGGCACTGAATGTATCCTCATCGGTCATCATGGGCACCCGGAAGTAGAAGGCACTATGGGCCAATACAATAACTCGGCGGGCGGGATTTACCTGGTTGAAACTCCAGAAGACGTTGCAACGCTTGAGGTGAAAGATCCCAGTAACCTGTTTTACTGCAGTCAGACGACCTTGTCAGTGGATGATACCTCAGATGTGATTGAAGCACTGCGTGAGAAATTTCCACAGATCCATGGTCCCCGCAAAGATGATATTTGCTATGCCACACAAAATCGTCAGGATGCAGTGAGAGATTTGGCTAACAAGGTCGACTTGCTACTTGTGGTCGGCGCGAAGAACAGCTCCAACTCCAATCGATTACGTGAGCTGGCAGACAAAATGGGCACCCGGGCCTTTTTGATTGACGACGATCAGTGTCTGGAAGCAAGTTGGTTTGAAGGAGTTGGCAAAGTTGGTGTTACCGCTGGCGCATCTGCACCTGAAGTGTTGGTACAGCAAGTGATTGCTCGCCTTAAAGCGCTGGGTGGACAAACCGTCGTGGAAAACCCTGGGCAGGAAGAAAACGTGGTTTTCGCTGTTCCTGTAGAGCTTAGGTAATATTCCCAGACCATGGATAAGTCAGAGGCGATTGGCCTGGGACTGTTAAAAGCCATGGTATCTGAGCGAGGTGTGTTGGCTATGCTGATCGCCTCGCAGTCCCTTTCTTTTATTTATACACTCGCCGATTATGATGATTTCTGGCTGACCCTGGGCTTGGTGAGTTTATTCACCCACAGTAATGCCTTATTGTCTTTGGCCATCATTTCACTTATTAGTGTTTTAAATGTGTCTAAACCACAGCACAATGGGGTGCTTGAGCTGAGCATCGTCTTTGTGGTTTTCATCAGTGTCTGTATAGGGCTGAGTATTGGGATCCAGTTTACCCCTTTAACTTCTCACGTTGCTGTAGACTGGGGACCGGTGTTTAGCCATAGCGCAATTTGCTGCTTTGTGGTGGTAATCCTGTTGTATTTTATGTCTATCTATATTGATAATGTGAATGCACTTGAATTGGCCGCTCGAGCAGAAATTGACGCGTTACATGCCAGGATCAGGCCGCACTTTTTGCACAATACTCTAAACACCCTTGCAGAGTTGACGCACGAGAATGCTGAGGACGCAGAAAAAGCAGCATTATTGTTGGCACGCCTGATGCGCGTATCACTGGCAGAAAAAAAGTGGCACACCATTGCGGATGAAGTGGCTCTAACGAAAGACTATCTCAGCCTGGAGCGCTTTCGCTTTGAGCAAAGGCTGCAGGTACAGTGGATAATTGACGATGCTTTATTGGCTGTGCCGATCCCGACATTGACGCTCCAGCCACTGGTCGAAAATGCTGTGTTGCACGGCATTGAGAAACGCGTTGAGGGTGGCGTTATTACTATCCAAATTGAGCAGGTTCGCGATACGTTTTCATTACGTGTCACCAATCCATTGCCTCATTCTACCCATCATTCCAATGGCAATGGGATTGCAACTAAAAACATAGATAAACGGCTTTCGCTGTATTATCAACGTCGGGCTAGTTTGAGGATTGCACAAGATAATGATAAATTCGTAGCAACCATCCTTTTACCAGACACCGGAGCTTATGAATTATCTGATTTTGGATGATGAGCCGATCGCCAGACGGCGGTTACGGCGCTTGATGTCGGAGTTTGAACATTTTGATTGCGTGGCGGAGGCCGCAGATGGCACGCAGGCAATAGAGTTATGCGAACGCACCGCGCCAGAATTGGTGTTTCTGGATATCGCGATGCCTGGTATTGATGGGCTCGAGGTTGCTGGTGTACTCAGACAGCAAATGCCAGACTGTAAAATCGTTTTTGTGACAGCCTTTGCCGAACACGCTTTGCAGGCATTTGATTTGCTGGCTGAGGGCTATTTGGTTAAGCCTATAGACAAAGAGCGTTTGGCTGCTTTACTGGAACATATTTACGGTGAACAAATGCAGCGCTTGCAATACCAGGTTGGTCATGACACGCGTTGGGTCGCCGTATCTGATATTTTAGTTGCCAGGAGTGACGAGCGCTACACACACATTTATTTCAAGGACGGTGAAGCGCTCATCGATATTCCTTTAAAGAAGCTGTTGGCCACTTATCCGCGGCATTTTGTGCAGGTGCACAGAAACACCCTGGTAAAAAAACAGGCTGTGCTGAGCCTGGAATCTGTTGATGGTGGTCACAGAGTCAGGCTGGATGGCTTTGCTGAGCCCATTACTGTGAGCCGACGTGCTGCCGCCAACTTTAAATCGCTATTCTGACCATTAAACCCGACTGATTGACCGTTGAGCCCACGATCAGGTTCATGACGAAGTGATTCATTATACTATGTAGTGGAGCAAACTGACTTTGAAAAATGATGGCAAACACTGTGTGTATTAACACAAATCGCGGCTTTACTCTTTTAGAATCGCTTATCGCGTTTATGGTGCTGAGCTTTGGTCTGCTTGGGGCTGTGGCACTGCAAGCGAAAGCGAAGCAAGCCAGTTTTGATTCGATGCAACGCGCTGCAGCAGTCGCCCTGGCTGGTGATATTATGCAGCGCATCCGCAGTAACGATACCCTCAATCTTGGTAATCAGTACCAACAAGTGTTTAGTAGCACAGCAACCGTGAACGGTAATAATCGCTGTTTCAGCAGTATATGTTCGAATGCTGAAATTGCAGCAATGGATCTGGAGCAATGGATCATGGCAATCCAGGCTAAAGAAAATACCGGCTCGCTCGATGACACAACAGTGTGCATCACCACCGCGGTAGTTGCGGGTTCTCAGGGCCGAGGGTTCAATGTAACTGTGAGTGTGGCTTGGGCTGGCCGCCAGGCATTTGAAATGAATGCGACTAATCAGGCCATCAATTGTGGTGAAAATAATGATTATCGCCGAGTAGTGAGCATTAATAGCTATATTTTGGTGAGGGATTGAGATGATACGGTCCGGTTTCACCCTAGTCGAGTTACTGATCTCCATGTTTATTGGTGCGCTTTTGCTCGGCGGCGTCATCACTGCTTATGTTAGCATGAAAGTCACCACCCGAGATACCATGGCCATCGGCGAACTTCAGGAAGTCGGGCGCTTAACCCTGACTTTACTGCGACGTGACTTGGAGCAGGTAGGGTTCTGGGGCACATTTTATGACAAGGGCCTGACGACAGCCAATTCAGTGAGCCCAGCAAATCCAAGCAATGACTGCTTTGGTGGTCTGAATAATGGTAGTTTCCCGAATGCGGTGCAAACCAACTTTCGTTCTATTTACGCCGAAAAGACCAGTGGTGCCGCTTTGAGTTGCATCTCAGGTGCCAAAAACAACACCGAAGTATTGCAACTTAAGTTTCTTGAAGGGCGACAAATTACAGACGATAACGACGTAGAAAGTAATCGTTACTACTTTATCGCCCAACAGGAACAGGGCACATTTGTGGCAGGGAATAGCTATGGCGGGCGGCCGACTAATAACTCGACTTTGTGGCCATACAGTCACCATGCTTATTATATCGAAGAGCAACCTATTCGGATTAATAGCCAAACCATTACCACTCCAATTTTAATGCGCCGGCGTTTAACTGTGGGTGGTGGCATGACGACTGAGGCCGTGATAGAGGGGGTTGAAGATATTCGCTATCTGTTTGGGTTAGATACCAATGGTGATAGTCGTGTAGATACGTATCGCAGTACTCAGGATATGACGGCCGGTGATTGGGAACGCTCAGGTGGGATATTAACAGTGCAAATCATTGCACTGGTTCGGGTATTGGAAGCCGATGCGGGTCTGGAGTTAAAAAGTCAAACCTATACGCTTGGTAACGATCCGGACAGGCGTACTCTGACCTTTAATGATAACTATCGGCGTACGGTGTTTTCGACCACCATCCAGCTGTACAACATGGGGATCTCGACATGGTAATGGCACACAAACAGCGCGGCATGGTGTTGATCGTTTCTATGGTACTGATTGTGGCAGTAATGAGCGTTGCCGTGACACTAATGAGCAGCAGTACCATAGATATTAAAGTGACAAACGCAGCTCAGGAACGAGAAGCCGCGGAGGCCTTACTGATGGGCGAAGTGCAGCGGATCATCTCTCAGGAGAAAGCACGTGTAAATGAAAGCGTGTTTCAGTCACGTAATGGTGAGTTCACAAACGACGACGGTCAAATGGTGCGAAGAAGCATCCACATAGACGAAGAGCTTGAACTAGAGAGTATGCAGGCAAACCTCAACAGTGGTCAGTTATTACTAGAATGTCCACGTGTTTTTAATTTTACCGAGGGCCTCAGCTGTGTCATTACCGAAGTGGAAAGCAGTGTTCAGTATGGCGATCAATCTCGACATCAGGTGACTGTGGTGATTGGCGTTGCGCAGGAAGTCATTGGTAACCTGGGGAATCAATAATGTGGTATAGAATCATACTGGTCCTGAGTGGTTTACTGGTATTCAGCACACAGGCAGAAGACATAGAGTTATTTGTAAAGCACGATATTTCGAATTCAGAAAAATCCCGGGTACTGGTGATCTTTGATACTTCGGGCAGTATGGCGTGGGATGTTAAAGATGGCCAGCGATGCTACGAGTATCGTAGGGGTCGGTTTCGCAGTATCAACTGCTTTGATTCATCACAAACCAGCAAACGTTGTTATAAGGTACGTAATGGTTGGTATCGGGAATCAAACTGTGGTGATAGCCGTTTAAAGGTTGCACAGGATGCCATTACCAAGCTAGTGGAAGAAAACGACGACTTTGATATTGGTCTGATGCGGCTCTATTCCAGCTCAGGTGGGTATGTTCTGAATGGGCTAGGGGCTAGTCAGGCTGCTTTGAATAGTAAAATAGCCAGTTTGCCCGCCAGTGGTAATACACCGCTTTCAGAGACTTTATGGGAAGCATACCTCTATTTGACAGGCAAAAAAGTTTTATATGGCCAGAACAAGAGTGATCGGGATCGCAGCATTGAAAGCAATGGGGTGTATATTTCGCCGTTTAAGCCGGACCCGCTTGCCCCTAAACGCTGTGATACCTCCACTAATATTATCCTGATGACGGATGGTGACCCCACGAGTGACTCGGCGCGTAACACAGATATCTACAATAAATATGTGTCCACATTTGGCTCTGCGCCGAGCAGAGTATCTAATAACTATCTGAATTCACTGGCTAAGGTGATGAGAGGCACGCCTGAAACTCAGGTCGATCTTTACCCTAACACACCTCAGGAACAAGATTTTGCCCGTACCTATACCATCGGATTTGGTACCGGTATGTCGGATGCGGGTATCACCTTATTGAAGCAAACCGCTTTGGATGGTGGGGGCGAGTATAAACATGCAAATACAGCGTCTCAGTTGTCAGAGGCATTAAAGTCTACCATCACTAATATTCGTGAAAAAAGCGATAGTTTTTCGTCACCTTCGGTGTCGACCAGCAGTTCAGATCTGAGCCGCAGTGGTGATTCAATCTATTACACCATGTTTTACCCGGAAACCCATACCCGTTGGCGCGGCAACCTGAAAAAGCTCAAAGTAAAAGGTTCGGTGATACATGGCATGGGCAGCAGTAGTCATGCTATCAATGAAGAGGGCACCATCGCTGACAATGTGACGACTTACTGGTCTCAGCCTGGCTCCAAAGACGGCGCTAAGGTCGGCGAGGGCGGTGTTAATTATCAGCTCTCCAGACAGACAACCCGCAAAATCTACTCAGATTATGGCAAAGGCACCTTAATGTCGTTTGACTATGCTACTGCATTAATTGCTGCGGGCGGGGATTTGTCGAAACTCAGTACCTTATTTTCCGTGGACAATGCAGGTGTTGTGCCTAATGTGATTAGCTGGGCCAGAGGTATTGATGTTAATGATGAAAATAGCAATAACTCGAGACAGGATAGACGCGAAACCATTTTTGGCGATCCGCTGCATTCCAGGCCGGTAACCATAGATTATGGCAATGGCGACCTGCGCGTGATTGTGGGAACCAATGCTGGCTTTTTACACATGTTTAAGGACAACGGGGAGACAGTGAATGAAAGCTGGGCTTTTGTGCCTGGGTCTTTGCTGGATGTTCTCAAACCGCAAATGGACAGACAGGACGACACTAAGCTCTATGGGGTCGATGGCCCCATTACCGTTTATTTTTGGGATAAAGACGATAATGGCAAGGTCGGTAGCGGTGAGCGTGTTTGGCTGATAGTAGGCTTACGTCGTGGGGGTAACGAATATTATGGGTTTGATATTACCTCCCCGGACAGCCCCCGACTGCTATGGGGCGGCCCTATCCGCGGTGGTGTGGCACCCTATGCACAATTGGCACAAAGCTGGTCTAAGCCTCAGATCACTTTCATCAAAGCTAAACCTGATATGCCAGTCATGATATTTGGTGCCGGTTATGACACCAATAAAGACAATGCTTTGTTTTCAAATGACAGTATAGGCCGCGGCATTTACATTGTTGACATTGAAACCGGAAAGCCGTTTTGGAGTTTAACAGCAGAGAATGGCTTTAAGGGCAAACACAGTATTGCTTCTGATCTGAGCACGGTTGACTCTGACTATGACGGGTATACGGATCGTATTTATGCCACGGATACCGGAGGCGGTGTGTGGCGATTTGACCTGCCTGGTACCAACCCAAACGACAGAGATAACCCTTGGACGCATTTTCAGTTGGCCAATCTGAGCGGTGGCACTGATAACAACAAACGACGCTTTTTCTATCGTCCCGTTGTGGCGCGTACCTATTTTTCTAAGGTATCAACCGAAACAGTGAACGGGCAGACTATCACCATACGCCGGGATATTCCTTACGAGGGCCTGTTAATTGGCAGTGGTAACCGGGCTAAGCCTACGTCAACTTCAGTGCAGGATTTTCTGTATATGGTTCGGGATGAAAATACTAAAACCCGCTCCTTTGATAATGAAACGGCACCGGCTGTAATTCGGTCCTCAGACTTACTGAATGTGACGAGTGATCCATTTTATTCTCGTCTAAACGATTTTGATCGCTTTGTCGAAAAAGAGGTTGAACTTGGCTCCGCCAAGGGGTGGAAGTTGAAACTGGGCGACGGAGAAAAGTCTATGGCAGCTGCCACGGTCGTTGCAGGCGTGGCCTATTACACGACTTTTACACCGGCCAGTGTTGAGGTGAATGAATGTTCGATTACCGCGGGTAAAGGTAGATTGTATGTTTTGCATTTAAACTATGGCATGCAGATGCTAGATCAGCGCAGCTATCAAACCACCGCTGAAGTGCCGGATACACCCAGAGTACATTACAGTGAACATGCCAATGAAGACGGCAGTACCACGATTAAAGCTCAGTTGATCAGCCCAGTCGTTGTTGTTGATGGAGGCTCTGGAGGTGGCTCTGGTGGCGGTTCTGGCGGCGGTTCTGGTTCGGACGTGGTCGATGGTAAAGTGACATTAAAAGAGCCATCTGCTGCAGCGCCATACGAAAAAGCAGATGGCTCTACCGGGGGCGTACAAGCAGAGAATGAAGTAGAAATCAAAATGCAAACGCGGTTATTGTACATATACAAAAAAGAAGAGCATGATGAAAAGAACTAGTCGCACTGTGCTGGGGTTTACCCTGGTTGAGATGATGATCACCATCGCTATTTTGGGGATCCTGGCCAGTATCGCATACCCCAGTTATTCAGAGTATGTAAGGCGAGCGGCCAGGGCGGAGGCTGCGGCAACTTTGCTCGACGCTGCCAATAAGCAAGAGCAGTATTTTGTCGATAATCGCGAGTATGCCAGTTCTCTGGCTGCACTGGGATTACCCACAACAACTGAAAACGATTACTTTTCGCTGGAAATTGTACTGGGCAATGACCTTAACACTTTTGTGATCAGGGCGTCTGCAACCGGAGGGCCGCTTGCAAATGACCCTGAATGCACAACACTCACGATAAATAATCTTAATGTCCGTGGCAGCACAGGCACGTTCACTGCCGATCGGTGTTGGGGTCGTTAGACCCAGCGTGTCAAGGTGGGCGCTTGCACAACCGCTGTGAATGAGCGCTGGTAGCCTTGTGTATTTAAATACATTTATTGGTCTCTCTGAGTCGGCTTCTGCCTACCACACTGACTGATAGCGCGAGTCCAATAGGCGCACCTGAGAGCCTTTGTGTGCAATACACAAAGGTACCATTGCCAAACCCTTTTAACGTGCCTGTGTGCTTAAATGTGATAGCCGCCCTCGGATAATCGAGGGTGTCAGTGCCACGGATCCCTGAGAGCACCATCAGTTTCACGTCTTTTTTGTCAAAAGCCGCGCGTTCATGTCGGTCTGTGAATACTGTTAACTCCTGATGCCAAAGGTGCGTACATCGGTTATTAACCAAGGGGCAAATGGTGACAGGCAACTGGTGAGTCACTGCGTGCAGTCGTGTTAAAGTCAGATGCCTGTCTAGCGTTATTAGCGCTTGCTTAGCTCTGTCCAGTTCGGTAATAGAGTGTACAGCCGGGGCTGCGAGTAGTAAAAGCACGCCAAAAAGCGCAATACAAATGAGTAGTTCAAATAGGGTAAATCCGCGTATATTCCATAATGTCATGAGCATGCATCCGTGCATCAGCCATAGTGTCAGCCTAGTCTTCGCGGCTTGAACTGCAAGGCTTATGAATAAATATCACGTCGCTGATCAGTCCCGTTATCTGGTGACGGGTTCGTTAACGGGCGCAACTCACTGTTTAATAGGCATAGTGGTGAGCGTTCGAGTTACAAATAGTTTAGTTGCAAGTGAGGGTTGTGTCACCGCGATACAGTGCTGAACCAACGACACTTACCTCAAGCTGCTGATTAGGAAAGTCCGTGGCAGCTGGGCAATAAATAAAGCTGCTTGCCTGGAGCATGGCGGTGCGACCACTCGAATCGAAACGCAAGCTGGACGCCGGGAATGTCAGGCCATCATTACTGGGAACCTGCTCCATAACACGTAGCAAGTCATCGGTGCCTGTATTGTAGGTGCCGTTATTGTTTCTATCGAGAAAAACGGTAACGCGGTTGGCTTGCCAATTGTCCTGACAGACAAAACTACTGTTAGTCTCAACCAAGGTTGCGGTGGCCGGACACAGGATGATGATCTCATCTGTCGCGGTTGCTTGCGCTCGGGCAAAGGTCACTGTGCGTTTTAATTCTCTCAGATAGGACTCTGCGCGGGTTGAGGTAGTCAGGCTGCCGCTGAATGAAAAGGCCAGCGTGGCCAGTACACCTAAAATAGCAATAGTGATAACTAACTCAAACAGTGTAAAGCCAGTATTTTTTTTCATGGTATACAGCCAAAGACAAGAATAACTACTACCTAATATAGTGCGTCTTTTTGTTTATTTATTCAATCGCTTTGTTTGCCTTGTTTTGTGGGATTGTCTAAAATCGACGCATTACCAAAGGGATAACAATCAACCATGAAAAAGATAGAAGCCATCATTAAACCATTTAAGCTGGATGACGTTCGCGAGGCGCTGTCCGACATAGGTATTACCGGCATGACCGTGTGTGAAGTCAAGGGGTTTGGCCGCCAAAAAGGGCACACTGAGCTGTATCGTGGCGCAGAGTATATGGTCGACTTTTTGCCAAAGGTGAAGCTGGATATTGTGCTTGCTGAAGAAGACGTAGATCGGGCTATCGACGTTATTTTGAAAACGGCGCAAACCGGTAAGATTGGTGACGGTAAGATCTTTGTCACTGAAGTTGAGCGGGTTGTCCGTATTCGCACCGGAGAAGAAGACGAAGAAGCAATCTAATCTCCGGATGCTTATTGGCAGAATAAAAAAACGCCGGATGCTTGGTGCAATCCGGCGTTGTTGTATTAAGTGCAGGTGTTTTAGCGCTGTTGATTTAACTCTTTCGCTTTGCGCGCGTTGTCGCTAAGTTCATCAAGGCCCAACATGGCGTAACTCTTTTCCATCATTTCAAGCGCTGGCACCAGATAACTGCTCTGTGAGAAGTGCTCAACCACATATTTTCCTCGATTGGCTGCTGCCAGGTAGGCTTCTCGCTCAAAATAATAGTTGGCCACTTTTAGCTCATAACGGGCCATTTTGTTGAGCAACCATGCCAGGCGTTTTTTGGCTTCAGGCACATAGGCGCTTTGCGGGTAGTTTTTGACCAGAGTTGATAAGTCTTGAAAAGCAACGCGAGTACGGTTCGGGTCGCGGTCTGCGCGATCGATACCGAAATATTCCTGAAAGCCGTTCTCATCTGCTTTAATGTTAATTAATCCTCGCATGTAATACATGTAATCGAGGTTTTTATGATTGGGGTTCAGGCGCAAAAAGCGGTCAACTGTCGCGAGTGCCTGCTCGGTGTTGCCGGTTTGATAAAAAGCATAGACCAGGTCCATTTGTACTTGATGAGAGTATGGCCCAAACGGGTAACGGGAGTTAATGGCGCTTAAGAGCTCGATGGCACGTGCGTACAGGCCTGAGTCGAGTGTTTGCTTGGCGTCTTCGTACAATGCCTGCACAGATTTATTTGGTACGCGTTCTATTTCTTCTTGTTCTGGGGCGGATGAGCAAGCGGCTAATCCTAATACAGATGCGCTCAGTACGATTGCAAAAGCGCGTTTTCCCAACGTCTTTATCATTTTATTTTACTACCTTCGTTATCAGGCTAGGCCAAGTCGGCAAAACCGAGTAAACTATGCATTTATGCGATTCTAACCCAGTCGAGCATGGCTTGCACTGGTATTTTAGGTAAAGTTACACATGTCTGAGCAAATTTCTCTACAAGCCGATGTGCCAGTGGAACTGGGCGGTAAACGTCTAGACCAGATTTTGGCGCAATTGTTCCCCGATTTTTCACGTTCTCGAATAAAAACCTGGATCCTTGATGAAAAAGTCACCGTCAATGGTGACGTACTGGCGATCCCTAAGGAAAAGTTGCTGGGCGGTGAAGTCGTTGCGGTGGAAACGCAGATTGAGGCAGAGCGGGAATACGAAGCGCAGGACATCGCGTTGGACATCGTTTATGAAGATGATGACATCCTGGTTATTAATAAGCCGATGGGCCTGGTGGTGCACCCCGGTGCGGGTAACCCAAATGGTACTGTACTGAATGCGTTGTTACATCACCACCCAGAGATCATCAATGTGCCGCGTGCGGGTATTGTCCACCGTCTTGATAAAGACACCACAGGATTAATGGTGGTGGCCAAAACTATAGTGGCGCAAACCCACTTGGTGAAAAACCTGCAGGCACGTGAAAACTTTACCCGTGAATATGAAGCCATCTGTAACGGCACCATGACTGCCGGTGGGATGATAGAGAAGCCTATTGGTCGTCACGCGACAAAGCGTACGCACATGGCTATCCATGAAATGGGTAAGCCTGCGATTACCCATTACCGGGTGGCCGAAAAGTTTCGTGCGCACACCCGCTTGCGTTTACGCCTTGAAACGGGTCGTACGCACCAGATCCGTGTTCACATGGCGTATCTTAAGCACCCGCTGATTGGTGATCAGCTTTACGGCGGTCGTCCTTGCCCACCACGCAATGCGTCTCCGGAATTCCTTGACACCTTGCGTGGCTTTAAGCGCCAGGCACTGCACGCCGTCAAGCTGCGCATAGCGCACCCGGTGAGCGGCGAAATCATGACCTGGGAAGCACCTATCCCGGAAGATATGCAGCAACTGACTGCTGCATTGCGTGAAGACTTTAAGCTTAATCCACAGATAGATTACTAATATATGCTGCGCCCGGATTGGCCATTAAAAGAGGTTGTCGGCGCCTTGTCGACAACGCGTCAGGGGGGCGTTTCGGCGGCCCCTTTTGATGGTTTCAATCTGGCTTGTCATGTTGGAGACGATCCGCACGCTGTTGCACACAACAGAGCACAGTTGCAGGCTCAGGTCCCGGTGCCTATCGTATGGCTTGAGCAGGTACACGGCAATACCGTGATCCTGGCAGATGATCAATACGATATCACTCATACGCCGCAGGCAGATGCAATCTTTACCCGCTCTGGTCAAATTGCTTTGGCAATTATGACTGCCGACTGTCTGCCTGTGCTGCTGGCCAGCGACGATGGCCAGGAGGTCGCCGCGGTCCATTGCGGCTGGCGCCCTTTGGCGGCGGATATTCTTGCCGAGACAATAGCACTCTTCAGCGCACCTAGGTCCCGAATACATGCCTGGTTAGGTCCGGCAATTGGCCCTCGGGCTTTTGAAGTGGGCGAAGAAGTGCAAGAGCAGTTTGTTGCCCGACAGCAGGCGCATTTGAGTGCCTTTAAAGCACAAGCAAATGGTCGCTATCTGGCTGATATTTATACTCTGGCAACACAGCAATTGACGCAGCTTGGCGTGCAATCCGTATCTGTGCATGCGCAATGTACAGTGTCCAACCCTGAACAGTTCTTTTCTTATCGTCGTGATGGTCAGTGTGGTCGCATGGCCAGTTTGATTTGGCGCAAATAATTGTCATCTGCACCTTGATCAAACTCCCTCTGATACCCATTTTATAGATAACTAAGTTATTTATAAGGTTATTTCGTGTATGCGAATTGATAGATTTACCAGTAAATTTCAAGCGGCGCTGTCTGATGCGCAGTCTCTCGCATTAGGTCGTGACCATCAGTTTATTGAACCTGTACACTTAATGTACGCCTTGTTGCAACAAACGGGTTCCAGTGTCCGGGCGCTGTTTGCACAGGCTGGCGTGAGCGCAGATGAACTCAACACTAAACTCTCTCAGGCTATTGAGAAATTGTTCAAGGTAGAAGGGGTCGGTGGCGACGTACAGCTGTCGAATAACCTTATCTCATTAATTAATCTATGTGATAAATATGCTCAAAAGCGCAAGGACAAGTACATCTCCAGTGAGTTGTTTGTGTTTGCTGCATGCGAAGACAAAGGGCCACTGGGTGAGATTTTTCGTTCACTGAACATCACTCAGGAAAAAATTGAAAAGGCCATCAAGGCCATTCGGGGCGGACAGAAAGTGGATGACCCGAATGCGGAAGATACTCGTCAGGCCCTGGAAAAGTACACCATAGATCTCACTGAGCGTGCCGAGCAGGGTAAGCTTGACCCGGTGATTGGTCGTGATGATGAGATCCGCCGCACGGTACAGGTATTACAGCGCCGCACCAAAAATAACCCTGTGTTGATCGGGGAGCCAGGTGTCGGTAAAACCGCGATCGTTGAAGGTCTGGCCCAACGTATTATCAATGGTGAGGTGCCTGAGGGACTCAAAGACAAGCGTGTATTGTCCCTGGACCTGGGGGCACTGGTTGCCGGCGCTAAGTATCGCGGTGAGTTTGAAGAGCGCCTTAAGTCGGTTCTTAATGAGCTGGGCAAAGAAGAAGGCCGGGTGATCCTGTTTATTGACGAGATCCATACCATGGTAGGGGCAGGTAAAACCGATGGTGCCATGGATGCGGGCAATATGCTTAAACCCGCACTGGCAAGGGGTGAGTTGCACTGTGTCGGTGCTACAACGCTGGATGAGTATCGTCAGTATATTGAAAAAGACGCCGCATTGGAGCGCCGTTTCCAGAAAGTGTTTGTCGCAGAGCCCAGCGTGGAAGACACCATTGCTATTTTACGTGGCTTAAAAGAACGTTATGAACTGCATCACTCTGTGGATATTACCGATCCTGCGATTGTGGCCGCTGCGCAGTTGTCGCATCGTTACATCAGTGACAGACAACTGCCAGATAAAGCGATTGACTTGATTGATGAAGCTGGCTCGTCAATTCGCTTGCAGATTGATTCTAAGCCAGAACAACTGGATAAGCTGGAGCGTCGTATTATCCAGTTAAAATTAGAAGACAATGCGCTGGCGAAAGAAAAAGACGAAGCCAGTCAGAAGCGACGAAGTGAAATGCAGGCACTGATCCAGCAGCTCGAAACGGAGTACCGTGAGCTGGATGAAGTCTGGAATGCGGAAAAAGCGTCGTTGCAGGGCACGCAGGTGATTAAAGCTGAACTTGAGCAAGCAAGGCTTGACCTGGAGGTCGCACGTCGTGCCAGTGATTTACAACGTATGTCAGAGCTCCAGTATGGTCGTATTCCTGAATTAGAGCGTAAACTTGACCTGGCATCTCAGGCAGAAATGCAGGAAATGAGCCTGCTGAAAAACCAAGTCGGAGAAGATGAAATTGCAGAAATTTTATCGCGCTGGACTGGCATTCCGGTGGCTAAGATGCTTCAGGGAGAGCGCGATAAGTTATTGCAGATGGAAGATGAACTACATAAAAAGGTCATTGGTCAGGATGAAGCCGTGAGCGCAGTAGCCAATGCCATTCGCCGCTCTCGTGCGGGTCTGGCCGATCCGAATCGACCGATTGGGTCATTCTTATTCCTGGGCCCAACCGGGGTAGGTAAGACTGAGCTGACCAAAGCGCTGGCAGGCTTTATGTTTGATACCGAAGATGCCATGGTGCGCATTGATATGTCAGAGTTCATGGAAAAACACTCAGTCGCACGGCTGGTGGGGGCACCCCCAGGATATGTCGGATATGAAGAGGGCGGTTATCTGACCGAAGCGGTTCGCCGTCGACCTTACTCTGTGATATTGCTTGATGAAGTGGAGAAGGCGCACCCGGATGTCTTTAACATTTTGCTTCAGGTGCTGGACGATGGGCGTTTGACGGATGGTCAGGGCCGCACCGTTGATTTTAAAAATGCTGTGATTATTATGACCTCTAATCTGGGCTCAGATGTGATCCAGGAGCAGGCTGGCAGCAATGATTATGCAACGCTGAAACAGCGTGTTATGGATGTACTGGTTACTCAGTTCAGGCCTGAGTTTATAAACCGGATTGATGAAACTGTGGTGTTCCACCCGTTGATTAATGAACATATCAAGCAAATTGCAGATATTCAGCTGGCGAAATTGCGTCAACGTTTGCATGAAAAAGGGTTTGGTTTTGAACTGACTGATGCCGCACTGGATAAAATAGCAGCCAGTGGCTTTGACCCTGTATACGGTGCGCGCCCCCTCAAACGGGCAGTGCAGCACTATATTGAGAATCCGCTGGCACAGCAGTTATTACAAGGGGACTTTGACGCTGGCGACGTGATTAAAGTGGATGTAAATGCAGACGACATTGTATTTACGCGTTAAGGATCACGCAACGGGCAGCGCCGAGCTGCCCGTCCTTTTCCTAATTTCAACGTGCTGAGGTTGGGGCTTTTCCTGCTATATGTTAGAGTATCTTATCAGCACCTAAACCTGCATTTTCCATGGAAAAGTACTTTCGCCAGTATGGCATCTTTCAATTTGGTGGCTGCACTGAACTGTGCGCTCAGGAGCTGCCGCTGACATCACCTGATAATCAGCAGGTGCTAATCAAAGTTATTTCAACGTCTGTTAATCCTATCGATATCAAAACACGCAGTGGTCTGGGCTATGTAGCAGCCGGAAAACCTGCCGACGCCTTCTTACCCTTAGGCTACGATGTGCTGGGTGAAGTTGTGCAGGTTGGCGACGATGTGACCGACTTGCACCTCGGTGATCGGGTAATAGGTATGGTTGGCTTCGCCACACACCCTGGTTGTTATGCAACCTATACTTATGCCAAAGCCAGTGAGTTAATTAAGGTTAATCAGAAAGCGGATGCGAGTTTGGCCGGTCTGTGTTTGGCAGGGCTGACTGCATGGCAGGCTCTGGCCGAATTCGAACCTGACGGCCGGCCTGTGTATGTCAATGCTGCAACAGGCGGTGTTGGTCATATTGTGTTGCAAGTCGCCAAGTTGCGCGGCTTCGAGGCTATTGCGGTGAGCCGTCGTATTGAGCATGCGCTGTTTGCAGCGTTGGATATACATGCCATCACGCCTACGGATTATTTGGCACAGCCCCGCAAAGGGATCCTGATAGATCTGGTAGGGGGAGAGTTTGGCCAGCGTATGACTAAAAACCTGCAGGTGGGCTCTGAATTAGTCACTGTGCCAACAGTCACCAAAGATCAGGTATTAGAAACTGCCCGGGCGCAACAGGTTTCAGGGCGCGGAATACTGGTTGAAGCAAATCAGGCGCAACTGACCCGGTTGTATGATGCAGAACAAGCTGGCCAGATAAAGGTGGTGGTTGATCAGAGTTTTGAATTACATGACATTCAGCAGGCACATGAGTACGTGGAACAGGGTATTCATTGTGGCAAAGTGATCATCACCGCTTGAGTATTCGTAATTTGCCCCAATTGACAGTAGCATTGTGTATTACTGAGCACCGGGCTTCGAGGTATTAGTTTTTGAACAAATTAAATTTACAAGGCAAGTTAAAAGCGCTTGCGACACCGGCACATCTGAAGTCTTTGCGTGGTATTAAGCGCGGGATTGAACGGGAAGCGCTGAGAATTAAGTCATCCGGAGAGATAGCAAAGACACCCCACCCAAAGGGCGCTGGTCATGCTTTGACCCACGGTGCAATCACAACTGATTTTTCCGAGTCTTTATTAGAATTCATAACGCCGGTGAGTGAATCTCCCGAAGAAACACTCGCTCAGTTAAAAGATCTGCAAAAGTATACCCTAAGCCATATGGGCGATGAACTGTTATGGCCAATGAGCATGCCATGCTACATCAAACAAGAAGACGACATCGTATTGGCTCAGTTTGGCCAGTCTAATATTGGCCGAATGAAAACTCTATACCGGGAAGGTCTTAAAAATCGTTACGGAAGTATGATGCAGGCCATTGCGGGTGTGCATTTCAATATTTCCTTTCCGGATAGCCTATGGCAGAGCTTGCAACAGTTAGAAGGCGATTCAGGTTCTTTGCAGGATTTCATCTCGGCCCAATACCTCGGCCTGATCCGTAATTTTAAGCGTGAGTTATGGCTTATTAGCTATTTATTTGGCGCGTCACCAGCTTTATGCAGCTCGTTTTTGCAAGGGAAAAACAGCCAATTGCCTTTCAAGGAGTTGGGACAAGGTACATTGTATCTGGAACACGGCACGGCGCTGAGGCTCGGCGATTTGGGCTACACCAACAGTGCGCAGTCCTCGCTGCGTGTTACTTATAATAGTCTGGACGAGTATATTACCGGTCTGCAAAAAGCGATCCGTTGTCGCTCAGATTTATATGATCATATCCCGGATTATCAGCATGAAACGCCTAAACAGCTTAATAAGAATATTCTGCAGATTGAGAACGAATTCTACTCACCTATCCGACCAAAACGTAACGGCCGCTCCGGTGAAACGCCAACTCAGGCATTAAGCCGCGGGGGGATCGAATACGTTGAGATCCGAGCGCTGGATGTGAATCCATTCAGCGAAACGGGCATAGACCTTGACCAGATCCTATTCCTGGATGTCTTCCTCAGTTACTGTTTACTTCAAGATTCTCCTGCGTTGAGCTGGGACGAGCAGCAAACTTGTGACGCAAACTTACAACAAGTGATTAATGAAGGGCGAAATCCGCAGGTCATGTTACAGCGAAATGGTGAAGCATGCTCGCTACAGCAATGGGGTGAGGATATTTTTGCACAATTGAGCGCAGTGGCCGCTTTAATGGATGAAGCGCATGGTTCACAGCGCTATGCCCCGGTGATTGCTAAGTTGCATACCTGGGTAGCCCAGCCAGAACTGACGTTCTCAGGCCGTATTATTGCGAGTCTGGTTGAGCAGGATCAGGACAGCGGTGAACTTGCGTTGTCGCTGGCAAAGCGATACAAGCATAGCCATGCAGCGGATGACTATCAGACCTTTGGGGCTGACAAGCTGGATACCATGAGTGCGCAGTCATTTTTAGATGAACAAGACGTAGTTACCGCCGATAGCGTGTCGTTTAATGCGTTTTTGCGGGATTATTTTTCTAGGGCATAAAAAAACGCAGCCGAGAGGCTGCGTAAATAAATTTCAGGGATGAAACAATGCTAAACTGCTGCATTCAGAGAGTAAGACCGGCACAATTTAGAAAAGTTCAACGAGTTCATAAAAAAATGAGAAAAAAAATAATTTTATTACCTTTGTTGGCTGCACTAACCGGCTGTGCGACGGCACCTCCGAAGCAGCCGAATGATATTTGTAAGATTTTTGAGGAAAAAGACGACTGGTATTTTGATGCAAAAGACGCACAAGAAAAGTGGGGATCGCCCAAACATGTGTTGATGAGCATGATGTATCAGGAAAGCTCCTTCAGACATGATGCTGCACCGCCAATGGAATACTTTCTATGGGTGATCCCCATCGGTCGTGCCAGCAGTGCTTATGGCTATTCTCAAGCAAAAACACTCACCTGGAGCGACTATATTCGTGAAACCGGCAACTCAGGTGCAGATCGCGACGACTTTGAGGACGCCATCGACTTCATGGGCTGGTTTGTTTATAAAACGCATAAAATTAATGGCGTTTCCAAGTGGGACGCTTATGCACAGTATCTCAACTATCACGAAGGGTGGGGTGGTTATCGCCGTGGCACTTACAAAAAGAAAAAGTGGCTGATGCAAGTGGCGAATAAAGTGAAGCATCGGGCTTCGCGGTATGGCGCTCAGCTCAAGCGCTGCGAAGCAGACTTAGATAAGAACTGGTTTGAACGCTTGTTTTCTTAACATGCGTTTTCCTAGTAATCAAAAATAGGACATAAAAAAAGCCGCTATTGCGGCTTTTTTTATTATTCAGCGATGACAGATTTACTTTTCTTTTGGGGATAAACCTTGACCACCTTGATCATGTTTTCCTTAATCTCGACCACTTCCATTGGGTAGCCTGCTATCTTCAGACCAAGCTGAGTCTGAGGAATATCTTCAAGGTGTTCAACAATCAGACCGCTGAGTGTTTTAGGCCCCTCTGTTGGCAAATGCCAGTGCATTTCTTTATTGAGGTCACGCACATTGGCACCACCGTCAACCACGACCGAGCCATCGTTCTGTACATCGACTTCGTCACTTGGGGCAGGTGTTTTAGTTGTGGTAAAGTCACCCACAACCTCTTCGAGAATGTCTTCCAGTGTCACCAGGCCCTGAATGTCACCATACTCGTCAACCACCAGACCGATACGCTCTTTATTTTGCTGAAACTTCAAAAGTTGAGTATTCAGTGAGGTACTTTCCGGGATGTAGTAGATTTCTCGTACAGCACGCAACAGCGACGGTTTATCAAACTGCTCTTTGGTCAATAAGCGTAATGCATCACGTGAGTGAATAAAGCCAACGGCATCATCAATTTGGTCCCGATATAGCAGCACCCGAGTGTGTTGCGCATTGGTCAGCTGTTTAGAAATGTCTTTCCAGTCGTCATTGATGTCGATGGCATTGATCTCACTGCGTGGGATCATAATGTCTTCAACCGTAACGTGATCTAAGTCCAGAATAGAAGTCATCATGTCCTGGTGATTGGTTGGCAACATGGCACCGGACTCATTTAATACTGTTTTGAGTTCTTCTTTACTCAGACTGTGTTCTTCTATTTGCTCCGGCGATACGCCAATGAGCTTCAACATACCATTGGTGATCCAGTTCACTGTAACAACCACAGGGAAGAGTATTTTTAGCAGAATTTTCAGAATCACAGAGCTTGGGAATGCGATTTTCTCTGGGTATAGCGCTGCCAGCGTTTTAGGCGTGACTTCAGCGAAGATCAAGATAACCAGGGTCAATGCAAAGGTGGCAACAACAATACCAGCGTCGCCCAGCAGGCGCATACCCAATACAGTGGCAACCGCAGAAGCAGCGATGTTAACAAGGTTATTACCGATCAGGATCAGACCAATTAAGCGGTCTGGGCGCTTCAGAAGTTCGTCTACGCGCTGTGCCGACTTGTGTTTTTCTTTTACCAAATGGCGCAGTCGGTAGCGGTTAATAGACATGATCCCGGTTTCCGAACTGGAAAAATAACCCGAGAGCAGAACAAGCACGCCAAGAATAATAAACAAGGCGCTGGTTGATATGTCGTCCAACAGAGGATCCCTTTTTTGCTTACGAAGGAGTATTAAGCGTTAGCCAGAATTCAGAGTCAAGTCAAAAAGCATGAACTTAAGTTAAAACTTAGATTAAAACTTACCTAAGATCACTTCTTGAACAAATCGACTGCCGAAATAGGCCAACGTAACGATACCGGAGGCGCCTAATACTGCGAACACCACTGATTTACCCCGCCAGCCAAACTGATGATGGCCAATGGTGACAGCACTGAACATACACCAGGCGATGAGTGACAGTACGGTTTTGTGTAAAAACTCTTTAGCAAACATGCCTTCAAGGAACACAAAGCCAGATAACAGCGCCAGGGTTAACAGTGCAGTACCAACAGTAAGCAGCTGATAAAGTTGCGATTCAACCTGCATTAATGGTGGCAGGTGGCTGTGCATGATAGCCAAATCCTTTTCTTTCAGGCGACGGTCAATGAAATAAAACTGCACAGCGTATAGCGTGGCGATGATGAGTACACAATATGCAAGAAGTGACAGAGAAATATGAACCACCAAGCCAATGTCGACTTCCAGTGACTTCATTACAATGTGGTGGGGCACAAACAAACTGGCAACGAGGAGTATCGCCGCGAACCCATAGACAACGGGCAGTAATAAAGTGGCTGGGAACTTTAAGGAGACAGTTGTTACTGATACCACAATGACCCAGCAGGTGAGCAGAGCAACATTGATGGTACTGAGGTCTTGTCCATCCTGCGTAAACACGGAGTTTACCAGTACCAGCATGTGGCTGAGGATCGCCACTGTGCTGAAGATAATGGTCAGCTTTTGGCTAGGGCCTTCTTTATGAAATAGGCGCGACAATACATGCCCTGTGGCAAGTACATAAAACAGACTGGCAAACAACGATAAACTGATGATCAACATGAATGGCTTTCTACTTACATGCTCCTTTTGTAGGCTATTGTATTTTAAGCTCGGGTTCTTGCATAGGGGCAGGGAAAAAGTTTCTTAACTGACTTGAATACTGTATTAGTGACGCGCATATCAGTATAATGCTGGGCAATTACGACATACTGGAAGCGATAAATGTTTGAGAACCTCCAAGAACGCTTAGGAAAAACGCTTAAAAACATCAGCGGCCGTGGCCGACTAACCGAAGATAATATTAAAGAAACGCTCCGTGAAGTGCGTATGGCACTGCTTGAAGCGGACGTAGCTTTGCCTGTGGTCAGAGACTTTGTGAAGCAGGTTAAAGAACGTGCGGTTGGTGTTGAAGTGACTAAGAGCCTTAGCCCAGGCCAGGTTTTCATCAAGATCGTTCGTGAAGAACTCGAAAAAGCCATGGGTGAAGCCAACGAGGAGCTTAACCTGGCTGCGCAGCCGCCTGCAGTCGTCATGATGGCTGGCCTGCAGGGTGCGGGTAAAACAACCAGTGTGGGTAAACTGGCTAAATTTTTAAAAGAGCGCAAGAAAAAATCTGTACTGGTAGTCAGTGCTGACGTATACCGCCCTGCGGCAATCAAGCAGCTTGAAACGCTGGCCCAGGAAGTAGAGGTTGAATTTTTCCCCAGTGATATTTCACAAAAGCCGGTGGACATCGCGACCAACGCTATTTCACATGCAAAGAAAAAATTCATTGACGTGGTGCTGGTGGATACCGCTGGTCGTTTGCACGTCGACAATGAGATGATGGGTGAGATCAAAGATCTTCACGCAGCTATCTCTCCTATCGAAACCCTGTTTGTCGTGGACTCCATGACGGGTCAGGATGCCGCAAATACAGCAAAGGCATTCGACGAAGCTTTGCCACTGACAGGTGTGATCCTGACTAAGACAGATGGTGATGCGCGCGGCGGTGCGGCTTTATCGATTCGTCATATCACAGGCAAACCCATAAAGTTCATTGGTGTGGGTGAACGTACGGATGCGCTGGAGCCATTCCACCCGGATCGTGTTGCGTCACGTATTCTAGGCATGGGCGATGTGCTGTCTTTGATTGAAGAAGTTGAATCTAAGGTTGATAAAGACAAAGCAGCTAAAGTTGCTGAGAAAGTCTTTAAAGGCGATGGCTTCACGCTCGAAGATTTTGCTGAGCAACTGCGCCAGATGAAAAACATGGGTGGTATGATGTCGATGCTGGATAAACTACCTGGTATGTCTAACTTACCAGACGCCGTGAAGGGTCAGGTGAATGACAAGACCTTTAATCAGATGGAAGCGATTATTAATTCTATGACACCACATGAGCGTGCACGCCCGGAAGTGATCAAAGGTTCACGTAAGAAGCGGATTGCGGCTGGTTCAGGTACTCAGGTTCAGGATATCAACAAGTTGCTAAAGCAGTTTACCCAGATGCAGAAAATGATGAAAAAGATGAAGGGTAAGGGCGGCATGATGAAAATGATGAAGAATATGAAAGGCATGATGCCACCAGGCATGTTCGGTGGCGGCGGTCCGAAGTTTTAATTCAGACTCAAACTGAGAAAAGGACAGGCTGATTCAAATCACTCTGTCCTTTTTTAATGCTTATACCAATTTCACTTAATACTTGGTCTATTTGAAGAAGCAAATAGGACGCTAACAGCGTTAAAAATTTTTCATTTAGAACAACTAAATAGCAAAATTTTCACCTTGTTATCGACCCTATTTTCTCGCCTCAAAATAGACCACTTAATTAAGCAAATTGGTATTAGCTTTCTACGGCTTCATCAAATTGTGCGCGGGCGGCTTTGGTAAGGCGTACCAGCGCTTTACGCACTGCCGTAGCGTCTTCACAACGCGCTTCGAAGGGGACGTAATAAGGCTTGTCATTGGCTCTTAAATAGCAGCCTTCATTGAGGATCGTCGTCATAGTCACCTCTGCGGCATCAACATTATGCACCAACTTGAGGATCAACTGATTGGCATCCTGATGGTCGTCATTCATATGCTTGACCATATGTGCTTCACTGGCCAGATCCCAATTCGCAGCTGGCTGTGTCCATTCGTTTGCTTCTAACCAGAAAATCTGCCCAAAGCCTGCGATATAGCGCACGCGTTTAATTTCCATACGCCATAATTTGAAGTCATGTGCTTGCCGGTAGCTGATGGCTTCAGGAAAGTGACGCTCATAGCGCAGTAGTAGATCGGCTGCTTCCTCATCCGGTACCGGGGCGGCGTCGCCGACAATAGTGACACGGGCATGTTCATTTTGATCGCCACTTTGTGCAGCATCAAAAATTGTCGCGCAAACTCTGCTGTCTTCTGTCAGGTTGCGCGAGTGCTGTGCAATGCCTGCGATGTAAAAAACCAGCCGACCCTCATCGTCACTCATAAACGGTGTGACCGAGCCAAACGGGTAGCCCGCCAGATTTTTAGAGAGTGTCGACATGACACAGACGGTAGAATGTCTGAGTAGCTGGCGCGCTTCAAAAACAGCTTGTTCACGCATTGGGAGCTCCTGTTAGCGGTTCTGAGAATATCATAGGTATATTATATCCGGGATGCAGGTTAATCTGCATGCCTGTTTGGTAAATGGGTTGTAATACATCCAGCCTGAGTACGTCTTGTGGTGTGCCGTCACTGCGGATCTGGCCTTGATCTAACAAGAGTATCCGGTCAGCATACAACGAAGCCAGGTTTAAATCATGCAATACCGCAATCACGGTATTGCCCTGCTGGGCAAAGCGTTGGGCGGTACTCAGCACCCGGTGTTGATGGTGTAAATCGAGTGCGGAAGTGGGCTCATCCAGCAGCATCAGCTTGTTACGGGTGGCCGGGTCATGCGCATTCAGTTGCGCCAGACAGCGGGCAAATTGGGCACGTTGAAATTCGCCACCGGACAATTGGGTAACGTCGCGTCCGGCGAGCTCTTCTAGTGCCAGTTGTTTGATGAGTTCATCAACGACTCGAGCCTGTTCAGCTGTGCTTTCCTGATAAGGGTAGCGGCCCATGGCGATAAGCTCGGTGGTATTAAAAGCAAAATTGACCCGGTTATGCTGCAATAACACGGCGCGTTCTGTGGCCAGTGTGAATGCGTCGTGTTTGTTGAGTGGTTCGCCATGCCATAAGATCGCACCCTGGTAGGGGATATCATCACAAATTGCACTGAGCAAAGTCGATTTTCCGGCACCATTCTCACCCAATAGCACGATGAACTGGCCAGCTTCAAGTGTCAGCGACAAGTCTGTTAGTACCAGTTTGCCAGCACGGGTGACAGTCAGATTACGACATTCAAGCATGGCTACCTCGCTTTTGTTGTATCAGTAAATAGACAAAAAACGGACTGCCAAACAGGGCGGTGATCACACCAATCGGCAGCTCTGAAGGTGCAACAACCAGGCGTGCCAGCCAGTCTGCGATGAGTAATACTACGCAGCCCAGTAACATGCTCAAAGGCAGCATACGCCGCAGATCTGGGCCGACCAGCAGGCGTGCCAGGTGAGGTACCAGCAAACCAATAAAGCCAATCATGCCGGACATAGCAACGGCGCCACCAACGCCCAGCGCAACCAGAAAAATCACCTCGTTTTTTAACCGACGGACATTAACACCCAGGTGTCTTGCATCCCGCTCTCCCAGCATCAGGGCATTGATCTGCTCGCGTCGCATGAACAGCATCACGACGCAAATAAGGATGAGGGGAGCACCATATTGCATGGCAGACCAGCTTGCTCCCGCCAGAGCACCCATCTGCCAGTATGTCATCAGGCGCAAAGACGTGTCATCGGCAAAAAAACTGAACAATCCTATCAGGGCCATGGCAACGGCATTGATTGCCACCCCGGCCAGCAGTAATACTGTGATCTGGATCTGACCATTATGACTGGCTATACGATACAACAAAGAAGTGATAGCCAGGGCGCCCAGAAAGGCAGCCGGTGCGACCATTGTTTCGTTGATAAAAGCAACCTTGGGTGACAGTGCAATGACTGCTATGGCTGCAACAGCCGCACCGCCTGTGACTCCCATCAAACTCGGATCTGCCAGGGGATTGCGACATAACGCCTGACTGGCTGCACCACTACAGGCCAGGACACATCCTACCAGCAGCGCCAGCAGTAACCTTGGCAGACGGATTTGGGTAACGACGGTCATGTGTATTTCACTGATCCCTTGTATTGCCGAGTCAGGGAGGAAGACCGCCAGCGGGATGCGCCAGTCCCAGCCAACCGGTCCACTACTGAGAGACAGCCAGGCCAGTGCAATGAGTGTAGCGCTGCATAACCACAGCCAGACAGTGTGATGACGCGCAGTTAAAATCGCAAAAGTCTGACTCATAGTGCTGAGTGATCACGGTATGTAGCAAGCTGTGCAATCGCCTCAGGCAGGCGAGTCGTCATTCCCATCGACATCAGTGAGTCCATGACCAGCAGTTTGCATTGCTGTGCGGCCGGTAACAAGGCCAGCGCACTTTGCTGACAAAATTGTTCGGGTCCACCGAGGCTGTAGACAACATGACTGGGTGCAACCAGAAAATCAGGGGCGCTGACCAGCATAGCCTCACGATTAAAGGGCTTATATCCGGGTGCTGTTGCCAGATTACGTATCCCTGTATAGCCAAATAAGAGGTCGGGTACTGTTTCTGGGCCAGCTACAGTCACGCCGCGATCGCCGGCAGATAAGATAAACAGGGCACTGAGTGAGGTGGCAGGTGCTTTGACTGGTAAGGTTTTTTTGAGGCCGGTGATCAGCTGTTGTGCCTGACTTTGGCGGTTCAGATCTCGGCCAAGCTGACCTATCAGGTTGAACAGTTCGTTGATAGTTTTCGGTTTGTCATACAGGTTCAGCTGTACCCCGGTACTGCGTAACTGTGTTAATACTTCGGGTCGGCCACTGCCTTCCAATGCCAGGATCAGTCCGGGGTGCTGTGACAGCACGCCCTCAGCGGCCAGATCCCGGTAATAACCAACTTTAGGTAATTTAGTTGCATCAATTGGTGACGTGCTGGAGGTGTCAACAGCCACGACATTTCCTCCGGCACCCAGAGCAAATACGATGTCTGTCAATGAACCGCCAGCGACGACGATCCGTTGCGCAGCAAGCAGTGGCTGACTGATTGCCAGTATTAAGGTTAAGAATACAAGTTTACGCATTATTTATCCCGTTAAGTTCAATGGTTTTAAGCGAAAGTATCGCCTAAGTCACACTTTCTTAATGCCAGGGCGAGCGCTGATAAAGAGGTCGCTCCCCCACGAGGGGTTGATTCTACTGAATGAATTAAAATAAATCCATATAAATATAAAAATGAAAACCATTATCATTTGCAATTAAGTTATAGGGACATTATAGTGCACAGCAAAATAGTTCTGATCAATTCTCTGAATGAGGTTTCTATGACTCTAAAGCACAGCAGTATTGCGCTTGGTATAGTGGCGGCGCTTCTTGGTACAACCGATGCAAAGGCCGATGAATTTGAAAAGTCCGCTGAGGTTATTGTTGTTAGTGGTTCGCGGATCGCGCAAAAGCTATCGGATGTGACAGGCAGCGTCAGCGTGGTGACAGAGCAGGCCATGGAACAGGAAGCCAGTATTGACCTGGCAACAGCGCTTCGCTACCAGACAGGTATGAGCACGCAAGGCAGTGCGGGCAATGCGCAGGCGATTACTGTACGCGGGATTGGCGGTAACCGGGTCGTGTATATTAAAGATGGCCGTCGTCTAAATGATGCATACCAAGGGGGGCAGGGGCTGTTGATTGGGCGTGGCTATCTGGATGTAGAAGGTGTCAGACAAATTGAAATCGCCAAAGGGGCTGCCTCTTCATTATATGGCTCTGACGCACTGGGTGGCATTGTTGTCATATCCACTAAGTCGCCCACTGACTACCTGGCAGGCAGCACCCGTTATGCGCACCTCAGCGCTGGCTTTCATGGTGCCAGTGACGAGCAGAGTCTCAGTGGTGTATTCGCAACACGTTTGGGTGAGCATGCGATTTCAGCCCAACTAACCCGCCGTGAGGGCGAGCAGACACAAAACTATGACGAATCTCTTCCGAACTACGACTACACTGCGACTGCTGCGGTGCTCAAAGGTGAGCTCGCGTTGGATACACAGTCCAGTTTATTGGTCACGCTGGACTACTATAAACAGGAAACCGCTCAGGTGCTGGCAGTAAAACGCAATGAAACGGCAGAGGTTAATGATAGTCTGGCGGTGTCGGCGCTGTATAAAAGCAGTGCAGCAACTAAGCTGTTCGATAATCTTGAAGCGCAGGTTTACCTTAGTGATTATGAACAAACAAGTGATCAAGTCCGCTCAGGTGCAGATCGCGCCGGACCGTATGTGGATAACAATGACTACCGGTTTGAGCAAACCATTATTGGCACCCGCCTGGTACTCGATAAGCAGCTTAACCTGAGCAATGTACAGCATCAGCTGGTGTATGGCTTCGATGTTGATCGTTATGAAACGCAGCGCCCTCGTTATAAATCACGGCGCACGTTGCAAGGTGACCTGGTGAAAGATCGCGAAGCGCAAAAAGCTTTTCCAGGTGCAGATACAACGCTGCTGGGGATATTTGTACAGGATAATGTGGCGTTGATCCCCGATACACTGACGGTGAATGCCGGGCTGCGTCTCGATAGCTACCGGATGACGCCAAAAGACAACGTACTATACACAGAAGGCGCATTTGAAAAAATCAATGCAACTGCGTTGTCACCTAAGCTTGGGGCTGTGTACAGCATCACAGAGCATCTGAATCTGGTCGGTCAATATGCGAGAGGGTTTAAGATCCCACCACATGACCAGGCTTATCAGAGTCACGGCGTTGAGCCATTTTATCAAATCATGCCTAATTCAGACCTGGATCCAGAATATAGTGATAGCCTGGAGCTCGGCCTAAAAGGGCACTTTGATAACAGCCAGTTTTCAGTGGCTGTATTTCACTCGACTTTCGATGATTTTATTGCCAATCAGCTGATCCGCACTGAGCCCACCTTTATTCCAAACGTCAGTAAACAGGTATTCCAGTATCGAAATATTGAAGAAGTTAGAATCAAAGGGGTTGAAGCCAGCATGACACTGTGGCTGGATGATCAGATTGCCTTAGACAGTGGCCTGACTTATCTGCATGGGAAAAACGCACAAACCGATGAGTATATAGAGTCTTTGAGCCCGCTCAACGGGTTCGTTAAAGCGCGGTATGAATCTGAGGACTGGTCGGTGACCACCGCGCTGCGCGCTGCCAGTAACATGGACAAAGTGCCTTCCGATGCGAACATTAAAACATCAGGTTGGGCGACTGTAGATGTGTTTGCTGACTATCAATGGCACAACTGGAAAGTGAATATGGGTGTGTTTAACTTGCTGGACAAAGAATATGTGCAGTACGAGCGTGTCGCGGGCAGTGCCTTAGACACGGACTTGTCTCAGTACACCATGCCAGGGCGATATCTGGCGGCTAAAGTGAAAGTGACCTTCTGATACGCTTCTGACATCTTAACACTATATAGAAGGGTCTTTGTGTTTAAAACCCTTCTATATGTCGGGCTTGCAGTCTCATGCTGGTTTAAGTAGTGAGGTTAGCGCTATAAATACATCCTCACCAACGCATTAGTTCCAGCCAATTGCACGGCGTCTTCATCATTTGGTAATAAAATGGATTTCACACTTGCAATGCGTGAAAAAAGACGTACAATTCCCCAGCTTCCCAAAGTGGGAAGCAAATCTTATTAATGAAAACAGTCAATCTATGTAGAGGACGGTATGGTAACTATTCGTTTGCAACGTGGCGGCGCTAAAAAGCGTCCATTCTATCAAATCGTGGTTGCGGATAGCCGTTTCTCGCGTGACGGTCGTTTCATCGAGAAAGTAGGTTTCTTTAACCCAATCGCTGCTGGTCAAGAAGAAAAACTTCGTCTAGACCTTGCCCGTGTTGATCACTGGGTAGGTCAAGGCGCTGGTCTTTCTGATCGCGTAGCTAAACTGGTTAAAGACGCTCGTAAAGCGGCTTAATAGGCGTAAGTGTAACCATGAGTCAAGAAAAAACCTCGACAATCGTTGTTGGTAAACTTGGTGCTCCTTATGGCATCAAAGGTTGGCTTAAGGTGCATTCATTTACTGATGATCCCCAAGGGATCTTCGATTTCAGCCCATGGTTGATAGGTCAACAAGGTAAATGGCAAACCCTTGAAGTGAGCGACTGGCGTCGACACAGCAAGGGCTTTATCGCTAAGTTTGCGAACATCAACGACAGAGACGAAGCAATGGCATTGACCAATGCAGAAATCTCGGTAGATGTAGAGCAGCTTCCCGAATTACCAGAAGGGGAGTTTTATTGGCGAGATCTCATCGGTATGACTGTCGTTACGACAAAAGGGTATAACCTGGGTCATGTTGATGACTTGATGGAGACAGGGTCAAATGACGTTTTGGTTGTGAAAGCAAACAAAAAAGATGCATTTGGTCAGTCTGAGCGCTTAATCCCATTCCTGACAGATTCTGTTGTGATTGAGGTTAAGCACGAAGAACGAGAAATTACTGTAGACTGGGATCCGGCATTTTAATGAGTGAACAGCAAAAACTATGGGTTGGGGTGATTTCACTCTTTCCTGAAATGTTTGACGCGGTAACTCAGCAAGGTGTGACCGGTCGGGCCGTTAAAAACGGTTTGATCGACTTTCACTGCTGGAACCCGAGAGACTATGCGCTAGATAAGCACAGAACCGTTGATGATCGACCTTATGGTGGTGGTCCGGGGATGTTGATGATGGTCGAGCCTCTCAAGCAAGCTATCCTTGACGCCAAACAGGCGGCGGGGGAGGGCGCTAAAGTAATTTATATGTCTCCACAAGGGCGGAAGTTAGATCAACAAGGTGCGGCCGAGCTGGCTCAATCCGAAAAGTTGATTTTAGTCGCTGGTCGCTACGAAGGTATAGACGAGCGGATCATCGAGTCGTATGTCGACGAAGAATGGTCCATCGGGGATTTTATATTAAGTGGGGGTGAACTGCCTGCCATGACATTGATCGACGCAGTTGCGCGATTGGTGCCAGGTGTGCTGGGACACAACCAGTCTGCAGAACAAGATTCGTTTTCAGACGGCTTATTAGATTGTCCACACTATACTCGGCCAGAAACGTTGGATGGAAAACAGGTGCCTGCTGTATTACTCAGTGGAAACCACCAAGCGATAGCCGAGTGGCGCTTAAAGCAGTCACTGGGTAGAACTTGGTTACGCCGTCCAGACTTGTTGCGTAACCTAGCTCTGACTGAGGAGCAAGTACGTTTGCTTGCTGAATTTCAGCAAGAACATGAAGCTTGTGGCTAGAAGACAGTTACTCCTAGGAATGTGAGAAATAAAATGGCAAAAGTAAACCAAAATATTATTAAAGCGCTTGAAGAAGAGCAGCTTAAAAAAGACGTACCTGCGTTCGGCGCTGGTGACACAGTTGTTGTTCAGGTACGCGTTAAAGAAGGTGACAAAGAGCGTCTACAGGCCTTTGAAGGTGTTGTAATCGCTAAGCGTAATCGTGGTCTTCACTCTGCATTCACAGTTCGTAAAATCTCGAACGGTGAAGGTGTAGAGCGTGTATTCCAAACGCACAGCCCTCTTGTCAGCAGCATTGCAGTGAAGCGTCGTGGTGCAGTTCGCCGCGCGAAACTTTACTATCTGCGTGAGCGTTCTGGTAAGTCTGCACGTATTAAAGAAAAACTTAACTAATACGTCGCATTTACCAATGCTTAAAAACGGGCCACTCTTTGAGTGGCCCGTTTTGGTTTTTGTATCCTATAATTCCAATCTGCTTTCTAATCATCCTGCTTCCTGTTAGACTGGCTGTATCTTTTAGTTTACTGAAGTAAATAATAGTTTACGGTATGGGAATGAGTCAAACATCTGAACTATCCTTGCTCAGGGAAAAAATTGACGCGTGTGACAGCGCGTTAGTTGACCTGCTCGCGCAGCGGCGTGAGCTCACTGAACAGGTAGGGAAAATTAAACAAGCCTCCGGGGCACCACTGCATGTACCGCAACGGGAAGCAAGCCTGATTGAGGCACGGCGAGCACAGGCTGAGCGCAAAGGGGTAAACCCGGATCTGGTTGAAGACATTTTGCGCCGTATGATGCGTGAGGCTTATGAAAATCAGCAAAGTGAATTGGCATGTGCAGCGCCGCAATTATCCCCTGTGGTGATTGTTGGTGGCGCAGGTGCTATGGGCCAACTTTTTGCTCGCCAGTTGCAACGCTCTGGGTACGAAGTACGGGTGCTTGATAAGGCACAGCAGGCCGATCAAGCAAGCATCCTTGCAGACGCCAGATTGGTATTGTTGAGTGTCCCCATCAATGCCTTAGAGCAAGTGATCCAGGACCTGCCAGCACTGCCTGATGAGTGTATACTCGCTGACATTACATCGGTTAAACAAGCCCCGCTACAGGCAATGATGAAAAAGCATCCCGGACCTGTGGTCGGATTACACCCGATGTTTGGACCAGATATTTCACACTGGGTTAAACAAACTGTTGTGGTGTGCGACGGGCGTGGGAATGAAGTTTACCAGGGACTGCTTGATCAATTACAGATCTGGGGCTGTCATTTGGCCAATATGGCTGCTAAAAAACACGATCAGGCAATGCAGATTATTCAGGTTATGCGCCACCTGACTACTTTTGTATATGGTCAGTTTTTGGCCCGGCAATGCCATACCCTGGAAGAACTGAGAAGCTGCTCATCACCAATTTACCAGTTAGAACTCATGATGGTCGGGCGCTTGTTCGCGCAATCAGGGGAACTCTATACCGATATTATGCTGGCCCAGTTTGATGAGGTCGAAGGGTTGCTTGCGAGCTATCAGGATACGTTTGAGCAAACCCTAACCAGGTTGCAGGCTGGGGACAAAGCCGCCTTAATGGCCGCTTTTGAAGAAGCGAAGGGTTATTTCTCGGACAGTGCCCAAACCTTTTTGCGCCAAAGCCGTGGTTTGCTCAATAAGGCCAACGACGCCAAGGTCATTTCATAATTGCCTCATATCAGAGCGAGGCAGACCTCGCTCTGAATACCTATACTTATTTCACTTAATACTAGGTCTATTTGAAGGAGCAAATAGGGCGCTAACAGCGTTAAAAATGTCTCATTTAGAACCTTTACTAAGGTATGAGTTCGCAAATTTTCGCCTTGCCTATAATGGACGTAGGTGCCTCAGCGATAGCAGGACGCGGGAGCGATGTTATCGCCCCTTTTTTCTCGCCTCAAAATAGCATACTTAATTAAGCAGATTGGTATTATACCACTTCAACAGCCTGCAAAGATTCGCTTTGATAGCAGCCGAGAATGCGCACGAACTGAGTATGCTCTTTTAGCGACTCCAGAGCACTTTGAACCAGCTTATCGGCGACATTGGCCTGCAGGTCAACGTAAAAGACTTCCTCCCAGGGGTTACCTGGTACCGGACGTGATTCCAGCTTAGTCATATTAATGTTGTGCTCTTTGAAAACCATCAAGGCATCGGCTAGCGAGCCGACTTTTTGTTTGGTTGCCATGATCAGGCTGGTTTTGGTCGGGATCTGTGTCGATACTTGCAGTGGCTGGCGTGCAACGACAATAAAACGGCTATGATTTTCAGCCTGGTTCGCGAGGCCTGTTTTGAGCACTTCCAGGCCAAATCCTTTCCCGGCCTGTGCTGAGCCAATGGCTGCACTATTCGGGGTATCGGCTGCCAGTTTTAGCGCACTGGACGTGGAATCACACGCTTCTTGTGTCAGGTCGCCAAGCCCTTCCAGGAAGCGACTACATTGTGCGAAGGGTTGGTGATGAGCAAAGATCTTGTTGATGTCTTTGAGCGTTGTGCCTTCTTGCGCCAGTAAACAATGTTCCACACTGTGCGTCACCTCGCCAATAATGGAAACCTGAGCGTGCTGGAGCAAATCAAAGACCTCATTGATACTGCCAGAGCTAGTGTTTTCAATGGGTAAAATACCGTAATCAGCCTGACCTTTTTCTACAGACTGAGTGATATCTAAAAATGTCTGGCATCCCAGTTCGATCAGGGTACCTGGACGGCGGCTAAAATATTTATGACAGGCAAGCTGGCTGTATGATCCTTGTCCGCCGAGATAAGCTACTTTATGTGTATCGCTCAACGACTCTGGGTTCAGGCTCTTTTGTAGCATCGCTTGCTGGTTTAATACTGAATCTTCCAGGATAACCTGAAAAACATTATTAATATAAAAAGGGTCCAGACCAAGAGATTTACCATAGTTGATGAGCTTTTCAAGTAGCGCAAGCTCACGGGCTTCGTCGCGGATCGGTTTGTTATTGGTTATCTTATATTCCAATACGCTATGGCTTAGTCTGCGGCGTTTTGCCAGCAGAATAAGCAGCTCAGAGTCAATTTCGTTGATGTCTTTACGCAGAGCATCCAAAGTATTTTGTGTCATAGGTCCTCACTCCCATTTTGCCAAAAAAAAGCCTCCCAGTGTGGGAGGCTTAGCTATCTGAACTTTACACGCAAACAGTTAAGCCTCTTCACCTAAAGAAGCTAAAAAAGAAAAAATAGTTGCGTGTTGTTAAAGTCATAAATCTGTCTAAATTTTGGTGCTTAATTTAATTAACGCTATTATTAGCACAGATCATTTTCATTATACAAGCCCGAATTGAGACATATCTGGCAAAGTGTTTGGCGAGGGTACTCATGATCTGGTATATTCTGCGCACTTATCATGAAAAAACTATAACTAGCTAAAAGGTTTATCGTGGGCTATCGACGACCTGTGTCTCGCTTTGGTTTTAACTCGCTCAGTGTCAAACTTCCGGTGTTAACTGCCGCTGTTTGTTTGATTGCCGGGGCAATTGCTGCTGCTCTAATGTTGAAAACCGAAGAAAAGCAGCTTGTTTATGAAGAATTTCATGAGTTGAGAGTGCAAAGTGAACAAACCCTGATGCACTTCTCTGAGTTTCTGACACTAAAGAAAAAGCTGGCTCAGCAAGCCAATATGGTGGTCAGTAGATCCTTGTTTTCAGAGCAAGCCGGACAAACTTCATCAGAACAGCAGGTGCAAATAAATCGACACGATGAGCGCATCAATAGTATTGCGGCTAACGGTATTTCTGCGGCCTACTTACCAGCCAAAAACTTGAACGAAAAGACTCAGGCATTACTTACCGAATCAGAGTTCGTCTGGAACTCTTTGTCACCTTTGCTATTGCAAGACTTTTTCAACTTTTATCTTCATACCACTGATGACTTTGTGCGGATTTCACCACCAAATTCTCTGCTAGTAGACGGCAAAGGAAACAGTCATTTCAGTATTCATGCGTTGCCACTGTTGCGCGAAGAGCTTAACCCCACTCGTCAGGCACTTTGGTCTGGGATCCATTATGACGAAGTCTGGAGTAAGTGGGTCGTGAGTGTGCTAGTGCCATTGTATGTTGACGACGTTTATCGAGGGTTTACCGGGAGTGATTTGGAGCTCGACGTATTACTGAGGCGACTCCCGAAAGTCACTGAAGAGTCTGCATACATTGTGTTTGATAAGCAGGGGCGGGTGTTATCTGCACCCAATATGGGCATCATTGCACATAATAATCGACTGGCAGACAAAGCTGCTTTACCTGCTGCTTTTCAGGAAATGATAGAAAATACGTTGCGCGTTAACTTACCTAGTCTGCAAAGTGAATTTGGGTATCAGCAGGAGTCTTATTTAGCGAACGTTGTTCACCTGACCGAGCTGGATTGGTATATCGGTTATTACAAAAAACGGGACTCGGCTTTGTTTGCATTGCATGATCTGAAGTGGAAGTTCTCTGGTTTGTTTATCATCTATGGGCTGTTTGTTTCTCTGTTGTTGCATCAGGTGATCTATCATTTGATCCTCAGGCGCATTAATCAATCTGTGGATACTCTGGTGTCGTTTGGCAAAGGTCAGCTTAATCACCCAGAATTGCCAGATGCTAATGATGAGCTGGGGATGCTAAACGCCTCAATCAATGATATGAGCGGTGAAACCCGTAAATTGATCCATGGGCTTAATACTCGTGTGTCGGAGAGAGAGTCCGCACAAAAGCAAGCGAACCGACTTGGTAAGGCCGTAGAGTTCTCGGGCACAGGGGTGTTAATTACTAATGACAGATTCAAGATTGAATATGTCAATCCCAAAATGCTGGAGATGACTGGCTTTAATGAAGCGCATTTCATTGGTGCGCCTTTGCTCGGCATTGTTTCGAAAGAGATGGCGATTATTGTCGATGACATAGACTTTGACCTTCGCAGTCGTAACTACTGGCGTGGTGATACACTGCTGCAAGGCGTTTCTGATGAACAGATCTGGGTGAGTCTGAGTATTTCTCCAATCAGAGAAGAGAATGGACGTATTTCCAGCTATGTGGCGTCGGCTCAGGATATTTCCTTTGTTAAAGAGAGCCAGCGGAAAATGGAAGAGCTGGCCTATTTTGATACCCTGACTGGTCTGGCAAATCGTACTTTTTTCCGTATGCAGCTGCGTAAGTCGATGGCACTGGCTGAGCGCGGGCATTATGCCTTTGCACTGTTTTATTTTGATCTCGACGAATTTAAGCGCATTAATGATACGCTGGGTCATGATGCCGGAGACCGGTTACTGGTTGAAGTGGCGGACAGGCTAAAACAGAGGTTGCGTGCGGAAGACACGATTGCACGCCTGGGTGGTGACGAGTTTGCTGTTCTGCTCAGCGGGATTGAGAGTCGCGAAAATGCGATGGACGTAGCACATACCATTCAGCGAACATTGGCGAAACCAATCCGGCTTGGCAATAATGAAGTGATTGTCAGTGCCAGTATTGGCATAACATTGGCTCCTTTTGATAGCAAAGAAGAAGAGCAGTTGCTGAAACACGCAGATTTGGCGATGTATGAAGCCAAAGCGAAAGGGCGAAATACATTCCATTTTTACTCGCAGGAGTTGGATGCGGCGGCCAACGAACGTTTGTATATCGAAAACGAGCTGCGCCAGGCCATTAAGGAAGGACAGTTCAGTCTGCGCTACCAACCCCAGATTGACAGCATTACAGAGCAAGTGGTCGGCTACGAAGCACTGGTGCGCTGGTATCATCCTGAAAAAGGGTTCATTGCACCGACAAAGTTTATACCCATCGCTGAGGCAACCGGTATGATAGTAGAGCTTGGCGCTTGGGTATTGCGTGAGGCTTGCCAGTTTTCGGCCAGGTTACGCCGCAGTGGCCGCACCGCAGATATTTCAATCAACCTGTCAGCTCGTCAGTTTAAAGATGCTGAGCTGATTGATAACATTGCAATGACATTAAAAGAGACTGGTCTGTCACCTCAGATGCTGCACCTGGAGCTCACGGAGAGTATGCTAATGGGAGACGTTGAAGCGGCAATCGAGCAGCTCCTGGAAATGAAAAAACTCGGTGTGTCTTTGTCCATTGACGATTTTGGCACTGGCTACTCTTCACTGAGTTATTTAAAACGCTTTCCGGTTGACGTACTCAAAGTAGATCGGTCCTTTGTTAAGGACATCCCTGAGGACTCTAATGACATGGAAATCACTGCGGCTATCATCGCGATGGCGCAAAAGCTCAGCATGAAAGTGATTGCAGAAGGAGTAGAAACTCAGGAGCAAGTGGCTTTTTTACAAAGAAACAATTGTTTTATCGTGCAAGGTTATTACTACAGCGCACCTTTGACCGAACATGAAATCTTAATGCAAAGTCAGCATCCGGATATTGGTCAGGGTAAACAGGCGCACTAGAGGATTGATCTGCGAAGTCGGCTCGGGGCGGACTTCGCACTGCGCCGAGGTTAGCCGCCGGCTATTTTAACCTTAAAGCCCTGCGCTTCTAACAAGGTTTTAAGCTTGTCGCGGTCATCTCCCTGGATCTCAATGATGTTGTCTTTGAGTGCACCGCCCTGGCCCATTTTACTTTTCAGGGTTTTTGCTAATTTTTTCAGGTCGTGTTCGGCAGGGTCGATACCCACAACCAGCATTACGCCTTTTCCTTTGCGGCCTTTTGTCTGTCGCTCTATTCGCACCGCGCCGTCTTTAAATAATTTCACTTCTGGTTCTTGCTGGCTTTCGGTATGTTTGATCCGGCCAGACTCGGTGGAGTACACCAAACGACTTTCTGACATTTTGCCTCTCCTGTATCAATCTTAATACCCTTATGGTAACAAAAAGCAGTATGAAGCGAGATAATTTTTTGGCTAATTTCACTTATCGGTTTATATTTAAAACAACATCATGGATACCAAAATTTAACCAAAGTAGGAGCTTGCGATGAGCCTGAGCAAAAATGCTTCAGCGGATGGAAAAACTCTAACGATTCAAATCAAAGGGAAATTTGATTTCAACTTGGTCCAGTCTTTTCGTCAGGCCTATGCCGACGTAGGTAATCAAACGGAGAAAGTGGTCGTTGATCTTCGCGACACTGACTACATGGATAGCTCCGCATTAGGTATGTTGCTCAACATGAAGAAGACTCTGGGTGATTCGGTATCTAGTATACAGATCAGTAATTGCAGACCCCAGCTGAAGAAAATCTTACAAATTTCACGCTTCGATAAAAAATTTGATATTGACTAATTCACGAGGGATTCGTGCATGTTAATTTTGGTTGTGGATGACCAGCCACTCAATTGTCGATTGCTACAAACCATGCTTGAGCACCAACACTACGACGTGCTGGTAGCGAATAATGGTCAGGAAGCGTTGAATTTGCTCTATGAGCACGATGTGGATATTGTTTTGTTGGACGTAATGATGCCAGTAATGGATGGCTTCGAGACCGCGCCCAAGATTAAAGAGTATGCAGGTGATGTATACTTGCCTGTGATATTCATCACCGCGCTGGAAGATCACGCCAGTTTTGAAAAGTGCCTTCATGTTGGAGGAGATGACTTCATACATAAACCGTTCGACAGAATTGTACTGTCTGCCAAGATCCGTGCGCATGCCAGAACGAGAAAGCTCAGTAAAGAAGCCCATGAGCAAAAGAAACAGCTAGAGTACCACTACAATCAAATCGAACGAGAACACGAAATCGTCGAGCATATTTTCCGTAATGCTTTGTCTGGGCAGCAAGATTTTGCGGATTTATGTGACTATCACCTGTCACCTGCCTCAATGTTTAACGGCGATATGTTCCTGATGGCAAAAAGCCCGATTGGTGGCTTTTACTGCTTGTTAGGTGATTTTACCGGACACGGCCTGGCTGCAGCAGTGGGGGCGTTGCCTGCATCTAAGATTTTTTACACTATGGTGCAAAAAGGGATGGCGGTGAATGATATTGCAGCAGAGCTTAATAGTTCATTGAATACGCTGCTACCCGGTCATATGTTTTGCGCTGCCGCTATTATAGAAATCAGCAGTTCCGGGAGAAACCTGTCTGCCTGGTTAGGTGGATTTCCGGACATCTATCTGATAGATGGTCAGGGGCAAGTACTTAAAACCATCGAGTCACAGCACATGTCTCTTGGGATACTCGACGAGGATGAGTTTGAGCGTAATACGCTGCACTTTGAAGTGGATGTGGGCACCCGTATTGTGATGGCAACGGATGGTATTATTGAAAGTGAGGCCCCGGATGGTGAATTATTTGGTGAGCAGCGTCTGATCAATGTACTGAGTTGCAAAGTTGATATCTCGACGAAGGATATTATTCAGCAAGTGCGCGAGTACAGTGGGCATAAAGAGCAGCAGGATGATTTGAGCATCGCAATTATTAACTGTCTGCCTGATACTTCCACGGAAGCCCTACCTCCAGAGTATTCAACTCTACCATTTAACATTAGTATTTCGCTGAATGCGCAACAGATGAGATATACCGATCCGGTTCTGGAGTTAGTAGATATCTTGTCGCAAGTAGAAGGTCTGCACGCGCACAGGTCAAATGTGTTCTTATTACTCTCTGAGGCATACAACAATTCGCTCGACCATGGTGTATTGGGATTGAAATCGGATTTGAAAAATCAGGACGATGGCTTTATTGAATATTATCAGCAAAGAGCAATAGCACTGGAAAGTCTCAAAGATGCGCTGATCATCATCAATGTGCGCTTCTGTCCGGAGGAGTTTTGCCTGGTTTTCAATATCTGTGACTCGGGAAATGGTTTCGATCACAGTTCAACGGCACTGCATCAATCGCAACAGGAGCATGGCAGGGGCGTCGAGTTACTTTCTGAGATTGCAAAAAGTGTGACGTATAATCAGGTCGGTAACGAGGTGGAGTTGGTTTATTCGCTTCGATGATATGATTTTGCCCTGTTGCTTCTCTTAATGAAAATAAAAAATTCTCATAACACGCTGGCATACCCCATTCGTCCATGTTAAATTTGATGGATATTTAGATGTTTGGATGGCCAAATGATTTCTACCTATCTTTCTCACTGTAATTTATCAATCAGCGAAGCCGCAGTGGCGGGTCAGCTCTCAGAGCTGGATGCATACCTTGATACCCATAGCCTTAGTGCAATATGGTCATACCAAATCCCTGAACTTGGCGAGGGGGGCAGTTGTAGCCTATTTGGTAATTTGCAGGAAGCGCCCTTCTTACTGACGGATTATGTTAGCCGTAACAATGAAAGCGAACAGCAGTTATCGCGTTTACAGACCATTGCTGGATACGTCAAAACTGCCACAGGGGTGGATTGGTTTGGGATTTATCAGGCGCGGTCGGCTGAAGGAATACAGCAGTTGTTAAAGCTGGCTTATTATGGTGCACCCAGTCGTCCTCTGTTTCCGATTACCGAGACGTTTGCTGCTACATCAAACAACATTCAGACGTATTTGTCTGAGCAGGCACGTGTGATCAATAACATCCCTGATTATGTGGCTCAGGGAGGCGAGTATTATACCTGCGACCCTAAAGTACAAGCAGAGGTGTGTTTGCCGCTGTTAAATCAACAGGGTGAGTGTCTGGGGATTATTGATGCAGAAGCTTTTGAGCAGGAGTGCTTCGATGAATACAAGCTGGCAGTTTTAGTTGCCGCTTGTCTTCGCTCGATTGAGTATCTTCCAAGCTAAGCGGGCTCGTCTTCGCGACAACTTATGTTAATATGAGCTCAGAGTTAACCCCGTGACAAACGAGTTAGAAAATCTCGTTTACGTTAATTAGGAAAAGAGAGAACCATGTTTTCAGAACTAAAACCACTTCCGACGGATCCAATCCTGGGCCTGATGGCCGCCTATAAAAAAGATACTAACCCAAATAAGATTGACCTAGGGGTTGGGGTGTATAAAGACGAACAGGGTCATACCCCGGTTCTGAAGGCGGTAAAAAAGGCTGAAGCGTTTCGTCTGGAAAATGAAACAACTAAATCTTACATTGGTTTAGCGGGTAACCTGGATTACTGCGACAAGATGGAAAAGTTGTTGCTCGGTAATGAACACCCGGCCTTACTGGCGAATCGTATCAGAACAGCTCAGGCGCCAGGTGGTACAGGTGCTTTACGTGTTGCTGCTGAATTTATTAAGCGTTGCAATGCAGATGCTACGGTATGGGTGACAAATCCAACTTGGGCAAACCACATTGGCTTGTTTGAAGCCGCTGGTCTGACAGTTAAAGAATACCCGTACTACGACTATGAAAACAAAGGCCTGCTGTTCGATGAAATGATTGAAGCGCTAAAGCAGGTACCAAAAGGTGACATCGTGTTACTTCACGCATGCTGTCATAACCCAAGTGGTATGGATTTAAACGCAGAGCAATGGCAAGTCGTTGCTGAGTTAGCAAAAGATGTGGGCTTTACACCACTTGTTGACATTGCGTATCAGGGCTTTGGAAGCGGCCTGGAAGAAGATGCTCAGGGTCTGCGTCTGCTAGCTGCTACGGTCGACGAGATGCTGATCTGTTCTTCTTGCTCTAAGAACTTTGGTCTTTACCGTGAACGCATCGGAGCATGCTCATTCGTTGCTAAGGATACGGCTGTGGCAGACGTGGCCAACTCCGTGTTACTCAGCGTTGTACGTAGCATCTACTCAATGCCTCCTGCACACGGTGCGGACATTGTGAACACTATTCTGGGTAGCGAGGAGCTGACTCAGGAGTGGCATCAGGAGCTGGCTGAAATGCGTGACCGTATTAATGGCCTGCGTAGCCTGCTTAAAGACAATCTGAATGCCAAAGATGCGGGACAGGACTTCTCTTTCATTGAAAGTCAGAATGGAATGTTCTCATTCCTGGGTATAAATAAGGCACAAATCGACAGATTACGTGAGGAATATTCAATTTATATTGTTGGTTCCAGCCGCGTAAACGTTGCTGGTGTGAGCAAAGAGAATATCGATTACTTTGCGGATGCCGTTGCTGCTGTTCTGAAATAAGCGTGTTTCTATTAAAAAGCCAGCTCTTTTATAAGAGCTGGCTTTTTTGTAAGTTTGGTCAAAGACATTAGGCTTGTTTGATGGCCGTAACCTTATCATCATCCCCTTTTTTGTTAGCGGATTTCTCTTCAGTGTCTTTCTTTGTTGACACTTTACCCCCTTTTAAGATGGCCATAAAATCGTCTTTTTGTTTGGCAATTTCCAGTGCAAGCGACTCAACCTGTTGCTCACTGAGTGGAACATCTACTTTTTCTAACATGCCTTCAAGCGCTTCTGCAACATCCAGCATTTTATCATAAGCATCAGCCTCTTTTTTGCTGGTAAATGTCATACGCTCTACTCCATTTCTTTCTACCACATACTTAACGATAACCGCCATGATCACTCTCCACGAACACTGTTTTTATGTACAGTAACTTGTCTTGTCAATAATTACAACTGATAAAGTGCTGTTATGTACCGATATAGCTGATCCAAGTGCAATAGCTCAACACAGTAAGCACTTATCTTATGTAGGCTTTATTAATAAAAACAAACAGATATTGCTAACCTGTTTGTTCTCAATGAATGAGGCCAGGTTGCTATTAGCATAGTTTGTAAAAATTAGCATAACAGAGTGAGATGAAAAATAAGCAACAAGAAAAGCAGACATAATTTTGACATATTTATCTGTATTTACTTTATTTTAACTGTGTGTGTACATTGTGATGCATACACGACGACATGGACATTTTAATTGAGGGATCTCACGATGAATATCAAAACACTCTTAGCGACATTGGCGTTATCTGCCGCACTTCCTATTATGGCTCAACCAGAGCAAACATCTGCAGCAACTCAGCAAGTTGCTGATGCTACGGTGAATGTAAACCGTGCCAGCACCGAAGAGTTAACCCGTTTACCTGGTATTGGCATGAAAAAAGCACAGGCGATTGTCCGCTCACGCGAAGAAGCAGGGGACTTTCAGGATATGGACGCATTATTACGGGTGAATGGCATAGGTGTGAACATCCTTGCCAAACTCAAAGGCAAGGTGACATTTTAGCGTTGTTCCAGATTAGTCTGGTCATCTCCAGGAGCAGCTTTGGCTGCTCTTTTTATTATTTTTTGGGGTAAATTTCCTGATTATTTATTTGTGCTTTGGTGATTTGTTGCTCAAGTTGTGATTTGAAATAGTCACGCTCTGATTCAGGTAAATACCTCAGATGCAGATCATAAAAACGCGATGTTTGGTACAGGTGCTGCAGTGCGACGTTGACAACTTTAAGGAACTCCCGGGTTTCGGGGGTGTCAGAGCAGGCAATGTGGCCAAGAACAAATGATGGATTGTTTGCTATCTCGATACTGTGTACTTGCTCAAGCGTCAGCTTGCTCGCATAGCGTTGAATTGTTGTCGGGTAAGTCAGAATAAAACTCACCCGCCCTCGTTCGAACATGGTGATGGTTGCCTTATAACTGTCACCGCCGGGACGTCTGATTAGCTGAGCTTTATCAACCCTGGCCAGTTGTGTATCCAGATAATCGCCATACGAGCGCTGTGCCTCCGTGAGCAAGGTCGTTCTGGGGTGTGCCTTGAGAAGGGCAATGAGATCAGTTAGTTGTCCTTGTTCGTTGAGAAAAGGCGCAAGTTCAATATTTAATGGTAAAAAGTACAGCCTGTGGCTGGGGTAAAGATGTACGGGTAAACTGAATAAATACTGTTTTGCTCGCTGCCGTGTTTTTATCCGGTTTAGGGCGCAAAAGGGCAGGTTGCTTTGTAGTAATTGATCGATGCGTGTACCCGGAGCTAGTAGCAAAGGCGGGCGGAAATAAGAGGGGGAAGTTTTTAAGATGTAATTTAGCACCAGGTTGTTTGAGTCTGTAGAAATATCGAGAGGCTGCTGTGAAAACACCATCTCGATGTCGAGTGGGTCATCACTAAGTAGCTGGATCTGAGCACTTGCTGAAAATGCAATCCAGGTATGTAAAACCACCATGCTCATGAGTAAAACAGACTGCGTGATTGTCATCATAATGTACATCTTTAAAACTGGTAAGACAGGGAGAGACCCCACTCTCTGGGAGGGGCCAGGTAATGCTCGGACACACCGAAGACCTCGGTAAAGTCATTGCCGCCAATTAACACGCGTTTATCCGTGAGGTTGCGAACAAACAGCGCAACTTCCATTTGTGCTGTGATAGCGTGACTGATCCGCGCGTTTAAAAGAGCAAAGCTGCCTTGCGCCCCAAGCTCAGTATTATATACATCGTTATACGTTTTGCTTCGAAAGCCCCAGTTGAGTGACACCTTAACTGGTTGCTGTTGTGCAATCGGCCAGTGGTAACGTAATCCCAATGCTGCAGTCCAACGCGGTGAGCGCATTAATGTGCTGTCTGTTGTTACCTGTGTGGCTGTACCGACTGAATCAAATTGTGCATCTGTGTATGATAGGTTACCTGAAAGGTGCCAGTCGTGTGCAGGTATAGCCTCAAAGCTGGCTTCAATGCCCCGAATACTGGTCTCTCCGACATTGTCGATAAAGATCTCAAGGCCGGCGTCTGTCGATTGGCCACCCCGTAGCTGCATGGCTTTGTGCTGCATATCAAAAGCTGCGACGCTGAGTTGAAGAGTATCTGCTAGCAATTTGGTCTTATAGCCCAGCTCATAAGCCGTCAGGTATTCGGGGTCAAATGGTTGAGCTGAGGTGGGTGAATTCGGAATGCCGTTAAATCCACCTGATTTAAACCCCCGTGATGCACTCAAATAGACGAAGTGTTTGTCGTTAAAGTGATACTCTAATCCGCCTTGCGGAGAAAACACTCGCCAGCTTCGTTCAATAGGGCCGCCGTTTTTTTGCCCCTGTGTTTGCTGCGTTCTGTCTATCAAAATGACCCCGGCATTGTCTGCGTCACTCTGAACCTGTTGCATCTTATCTTCGAACGTAAGCCGCCCACCAAGATGAAAAGCCCAGTGACGCGTCAGTGCGTATTTGGCATGGGTGTATATTGCGGTACTTTTAATATCCACTTCATTGTCAAAACCACTGTCTATGTCCAGGCCAATGTTGAGCGGGTTACCAGGCCCGCCTATGCTGGTGGGGTTATTCAGTGGTGAGCCATCTAATGGTCCTGGTACATTTTCCAGTGCCTGATATAACCCACCGATAAAGACCAGGTCGGTCAGATGATTGATGTGTTCATCAAAATGGAATAAGCCGACTAACCAACTGAGTTGATCGTTCAGGGCACTGCCGCTGATATTCAGTTCCTGGCTGAACTGAAACTGACGCTGAAAATCCTGCGTATCGCCAATGACAGCCGGGTTATTGTCAAAATCGCGACCATAGGTTGCGTAAAACTCCCGATAGGCCGTCAAGGACTTTATTTGCCACTGTTGTGGGGTTTGCCATTCGACAGAGAGCAAAGCACCGGATTGATCTAGTGTGTTAAAGTTTGTGCCGCGCGAAGCGCTTTGGTGTGCTGAACCGAAGATCTGTAGCGGCGGGTAAGGATCAGCAACGCCACTTTGTGTGACTAAGTCGTTGTATAGCACTAGCAAGTCGGCTTGGTCGTTTTTAGCTGCAAGGATAGATGGGGCGGAGCCTGAATTGATCCTGCGCTGATCCACAGATAATTGAGTCGTTAATTCAGGCGTCACCTGGTAGCGGAACTTGGCGCTGACCGCCCACTCATCTTGCCCACCTTCAAATTCGCCATTGTCACGCCTGACAAAACCATCCCGATTGAGGTGAGTGAATGTCAAACGGCTACTGAGTGAGTCGTTGAGTTCAAGGTTAGCGCGCATACGTACATCTCGGCGCTCAAAAGCGCCCAGCGTGATTTCGCCATCTGCAAAAGTATCTGCGATGGGGTCGTGTGTGTAGATAGTGACAGCGCCGCCTATGGTGTTTTTACCGAAAATAGCGCCCTGAGGGCCTCGTAGTACTTCTATCTGACGTACATCATACAGGTCAAAAATTCCCCCTGGGGAGCGTGCATAGTAAACCCCATCGAGATAAAGCCCCACACTGGGATCGACGGTGGGAAGCGGGTCAACCTGACCAATGCCACGGATGGTAATGTTGGCACAGTGTGTACAGCCAGAGTTTTCGCCGACCGTGGTGATATCTATATTGGGAATAAAATAAGCGGCTTCTAGCAAAGTATTGACGTTGCGTTCGCGCAGAAATTGTTCAGACATGACGGAAATAGAGACGGGTATAGCCAGTGCATCCTCTTTGACTTTTCGTGCCTCAACGGTTACTTCCATCAGCTCATCAATAGACAAAGCAAATACATCGTTGTCACTATCGGGCTGTGTATCGGCCCAGGATATTGAGCTAAACAGCACACAACTTGCGCACAAGTGCGCGATGCTGGGGAGTCTATTGTTCATTCAGTACCTTATTAATGACAATTATTCCTACTCCCTGGAGAATAATCCAGCTCTAATGACCCTATCTATCGGATCGTTGCCATTGAGTATAGCAGCTAAATTGTGGCTCGCAGGGCTGGTGTATAAACTCAACTAGGCAGAAGAATGTCGGCAGAGTGCTCAGTAAATTTCAATAATATGATGGAGTGTGTCGAATGCATTAATTTGTAACATTTGTATGTTTTTTGCACTTGTTGCTACTAGGGTACTTGTGATTTTATGGTCATGAAACAATCACCCAGAAGGAAGCTAAACTATGAAACTACAATTAAGAACCTGCAAGCTAAAGCGTCTAAATGAACAACATAAAGTACTAGACCAGGCTAACACACCTCAGATTGGGGGCGGATATACGACTAAGCCCTGGACGGTCTGGTGTGAAGAGTTAAGCAAAGGACCTGATTGCCGCGCATAGTGCCAGAGGCTGACGAGTAGTGAAGTGGTGCGGTGCACCACTTTTTTAGGGGTGTGTTTTACGAAACTCTGCAATCGCGTGGTGCAAATGAGGCCGGGCGAACTGTATTTCCAGTGGTACGGTGAGCAGAGGGTATGCCAATCCACAAACAAGTAGCACAGGTAACAGTAGCCAGCCCTCTATAAACGCCAGTGCCATAAACAGTGGCGTCAGTAGCAAAAGCTTGGCGATATTAAGCAAAATCTTGTGCGATGCCGACAGCTGGGCCAAAGCCAGTGCTTTGATACGTTGTTTATCGCGCAGTGCAAAGTCATTTAATTCGGCAAGTTTACTGAGTCTGAAAACCATTTACTTCTCATCTTTTAGCAATAAATACGGCGGCAAAGGCGATGAAACAGAGGCTGTAAAGTGCAAATATGACTTCCATCCAGCCTGGCATCGACAGACCCGCGAAAAACCAGTCTATATTACCACAATCGCCGGTTGCAGCGAAGAAGGCCGGGAGCCATTCATGCAGCGGCATAAAGCTTGGGAAATTAGGCACAAAGTCACAGGTAAAAGCAAAAGGATCTGTGGTGGTTTGCATACTAATGTGCTCTTTTGCCAGTAGCCAGCCCCAAATGGCCGACACGCCCCAGCAGATCATCGCAATGAGTCTCACAGGCAGGCTCGTCGGAGCAGCCAGTCCAATCAAACCAGCAGCGACAATACCCAGTGTGGCTGTACGCTGATAAATACACATGATGCAGGGTTCAAGACCCATCCCATACTGGAAATACAGGGCGATAGCTTCGAGCACAAAAGCAGAAAAAAACAATAAGCCCCAGGCTAGCCGGGTGCGAGAAAATTCAGCAAGTTTGTTTAACATAAGTGTTCCTTTTTTTGCCCATTATTATGGCTTTGTCAATGCATCCGGGCAACTGGTTTCAGACTAGTCGTGCAGTTTGACTGCTGAATGTAATATTAGTTTCAGGGACAGGCGTGTTTCAGAGGTCAAATGTGGTATCTTTTGTGGCATCAAATAGTAAAGGAAAAATAAGCAATGCAGTCAGTTGTGCGGGTCGGTGTAGCCGTGGTGATTAAACGCCGGGGGCAAATTTTACTGGGTGAACGCATTGGGGCACATGGCGCCCATACCTGGGCTACGCCTGGCGGTCATCTTGAAGTGGGAGAGAGTATAGAGCAGTGTGCGCGACGTGAAGTACTGGAAGAAACCGGGCTTGAACTGACCCGGGTCACGCGGTTGGATTACACTAATGATGTGTTTGAGAGCGAAGGGAAGCACTACATCACCTTATTTATGTTGGGGGAGTGCTTAGAGGGTGAAGCTCAGTTACTGGAACCTGAAAAATGTCTGCAGTGGCGATGGTTTTCACCCGATACTTTGCCACAGCCCTTGTTTTTATCTTTGCAGAATCTATTGGCTCAAAACCCCTCTGGGCTGAGCTAAAACGCTGAGAGACAGGTGTCATTTCAAGATCTCATTTTGGCAAGTAGCGCGACAACCTGCCTGTTATTTGCGTTTTTATTGTTGTCTTTGGAGCACAAACTACGCAAAAGCAGTCGTTATCTGTTGAGCTATTTTGCGTTAATTGGACTGGTACAGCTGGTGGATATTGCCAGTGGTACGAGTGACACCTTGCACCTTTTTATCGTGCCAATGGCACTGATGCTGGGTCCGCTTTTTTATCTATACGTGGGTTCTCAGACCCCTAATCAGACTGCTAGTCAGCGGCAGCGGTGTTTACTCTTCTTGCCTGCAGGCTTATTTTTGTTGCACATTGTGCTGGTTAAAACGGCAGTCCTTACAGCGCCGCTAATAGCGCATAAAACAGCTTTGCTCGTGCTAGCGCCAGCGGAACTAGTCTATGTCATTGCTGCTTATTTCAGGCTAAAGCAAACATCACAACTACTCCGCCAGGCACCTGGCGCCCCTGAGCCTGTCAAACTCAGCTGGCTTCACTCTTTGTGTTATCTCAATATGCTGATCTTGGTGTTTGAAATTATCTATCATATTTCACACTCAACCGGAGCGTTATCAGTGGCGCATAGCAGAGTGTTCATCAATACCGCGTTGCAGTTGTTTTTACTTCTGATAGCCTGGCATGTGATCCGTTCACCTGAGGTTATCTACACCGAACAGCAACGTTTGGCAGTACGCAAAAAATATCAGAAGTCGGGATTGACGCCAGCGCTGTCAGCTTATTATGGGCGTAAGCTGGATACTTTGATGAATGATGAGCAACTATTTCTGGACAGTGAGCTCACCTTAAGCACATTGGCTGAGCGAGTTGGACTCAATCAGCACAATCTGTCGCAGCTATTAAATGAACATGTTGGCAGTCGCTATCATGATTATATTAATGGGTGTCGTGTCAGGCATGCCGCAGAGTTGCTCACAACCACAGACTGTTCGGTGGAAGAGGTTGCGTATCGCTCAGGGTTTGGTACCCGGGCTGCATTTTATGCGGCATTTAAAAAGCACTATCAGCTTACTCCCGCAAAATGGCGTACTCAGTCTCAGCGACCTGACAGGTTGCGCCAGAGTAATTCAACGGGTCCAGATGAATAGTGTTTTAGCCATCGTTTTGACCCGTATAATTGAATAGCCCAGATGACTATGATGGTCAAAACAGCATCTGACATCCTGGTAGTAGCAAAAAAGCCTAGTCCGTAAAACCACAAGGTGCACATCAGGCTTTGCAGTAAATAATTACTCAAAGCCATACGGCCTACCTGAGCGATATAATCTAGCCAGGGTTTCAGCCACGCTCGTTTACTGATATACGCCAGTAAAGCCATATAGCCGCATGCAGTGAGTACGGATCCCCAGTAATTCCAGAGTGTATTTTTGAAAAAGTACTCCGGGAATTGCCAGTGCTGGTGCTGGTTAAGCCACAGCCCGGTGAAAGATAAAACCATGCCAGCAGGGGTCGCAAGCAGCGCCATATTGCGATAGCAGCGACAAGACAAGTGACCCGATATAAACCCGAATCGATAGAGCGCAAGGCCAATTAGCATCAAACCCGATACTCGAAATACTCCCCAGGCAGGAAAAGTCGAGAGGTGAAACTCGGCGGCTAGCTGCGCACGCATGCTGACTTGCTCTGACCAACCTGAAGTGAAAGCGTCCAGTTCGGCCTGATTGACGAGTACGGAATGGGCAAAGTGTTGTGCAACGACTTCGGACAAAACCGGGTCTGGCAGGTGTTTGAGTGCATTAAATGTCATCAGGTTGTTGGCACTACCAGCAGCCAGTATCAGTAATCCAAACAGCAGCGTTAACAAAGCAGGCACGCGGACAAATAACATGGGGAGTAGGCCACACAGAGCATAATAGACCAGAATGTCACCATGCCAGATCAGGTAGGCATGGATCAGACCAATGAGCAGCAGAACGGCCAATCGTTTCAGGTAGTAGCCATAGGGTGATTTGCCCACGGCCAGTTGTTTATCGCAAATAAGGGCAGTACTGGCCCCAAACAGCATGGAAAAAATAGCCATAAATTTCTGATCGGCGAAAAGGTACTGTGTCTGCCACCAGAGATGTCCACTGATAGATTGGTCTGTGTGTGCCAGGGGGGAGAAATAAGCGGCATAGGGTTCAGAGAAAAGACGAATATTCATCAACAGAATACCGAGGACGGCGGTGCCCCTGGTGACGTCGAGTAAAGTTTGTCTGGGTGGGTTCATTGTAATGCTCAGCTAAATTTAAATTATGCCGAACGCTAACATGTTCAGATCGTCGGCTTGCTTAATCTGACCGGAATTGACATCAATGTACACTGAAAATATGCAAGTGAAACATTTAACTGTCTGATATTGTTAGTTATAAGTTCTGATTGGCCATAGCATTTAAAAAAGCGGTTAAAGCTTACTTTTTTGTGGTTTTAGGCGCTTTCCGGCCAGTTTCATGAGTCGCTGAAAAGTCGGACAGGCCAGATGATTAGGCGCCGGGCAGTGCGCAGCATGGTGAAGGCTGTCTCGAATGGCTTGCATAGAGGCAATTTGTTTATCCAGCTCTGCGGTTTTTTGGCGCAGCAGGGCGCGGTCTATGTCTACCCCCTTGGGCAGCAGCATCTGGCCGATTTCATCCAGAGATAAACCGACATAGCGACCTAGGTTTATGAGTGCGAGCTTCTCCAGCACTGTGGCGTCGTAATAGCGGCGCAGCCCGCGTCGACCAGCGCTGTGGATCAGGCCTTTTTGTTCGTAATACCTGAGCGTGGAAGGTTTTAGCCCGGAGGCTTTGGCGACATCGGCAATATCCATGTGTTTCTCTTTGATCTGAAATCGAAGGCAAAGTGTGCTTATCAGTACTTGACCTAAAGTCGACTTTAAGTTGTAGCATGGTTTATATCACTTGACGAGAGGAGACCGTGATGAATTTTGATCCTATGTGGGATGTTCGCTTTGCTGCATCTGATTATGCTTATGGCACAGAGCCGAATGACTTTTTAAAGGCGAGAGTAAAGCAGCTTAGAGGCAAACGTATATTGAGCCTGGCAGAAGGAGAGGGGCGTAATGCAGTATATCTGGCAAAGCTGGGTTTTGAGGTAACGGCTGTTGATGCCTCAATTAAAGGAATAGAGAAAGCGCGGCAGCTGGCAGAGGCGATGAATGTGCGGGTCCAGTTTATTCATGCTGATTTGGCTGAGTTTGAACTGGGTACAGAGCAATGGGATAGTATAGTGTCGATATTTGCACCGTTTGCGAGGCCTGTGCGCGCGCAACTACATTTGCGTGTGATAAGAGCGCTTAAACCCAATGGGGTATTTTTAACGGAAGCTTATGCACCTGAACAGATCCGGTTAGGGACGGGGGGTGGAAATGATGTGGAAACCATGCTGAGTGCGACCCAGCTAGCTGAAGAATTACCTGGGCTGGACTGGGCGTACCTTGAACAATTAGAGCGCCCGGTCGTAGAAGGACAATATCATACTGGGCAGGCTGCTGTGGTTCAGGGGATTGGCGTTAAACCTTAATGTACCGGTAAAAAAGTATGGCGACTTGGCCAGGTGTGTTCCTTTATTCGTGCTTTTTCTTCATGATGTTATTTGAGGTTGCACCGTGGTACAGATATGCCTTGTTAGTTCTAAATCATCTGGTACAATCAGTGGATTATTGAGTTGCAGAAGCCTGTCGGTGTGCTACGCACAGAACCACAGGCTTGTCGACGTACTTTATGTTGTCAAAAGTGGTGTTAAATGAGAATCTTTAAAGCCAAGAGCCCAGCAGGTTTTGCTGAGGAGTATATTGTCGAGTCAATTTGGAATGGCGAATTTCCTCCCGGCTCCATTTTACCAGCCGAACGTGAGCTGTCAGAGCTTATTGGTGTCACTCGCACCACCTTGCGTGAAGTATTGCAGCGTCTGGCGCGTGATGGCTGGCTGACTATCCAGCATGGTAAACCAACGCGGGTAAACAATTTCTGGGAAACGTCAGGACTGAATATTCTTGAGACACTTGCGCGGCTGGATGAAGACAAAGTGCCCGAGTTGACCGATCAGTTGCTGTCTGCACGTACCAACATCAGTGCTATCTATACTCGTGCGGCCATTAAGTTCAACCCTCAATCTGTGGTCGACATTTTGTCTAAGCATGCTGAAGTTGCAGATACAGCAGAAGCGTTTGCTGAATATGACTACCGGGTTCATCATCAACTAGCTAGTGCCGGCAACAATAAAATTTACGTGTTGATCCTTAACGGATTTAAAGGGCTCTATTCAAAGATTGGTTGTCATTACTTCTCAGATCCGCGCACCCGCGAACTTGCTCGTGAGTTTTATGCTGATTTGACAGCGCTGGCAGAAAAAGGCGAGCACGACGGCGCGATTACACTGATGCGTCGATACGGTCATCGCTCAGGTGAAATTTGGCAGCAGCTACGTGGCGACATGCCTGATGACATCATGGATTAAGGGTTAACAAACCTATATGAAGAAGCACCGCAGGGTGCTTTTTTTGTGTGCCCGAAAAATAGCAGTGGTGATGGTTAATCATTGTGCCATCAATTTATTAGATGGCTGCTATCGGATAATTCGATTGTATCCTTTTGAAGGAACAGCATAAACTGAGCGCCAAATAATACCAATTGGTATAAGGGTTGTTTTTTTATAAAACGCCTCAATAATAAGTGACAATTCACAGTGATACAGAAAAACATTGCCTTACTGGCCATGTTGCTCTGTGTGAGTGTGGAACTTTGGAACTCAAACTAACTATTTGGAGATAACAATGGGTGTATTAGTAGGCCGCAAGGCACCTGACTTTACAGCAGCAGCAGTTTTAGGTAACGGTGAAATCGTAGATGGTTACAATCTACATGAGCGTATTAAAGGTAAAAAAGCGGTTATTTTCTTTTACCCACTAGACTTCACTTTCGTTTGTCCTTCTGAGCTAATCGCATTTGACAAGCGTTACGAAGAATTCCAAAAGCGTGGTGTTGAAGTGATCGGTGTTTCAATCGATTCTCAATTCTCTCACAACGCATGGCGTAACACCCCTGTAAACGAAGGCGGTATTGGTCCGGTTAAGTATGACCTGGTTGCTGACGTGAAGCACGAAATCTGTCAGGCATATGATGTTGAGCACCCAGAAGCTGGCGTTGCTTTCCGTGGTTCATTCCTGATCGATTCTGAAGGTAATGTACGTCACCAGGTAGTAAACGATCTGCCTCTGGGCCGTAACATCGACGAAATGCTGCGCATGGTTGACGCGCTGGCGTTCCACGAAGAGCACGGTGAAGTATGTCCAGCTGGCTGGACTGAAGGCAAAAAAGGTATGGACGCAAGCCCTGAAGGTGTTGCTAAGTTCCTTTCTGAAAACGAAGGCGACCTGTAAGCTCGACTTTGTTGTTCTGAAAAAAACCCGCTTTGTGCGGGTTTTTTTATACCCCGATTTTGCCTTGTCATGATGCACGTCCTATCGACCATTTGTGATTGAGACGTTTGATTAACTCAACTGAGCCATACGCCAGCATTAAACTGATAACTGGCGTGACCAGCAGGCTAAATAGTGTCATTTCATTCAGCATCTTACTGTTCCTTGCCTGATGTTTGTTGTGCTTCTTCTTGCTCTGGCGTGAATGATTTAATCAATGCAGCTTTGGTGCTTTCTTTCAGTTCAACCAGATTTGCTTTGATGGTCTGGCTGATGTGAGACTTCATTTCAGTGAGTATTTCCTGAGTTGCAGAAGTAGTTCCGCTATTGATAGCTGACATTGCGCTGACGCTGGCTACAGTCGTAGCATTGACGCTTGCTGTTACACTGGTATTGCCTGCTGCGATGGCGCTCGTGCTCAAACCAAATGTCAGGATAAGAATGCTAAGTTGGGTTGCAGTTTTCATTGTCTGGTTCCTTTTGCGTTAGTTACGATGACTTTACTGTGTTAGTCGTTCTAACTATTACAAAGGTTGTGCCAGCTTAAAGAAAATTTATAAATGTATGAAATTTAATGTTTTTTATATTTTTTGAGTTGCTGGTCAAAATCTGGATTGAGACTTTTGACCAGTCTGGATGGTGGTTTTAACCAATAAATGGTTAACTTTGCTCAAGTAGCTGATAGATCAGTTGTTTCACGACCTGAGGTTCGAATGGCTTATCGCATAAGGCGTTTACACCAGATTGCGCAATATTAGCCAGATGCGTTTCATTGGCCTCAGAGGACACCATGAGAATTGGCACGTGATTATGCTCATTGGAATTTCGAATGGCTTCAGCCAGCTCCTGACCGTTCACTTCTGGCATATTGAAGTCGGTAATGATCAGATCAAACATGGTGTCTTCTAATACTGTGAGTGCTTCGGCCCCATGCTCCGCTTCACTGATCCGAGTTGCGCCCAGGTTGTTCAGCACCCGACGGATGTGATTGCGCGCCAGACGTGAGTCGTCTACGACCAGGATCCGCAACTCCTGAATATCATACAAGTCCAGCTCCAGCTCTTCTGGAGAGAGAATATCCAGTGTCGCGTTGATGGCTTTGCCCAGGTGCGTTTTGTTGAAAGGTTTCGGCAAAATGGCAACCACACCAGATTGTTTGAACGCTTCCAGCTGCACTCTGCGTGTCTCACTGGATACCAACATAAAAGGCAGTTGGTGATCAGCCAGTTCAGTATGGATGTGCTGCAATAAGGTGAGTGCTTCGCCGTCAGGCAGATACAGTGCACTGATCACCAGATCGGGCTTGCTGTTATTCAGACTCTCGATGGCGGCAGCAAGTGTGTCCACGCTCTCGATATTGCGGATCCCTTCTTCCTGAAGTTCGTTACTGATGATCCGTCTTTGTGTCTGGGACGGCTCCAGAAGTAGGATGCTCAGATCTGAGCTTAAAAGTTCATTCATGGTATGACAGCAAATGTTGAAAATAAATAGTCAGATTACCTAGCAATATAACGTATTTGCAACCGTGCCGCTAGCTTGGTGAGCAGAGTGTTAAAAGGTTTTATACGACAATGTGATGGGTGAGACGATAAGTGAAGTCGCGGTGTTTGCCTCAGGGGTCAACCCTGATAAAGACTGCAGGGCGAGGCGACTTTGACTGCACACGCCCAGTTTGGTACTAACGACGAAACTCCATATTTTGTGGCAGATCGACCAGGATCAGGACAGCACCTTTGCCACCATATTCTAATGGGGCCTGATGGATTGCTAATATATCCGGGTGTTGCACCAGATATTGCGGCACTTTGTGCTTTAACACGCGTTCGCCAATGCCATGTACAACACAGGCACAAGCGACATGCTGTTTTTTGCAGGCGTGGATCAACGCAGCCAGCTCATCTTTGGCCGTTTCTTTGTTCATACCATGCATGTCGAGGATCAGCTCAGGCGCGTAATCACCGCGGCGCAGTTGCTTGGCGAGGTACTTGTCCGCACCCGGGCGAACATAATTGACGGTGCCATGAGTGTCTATGTCCGGAACATATTCGTCTGAAAAATAGAACTCAGCCTGATGCTGCTTTTTTTGCTCGGCGATCACTTCACCTTTAAAGCGCGTCTGACGTCTGGCTTGTTGCACGGTATCTTGTTTGAACTGACTGGTACCTGATATTGCCTCACGGAACAAGGCGAAATCATCTTCTGGCAGTTGTGAGTTTGGTTTATCTGTGTTCATAGTACTATTTTAAAGAAAAAAAGCGTAAAAACCTAGCGTAAAAACCGTTACAATGCCGCCATGCATTTAGTAGTGAGAGCAACTCATGAGCGACTCTGTTATTTCTCAGGCGATGGCTGAAGAAGCCTATCAGGATTTAGTCACCATTCAGGATTGGTTACGCTGGACTGCCAGCCAGTTTGCGGGCAATGGCGTGTTTTTTGGTCATGGCACCGATAACCCGTGGGATGAGGCGGTCAGCCTGGTTCTGCCATTGCTCAACTTGCCCGTTGATGCGCCGAAAGAGTTAATTAGCGCGCGTCTGACACATAGCGAGAAAGTCAGGCTGGTAGAATATCTCAGATTGCGCATCGATGAGCGTATTCCGGTTGCTTACCTGACCAATCAGGCCTGGTTCGCAGGACTGCCTTTTTATGTGGATGAGCGTGTGTTAGTGCCCCGTTCGCCTTTTGCAGAGCTGATCGAAGCGCAGTTCACGCCCTGGTTAAAGTCACCGGAAAAAGTCACCCGTATATTAGATATGTGTACTGGATCGGGGTGTATTGCTATCGCATTGGCCAAGGCCTTTGAGCAGGCTCAGGTGGATGCGGTTGATATTTCTTTCGATGCCCTGGCAGTGGCCGAAATGAACATTCATGACCATCAGGCACAGGAGCAGGTGTTTGCGATTCAGTCCGATGTGTTTAGCGGTGTACCTGGGCAGCAATATGATCTGATCGTAGCAAACCCGCCCTATGTTGATGCGGAAGATATGGCGGACCTCCCGGATGAGTTCCACCATGAACCAGAACTCGGTCTGGCTTCGGGTGAAGACGGTCTGGACGTCACCCGGACTTTGTTGCAAGAGGCCGCCGGACACCTTACCGATGAGGGCTTGTTATTTGTCGAGGTGGGTAATTCTATGGTACATATGGAAGCGCTTTATCCAGGCGCGCCATTTACCTGGCTGGAATTTGAACGCGGTGGACTGGGCGTGTTTGTGATCAGTAAAAAACAGTTACTGGATTACTTTAACGACTAAGTGTTTTCCTGTAGGCAGGGAAGCGCGATGGTGTTTTTTTGGAATGAGGAAAATCAATGGCAGGCAACAGCATAGGCCAATTATTTAAGGTAACCACTTTTGGTGAAAGCCATGGTCTCGCCCTGGGTGGTGTGGTAGACGGTGTCCCGGCGGGACTTGAATTGAATGAAGCCGATCTTCAGGTGGATTTGGACAGGCGCAAACCCGGACAAAGCCGCTATACGACTCAGCGTCGAGAGGGGGATGAAATTAAAATCCTCTCAGGGGTGTTTGAAGGTAAAACGACAGGTACCAGTATCGGTTTGTTAATCGAGAATACCGATCAGCGCTCCAAAGACTACAGCAAAATCAAAGACGTTTTCCGTCCTGGTCACGGTGATTACAGTTATTGGCATAAATACGGACACCGCGACTATCGTGGTGGCGGACGCTCGTCGGCCAGAGAAACAGCCATTCGCGTTGCGGCTGGTGGCATTGCTAAAAAATACCTTAAGCAGGTGCACGGTGTTGAGATCCATGCCTGTCTGTCCCAGCTCGGGCCTATTAAAGCTGAGCAGTTTGACTGGCAACAGGTTGAGCAGAACCCCTTTTTCTTTCCCGATGTAACCAAACTGGACGCACTGGACGAATATATGCGGGATCTGAAAAAGCAAGGCGATTCGGTTGGCGCCAAAGTCAAAGTGGTGGCAAAAGGGGTTCCGGTTGGCTTAGGCGAGCCGGTATTCGACAGACTGGATGCTGAACTGGCGCACTCTCTGATGAGCATCAATGCCGTAAAAGGCGTTGAGATCGGTGACGGCTTTGAGGTGGTTGAGCAAAAGGGCTCAGAGCACCGCGACGAGCTAACGCCAGAAGGGTTTACCAGTAATCATGCTGGTGGTGTACTGGCGGGTATCTCGACAGGCCAGGATATCATTGCTTCCATCGCACTTAAACCGACTTCCAGTATTACTATCCCGGGTCAGAGTATCAATACGCAAAATGAGTCGGTAGAGATGATCACCAAAGGACGTCATGATCCGTGTGTCGGGATCCGGGCAATACCGATTGCAGAAGCCATGATGGCGATCACTTTAATGGATCATTTACTCAGACAACGTGGTCAGAATCCACATGTTGAGTTATCCCATGGTCCTATTCCTGCGCAGCGCACGTAACGGCGCTCAGGAGAAAAAAGCCAGCGCAATGCCGCTGGCTTTTTTGGTTAGCTTACCGCTTCAAGAAAACGACGTTCTACTTCCTGCCAGTTAACCACCTTGTAAAAAGCCTCAATATACTCAGGTCGACGGTTTTGATATTTGAGATAGTAGGCATGCTCCCACACATCGAGCCCTAACACAGGCGTCAGACCGTCCATAAATGGACTGTCCTGATTGAGTGAGCTGGTGACCTGCAGGCGCTTTTGCTCATCGACGACCAGCCAGGCCCAGCCGCTTCCAAAACGACTTACCGCAGCCTGGGTAAATTGCGTTTTAAATGTGTCGTAATCGCCAAAGTGCTTATCAATGGCTGCGGACAGTTCTCCCTGATGCAGCTGCCCACCTTGTGGCGACATGACTTCCCAGAATAAAGAGTGATTGTTGTGGCCACCGACGTGATCGCGCACTGCGCCACGCAATGTTTCCGGGAGATCTTTGATATTGGTTAATAATTCGATGGTGGATTGACCTTCAAACTCACTGCCTTCAAGCGCAGCATTGGCTTTGTTGACATAGGTCTGGTGATGCAGGGTGTGATGGATCTCCATGGTTTTACTATCAATATGCGGCTCTAACGCATCATAGGCATAAGGTAATGCGGGCAGTGTAAATGCCATACTTCTCTCCTTTAAATTAATGATAATGGTGTGCTGATTGGGGAGTATTGAGTGCCTGAGTGGCCCAGCTGACCAGGTTTTTATAGGCTTTATGGGTGGTAATAAAGTGCATTAACTCAGTTCGTGTTCGCATACAATGGCGCATTGCAATTAATCCAACTTGCGGGTTGGCATGGTCACATAACTGGACCATACGTTGATGGACGCTAACGAGCTGCTCACACGCTTTGTGCGGTAACCCCAGTGCCAGGTAGCAATCAGCCAGGTTGTGTGAGGCGACAATCAGCGCCGGGCAACAATGCATCAGTGCATCTTCCTGAAGCTGCTGATCGTACTGGTGAGTAAAGTGGGCAATTAAATTGCTCACCAGATACAGTGCGCTCTGATAATGGTCTCTTGCGCTGTAGAATGATTGACCTTCAAAAGCACAGTTACCTGCGGTGATGGCTTTTTGCCAGGGGGCTAGCGCGTGCTCTAACTGCTCAGCCGCGCTATTCAACGTTGGATTAGTTTGCAGCATAAGGACTCCTCGTCAAGGGTTACCGGATATGAACCACTCAAGTGTTACATTTTGAGTATAAAAACATAAACAGAAATGATTGTCATTTATATTTGAAATTAATTGAATATATAGTGTGTATTACTGAGTCTTAGAAAGTGTGCGTGTTGAGAAGCTGGGAAGCTAACGGTGGAGTAAGGCCGGAAAATAAGCGCGTGGAGGACACGCGCTTATTTGTTAAGGTTTTAATGCCAGTACGGCATCAATATCGGCAGCATTGTGGCGCTCTCTGAGCTGCTCCCATGGCTCACCGAAGGTACGGTTGACGATCCTGCCTCGTTGTACGGCAGGACGTGCATCCAGTTGTTTTGCCCAGCGTACAACATGCTCATATTGGTGAACCTGCAAAAACTCACCGGCGTCGTACATTCTGCCTAGTGCCAGACTGCCATACCAGGGCCAGATGGCAATGTCGGCAATGCTGTATTGCTCACCGGCCACATAGGTATTTTTTGCCAAGTGTTTATCCAGTACATCAAGCTGACGTTTTGCTTCCATGGCAAAGCGATTGATGGGGTATTCTTGCTTTTCATCGGCATAGGCATAGAAGTGACCAAACCCGCCACCAACAAAGGGCGCTGAGCCTTGTGCCCAAAATAGCCAGTTAAAGGTGTTTATTCTGCCTGTACCTGATGCGGGCAAAAGCTGTTCAAATTTCTCGGCCAGGTAAACGAGGATGGAAGCAGATTCAAATACATTGAATTCATTTTCGCCGCTTTTATCGACCAAAGCAGGAATTTTCGAGTTCGGGTTGACGCCTACAAAGCCTGAAGAAAACTGCATACCCTCACCAATGTGGATCATGTGTGCATCATATTCGGCCTCACTGATCCCAAGCGCCAGCAGCTCTTCCAGCATAATGGTGACTTTTTGCCCGTTGGGTGTGCCCATCGAATAGAGTTGCAGTGGGTGTGTACCAACAGGCAGTGCTTGCTCATGGCGGGCACCTGATTCCGGGCTATTGATATTGGCCCATTTGTTGTCGCTGTTGGGCTGGTGTGTCCACACTTTTGGTGGGGTATACGTGTTGTTACTCATAAGTTCTCCTTGATTCAAATCGGGGGGTAACAGATTAACTCCACCTTAACGTTAATTTTACCGAACTGCCAGTAGCAAAGAGTCTTAAATTGGCTTCAATATACGGTGGAATGAGGGTAACGAGCGGGAACCGCCGTTACCCCGTTATGGAACGTTTATTGTCCCTGATTCATTTCTGTGAGTTTATTGCCCACAGGCACAGAGAAGTTATAACCATCAAATTTGTCCCAGTTAATTGACCAGGTCATCACACCGCCAAAAGCGGTATAAGGCTGGCTGGGCGTAATCGTACCGCATTGCGTACCTTTGGTCAGACAGTCCAGTGCCGCAATGATATTGGCAATAGGTGCCTGGCCTGAGTTGGCCGATTGCGGACCTGAGGGTAGCCCAATGGCAACCTGATCGTCTCTCAGTGGCATAAAGCGACTGCCATCGGCAAGATCAAATCCTTCAATTAACATTTTTGCGTGGGCGACCATCATGTTGACTGAGCCTTCTGGTGCGCTGCCTGGCTCGTATGGGTTAGGCAGTCCACCGTTGTTGTAGAGCTGAACATGTAGCAAATCCAGCGTGTCTCTGAGTTCGTTGATCAATGGAATGTATGCACCCCAAATACCGGAGTAGGCTATCATGCCCCCATGTACATAGGGGTGTTCTGGTGCCATGGTTAAGACCATGTCTCCGCCCATATTCTGCTCTATCTGTTTAATTGCCCGGGGTAAACGAGCCTGTATCTGAGAGCCGTGTAACAGGTTTGAGCCACTTTCAAGGTCAATATCCAGGCCATCAAATCCCCATTCCTGAATAATGGCCGTGAGGCTGCTGACAAAATTGGCTTCATCAGCATCTGTGTTCAGCGTAATGGTGCCTTCAGCGCCACCCAGGCTGAGCACAAAAATTTTGCCCTGCGCCTGTAGTGCCTGCATATCGGTTTTGAATTTAGCGGGATCGATGGGTGGGCAGTTAGAGCGGATGTCCTTTTCAAAGGGCTTGAAGTGAACCGTACCATTAGAAGAGCGGTCGTTTTCTGCAAAGGCAATGTCGATGATGTCCCAGGCATCGGAGATCTGATCCAATGGAATAGGGCAGCCAGCCGGATTAACAAAGTTATGCCAGTAGCCGATGAGTTTATGGGTTTTGCCAACCGGCGGCGTAATGACAGTGACAGTGGCCGCTGGGCTGCTTGCTGTATCTCCCGATGTGCTGGTCGCGGTTGCATAGATACTGTGTTGTCCAACGGTTGCTGGCGCGTAGTTAAACTCATAAGGTGCCTGGGTATCACTGCCAACTTTTACCCCGTTGGCATAAAAATCGACCATCGAGATCTGACCGCTGAGCGCCTGAGCGTTGGCTTTGATAGAAATGGTATTACCCAATACATATTGAGTACCCGAAGTTGGGGCGGTTAAATCAACGACCAGTGGCTGATCGGTAACCGTGACCTGGATAGTTTGTTGGCTCTGGTTGCTCTCGTTGTCGGTTGCAACAGCACTGAGTGTAACTGGCCCGGTGTTACCTGGCGTCCACTCAACAGTCAGCGCATCTTGCGCGGTGCTGCCAAGTAAGGTTTGATCAGCAAATAACTCTAATTGCGAGATAGTCCCGTCTGCATCGGTGGCACTGACGGCTATCTGTGTCGGCTGGTTGCGCAGCAAAGTGGCATTATCGTTAGGCTGACTAAAGCTAATTTCGGGCGCGATTGCACAGATCCCCAAATCGCTCCAGGCGTCCTGCCAGTGTTGACCTGTGCCGGGCTCGTAGGCCCATGCAGCACTGGAGCTGCACCAGCCAGCGATATCGCAGCGGTATTTGCGATTATTATGTGCCACCAGCTCACCACTTTGATAGCTTTGGCCAGCTCGATAAGTGCTCAGGCCTGCACAGCCGCCTGAGCTTGCAGCACTCACCTGAATGGTCACACTGGCTTCAGCGGTGGCGCCTTTGTCGTCTTGTGCAATGACTCTGAGCTGTTTGTTGCCGGGGCTCACGGTCACAAAATCATGGCGAAAAGGTGGGGTATTGAGCGTTGTAAGACGCTGAGCATCTCGCCACATTTCGACCTGCACAACCTGGCCATCGGTGTCAGTGGCCTGCACCGCAAGGCTAACGGTATCGCCAACTTTAAATGCTTGGCTGTTTGTCGGTGTATCAATGGTCAGAGCGGGGGGAACATTACCGCTGTCATCCCGCACTGTGATGTCAGCCGTTGCGGGTATACTCAGGTTCCCTTTGGCGTCTGCTGCCACTGCGCTCACAGTGTGCATACCCAGCTGTGCAGACCAGGTAAGCTGATAAGGAGGCTGGCTGAGTATACCGACACTGATGTCGTTAACAAAAAACTCAACCTGGGCGAGATCGCCATCCTGATCACTGGCATTTGCAGCAAAAACAGCGCTGTCATTTTTGTTCAGCACAGCGCCATCCTGGGGGCTTACTAGGGTAACCACCGGGGCGTTGCCGCTGATGCACTGGCCAAGTTGTCGCCATACGTCAAAGGTATCTGAATTGTTCGCGGGTCGCTCATTTTGATTGAACCATTTTGCTTCATAAGCTTGAGCCTGAGCACGCACTTGATCGCCTTTGCGGTACACCGTTGAACTGGACCATTCGGCGAGCGCGCTGCAGTCATAGTTGGCAGTATCGGCCTGAGCCCAGCTGTGTGCTGCAATCATTTGCAGGCCTGCGGCACAGCATATCTTCATTAACTTTCTTGTGTTCATAGATCACTCCGTTTTACATGTTGTATGTTTTGTAGACAAAACATTGACAGCATAGAGTGAAAAACAACCAGGATCAATCTGCGGACGTATGCTTCTCTTTGATTGTGACAACTCGTTGTGGAAACGGGATTTCTATGTTGGCGGTCTGGATTGCGGCATAAATGGCACCGTTGATAGTCAATTTATGCTCGATGATTTGAGTGGTCGGCACCCAGTAACGGTAGCTGATCAGGACGGCACTGTCGCCAAATGCTTCAATGCCAACCTGAGCTTGTGGGGTGTCTGCGACCGCTTCATGGTCCGTCAAAATACCATTTATAATCGTAATTGCTTGCTCGGCGTTGGCGCTATAAGCGATGCCAATTTCTCCTTTCACCAGCGAGTGAGCGAAAGAGTTTTGCATAATTTCACCAATGATGTGCTTATTGGGGATGGTGATTTCGACCTTTTCCTCATTGACCAAAATGGTATGACCCAGCTCAATGCTTTTTACCTGACCACACACGCCTTTAACAGCTATAGTATCGCCCACCACAAACGGTCGGGTCGCAATGATGGCTAATCCTGAGCCGTAGTTAGATAACATGCCCTGAACTGCCAGGCCAGCCCCCAGTGAAGCCGCACCGATTGCGGCAACAAACGGGGTCACACTGATCCCTATTTTACCCAGCGCAATGATAGTGAACATAATAATGAGCAGCACTTTGACTACGTTGCTGATGAAGTTTGTCAGTGTCACATCAATATTGTGTTTGAGCATCAGGCGTTCAGTAGCTTTAGCCAGCTTTTTAGCCAGCCATAGACCGAATAGTAAGATCACCAGAGCACCAACTAATTGCATACTGTATGTCACCAGGTAGTCTCGGATCAGCACGTAGTAGTGTTCAATTTGTGCAATTTCTTGTTCTATCATGCTGTGCTCCTGCCTTGTCGTTATGATATGTGTGAGCGCTTATCGGTTGATGACATTGGGGTTTCTTTTAGTTTAGCTGATTATGCCCTGTAACAGCGTAAAAAGCACTGGCACCCAGCTCGCTGTGATCACGGCGCTGATTATCATTGCTGCGGAGGCAAAAGCTCCGGCGGCAGGGTGATATTCCATTGCCGCGGCTGTCCCGATTGCATGACAGGTCACACCGAGTGCTACGCCTTTGGCCTGCGGTTGTGTTACGCCGGCTAAAGTGAGCAGTGCTAAGCCAAATACGCCACCCAGCACACCAATGAGGATCACCATGATGGCGGCAACCCCGGGAATGCCGCTCAGTGTGTCCGTCACAATCAACGTGATTGGAGTAGTGACTGACAAAGCCATTAATGACGCCATGAGGGGTTCAGGTGCCGCAAACCATTGACAAAGCATGAAGGCGGTTATTGTTGCACAAGAGATCCCCAAAAAGCTGCTGAGGCTAATGAGTATCAGATACGGTCTTATCGCGTGGAGCTGCTGATAGAGCGGTACGGCAAGGGCAACTACGGCTATCTCCAGAAAGAAACTGATTGGTGTCGTCGCGTTACGGTAGTCAATATAATCAATGTTGCTAAGCAGCAGAGCGGCGCTGATAAGCACAATACAGAGCAGCACGGGGTTGAGCATGGGTGAGCGCCAGCGATGATTGACGCGTCGCATGATGGCAAATAAGACCAGCGTGATTGTGCAGCCCATTAGCATATTAATCATAAAATCTGCCCTGGCTGGCCAGTTTGCCTGCTAGTAATAAGCCCAGTGTGGGTACCAGGATGAGCACACTTATCAACAGCCAGGCATATTGGCTGAATATTGCCAGATAGTTTATCAACCCAACACCCGCAGGTATAAAAAACAGGGCCATATACTTTAAAATAGGGTTGCAAGATGGAAGTAAATACTCACTCCTTAAAAGGCCGCCTTGCAATAGTCCAAATAAGAGCAAAAGCCCCAGCAAAGGGGCGGGCAAGCTTAGTGCAAAGGTTGCTGTGATGAGTCTGGCAGCCCAGAGGCATCCAATCAGAATAGCCAGGGATGCAATAAATCTAAGAGCAATCATCATAATAGACACGTTTGTGATTAAGCCTTGCGTTATTTTGGGTGTAATCGGTGTGACGCACAATGCGACCTTATTACCATTTGCCTCTTGGACGATAGGGCCTGGCTTGTTCCGTTTGGCGGCCATTGTGCATCGCAATACGGGTGTTTTTCGACAGTAGCAGCTTAATCTGATACCAGGTTTCCAGCCACAATAGTTTACGCCTGGGCGGGTGGTACGCATCATTGTATAGATGTTTGATAGCAGCCAGCGCATCCGGTGATATGTGCGCCAGTTGAGCGAGCCGCTGTTTTATCGTGTCCAGCGGATCGTCGCTGATTTGCGTTATGAGTCCCAGCTCATAAGCTGTGTTGGCATCAATACGTTGTGGATTGGAAGCCAGCCAGAGCGCCTGATCATGACGTATAATACCGGGCAGCATTATACTGGTACTCATGTCCGGGCACAGTCCCCAGCGTGCTTCCATAATGGCGAACTGAGCATCGGGTGACACAATGCGATAGTCTGCCCCCAGTGCAATGTGTAAACCCCCACCCAGGCAATTACCACGGACTAATGCAAAAACAGGCACGGGTAGGGCGCGCCAGCCCAGCGCAACGCGCTGTACCAGATTCGCATTACCTGGCAGCCATTTACTCAGTAGTGAGACGATGTTGCGGGGCTTTTTCATGACCGCACTGACATCCAGGCCAGCGCAAAAATGCGCACCCTGTCCCTGGATCACAACAGCGCGCAATTGACGATCTCGTTTGAGTGTGTGGATGATGTTATCCAGTTGCCTGAACATCTCAAAGGATAACGCGTTTTGTTTTTCAGGCCGGGCGAGGGTGACCCAGGCGATGCCGTCAATTGTCTCTAACTGGACCATATCTCTTTCCTTTTGCTGCGTACTCTTATTCTTTTCGTTTTGCAGAGCTAGCATAGAGTATTTACTTTAATGGTGCCACTGTTGTCCTGGATACTCTGAATAGGTCAATTTACTGTTTTCATGCATTTGGGCGACATTTTTGTTAAAACTAACTAAAAGCCGTAGCCTTGTAAATTTGCAATTTGCTACTATACCCCTCAATTTTGACAGACGAGGTGATGTAATGTCTGCACGTTTAAGTTCTATCGAAGAAGCAACGCAACAAGCCTATGATATTTTCCTTGAGCTGGCCGGTGATAACCTGACAGCTGAAGACGTTGAGTTGTTCGACAGCCAAAGTGAAGAATTTGGCTTTATTGAAGACAGTGTACCGGATGACAGCTGGCATACTTTGGTTGCTTATGACCAGGAGGCAGAAGCTGAGCACTTCATTCAGGTGAGTGTTGGCCTGGAGGAAACGCAAGGCGATGTCATTTTTGCCAAAATTCTGATCAGTCGGGACCTGGATGCGCCTTTTTGTCACATTGTCTGGAAGCAGTAAGAGAAATCAGTGCAGTGAAACACGCCACCTTTTTCCTTGTCTGTGCTGGGCTATTGCTTAGTGCTGAAGCTTTGGCCGTCGATCCGTTTGAAGACTTCCATAAATATGGAGAATTGTCGGAAGAAGAAATCCACGCACTTCATGAAGGAGAGTTTTTGTACGGTGACGTTGAGTTTGGTGTTTTGCTCAATCGAGGGAATACCAGTAATACCGCGTTTAAACTTAAGAGTAATCTCTATCAGGATTTTAAATACTGGCGTAACCAGTTTAAGTTTGATGGCGCTTATCGTCGCGAGGTTGACCCAGACACGAACATAGAAGATGAAACGGCATCCCGTTATTTCATTTCCGCACAGGGTAACTATAAAATAGGGCAGAAGAATACGTCTTTGTTTCTGTACGGCGACTATGAACTGGATAAGTTTAATGGTCGAGAATACACCACAACTCTTGTTACCGGTTATGGTAAGCGTGTTTTCGAAGGGCGCAAAAACACCGTTGATTTAGATATTGGTCCGGGTCTGTCTATGTACAGGCGAGACGATGAAACTGAGTTAGAGCCTGATCAGGAAAGAGTTGAGCGTGGTCACCTGTTGCGCGCTGCATTACAGTGGGAGCGCACCGTTTCTAAACGCACGCGATTTAATCAGGACATCAGTTATGAAAGATCCATGTCGGGTCTGGGCGCACGTATTTTTTCAGAAACAGCGTTGATCAGTCAGGTCATGGGCGGTGTTTCTATGAAAGTTGCTTATACCTACCGCTATCATTCTCAGCCTGAAGAAGGCAAAGAAAAAGTGGATAGCGAAATAGGTGTGACACTCGTTTATAGTTTTAATTAAGGTATGTAGGTGCATGTATAAAAAGACGCAATGGTCTTGGATAATTTGGGCATTTCTGGGCTGGTTTGCCACTTTTGTTGCCATGGCAATCTATTTGTTGGGCCACAATGCACTGCTTTATGGGTTCATTGGTATTTTGCTACTGATTGGTTACTTGTTCTACGGACTTACCGTACAGGTAGATAAAGCGCAGCAGACCGTGAGCTGGTGGTTTGGTCCCGGCATACTCAAGAAATCGGTTAAGGTTACTGAGTTGCAGTCATTCGCGCCCGTGACTAATTCGTTTCGCCATGGCATTGGTGTCAAGATCACGCATGATGGCTGGGTGTATGCTGCGCATGGCTTCAAAGCCATTGAGTTTGTGCTTGAGGATGGCTCACAGTACCGTATTGGTACTAACGACCAGGAAGGCGTGCTTGCAGCGCTTGAGGAGATCAAAAAAAGCGCCAAATAGGCGCTTTTTTAGTGTGTTGGTGCGTGAGTGCTAGTGCGCACACCCGCCCTCGCTGTGGACGTGACCATGCGCCAACTCTTCCGCTGTTGCTTCACGAACTTCCAGAATTTCCACATCAAAGTTTAACGTGATACCGGCAAGAGGATGGTTGCCATCAACAATGACATCGTCGCCTTCAATGCCAATCACGATCACCGTTTGTTCACCGTCGTCTGTGGTGGCACGAAACTGCATGCCGACCTCTACTTCCATGTCCTCGAACATGCTTTTTGGCACAGCCTGCATTAAATTATCGTGACGTTCGCCATAGCCATTTTGTGGCTCAACAGACACGCTGAGTTTGTCTCCAGCCTGTTTGCTCATCAGTGCCTCTTCCAGGCCTGAAATCAAATAACCCGTACCCACGATAAACTCAAGCGGTTCATCATCAAAGGTGTTGTCTATGCTGTTGTCATCATTGTCCAACACAGCGTAGTGCATTTTTACAACGGTATTCGGGGCAATTTTCATAATCTTTCCGCTTAATTATCTTCTAAAGAGTAGGGAAGAGGCTGAATTTTCAGCTCAACTCCCGGGTGCGTTTTGCAACGCAAAACTGCTGAGTCAGTCAGGTCGTTGGCCATCACTACCAGCGCATAATAGTCTTGACTGACGCTGTCGTAGGCCTGATGGATCACTTTGCCTGCCCGACGCCAGTTGTCCCCTTCCAGTTGGACCTCAAGTTCTGATTCCTGTGGATGCGCGCTGGCCTGGCCCTTTACAATATAAAGAGCACGTTTATTTTTGCCCAAATAACGCATCCGGGCCACCGTCTCCTGACCAGTATAGCAGCCTTTCTTAAAGCTGATCGCGCCCAGCGCTTGTAGATTTACCATCTGAGGTACGTATTCATCGACACTGGTTTCACCGAGTTGTGGTTCTCCAGCCAAAATTGTGGCACTGTCAAACGGGGTGGGGTCAGTGTGCAGTGCAACACCTTGTGGTAATGTGTAGCCATGTTCGACAATCAGCAACAGGCGCTGGCCATCTAGTTTCAGCGCTTTGTTATTATCACCAAATGTACAGGCGTTGGATTCTTGAGCAAAGGTGAGCCCTAACAGGTCGCACGTTTGGCACATGTCATCAGTCAGTATACCAAGCACCTGATGGTGCGTTATTTCAATATCAACCTTGGCGAACACACCATATTTTTTGAGCTCCCGACAGGAAGCGTCGGTCTCAGCCTGAGATCCGAGTAGCAGATAGGCATCGTTTAATTTACTAAGCCTGAGGGTTGCCCACAATTTACCTTTCGGGCTGCAATGCCCGGCCCAAAGGAAGTTATCATCCGTCAGCAGATTAAGATCCTGGGTGACCTGGCCATGCAGGTAACTTAACTTATCGGCGCCGCTTACAGAGATCAATTGTAAACTAAGAGGATATGCATTTGCTTGTGCCATCTTATTGATCCTTGTTGAAGAATTTACCTAATATTACCGCAAATCTTGCGACTGAGATAGGCGCGAAGGGCGCGATTATTGTTTCTTCACACAGTTAACGCGCACCGCAGGATACGTTATAATCACTGTGACACAATAAAATTTAAGGGTATGTGGAAATTATGGCTGAGTTGTATTCAAAGGCTCGTACAAAATGGGCATGTCGCCGTGGCATGCTGGAGTTGGATATTTTGCTGGAGCCTTTCGTTGATGAAGCGTACGACCAGTTATCTGAACAAGATAAGTTGGTGTTTCAACGTTTACTGGAAGTAGAAGACCCCGATTTATTTGCCTGGTTTATGGGCCATGAAGCCTGTCCATATCCGGAGCTGGACACTATGGTAAAGTTTGTTCTTGACCGGGTCCGCGCTTAGTTTTTATTTCCAGCAAAACACACCTGACCACAAAGTAATTGTGGTCTTTTTTTGTTGCCTATTGGCTGTTTTGGTTATTGTGACGCCAACACTTTGGTGGTGGCATTTGGCAACATGTTTTCTGGGGTATCGCTTTGCCAGGCATACGATGAAACACTATTTCGTACTGTCAGGCCAACTGGGGATATTACCAGAACAAGGCACACTCATCGTTTCTGCCGAGCAGCAGCGTTGGCAGGGACAACTCAAGTCTGTGCGTCTATACTTTCACTGTTCGTTGCTGTTGACCGTTCAGACAGATAAAGGTACCCGGCATATCGGAATTATGCGTCACGCTATGCAGGAAGAATACTGGCGACAATTATGTCGCCAGGTGTTTTTGATGGTGTGAGGTGTTACCAAGCGAAGTGGCTCAGCCTACGGGTATCAATTGGACTCAGACTCGCGTTTTGCCTCTTCTGAGGTCAGGATAGTTGGTTCTGTGGTCTCAGCACTGTCTGGGAAGTCCAGCGTATAGTGCAACCCTCGGCTTTCCTTTCTGGCCAGCGCACTGCGAATGATCAGCTCAGCCACCTGAACCAAATTACGCAATTCGAGCAGGTTATTGCTGACCCTGAAGTGAGAATAATACTCCTGAATCTCTTGCTGTAATAATTCAACCCGACGAAGTGCTCGCTCCAGTCGCTTAGTTGAACGAACAATGCCTACATAGTCCCACATAAATAGTCTGAGCTCATGCCAGTTATGGGTGATCACGACTTCTTCATCTGAATCACTGACCTGACTTTCATCCCATTCCGGCAATTCGGGTGGCTCTGGCTGAATGTCTATTTTAGCGAGTATGTCTTTGGCTGCGGCATGGGCAAATACAATACACTCAAGCAACGAGTTACTTGCCATGCGGTTGGCACCGTGAAGCCCGGTATAGGCTACTTCGCCGATGGCGTATAAATTGCTGATGTCGGTCAGGCCGTTAAAGTCTGTCATGACTCCGCCACAGGTGTAATGTGCCGCCGGGACGACCGGGATCGGTTCTTTGGTAATATCCAGACCGACGCTCAAACATTTAGCATAAATAGTCGGGAAGTGCTCTATGATAAAGTCTTTGTCTTTGTGAGAGATATCCAGATAGACGCAATTGGCACCCAGGCGCTTCATCTCGTAGTCGATAGCGCGAGCGACAACATCACGTGGTGCTAACTCTTCCCGATCATCAAAATCAGGCATAAAGCGAGTGCCATCAGGGCGTCTCAGCAGAGCGCCTTCTCCACGCATTGCTTCTGTGATCAGAAAATTCTGCAGCTCAGGGTGGTACAGGCTGGTTGGGTGAAACTGATTGAATTCCATGTTTGCTACACGGCAGCCGGCGCGCCACGCCATGGCGATACCATCCCCACTGGATACGTCCGGGTTAGAAGTATAAAGATACACTTTGCTCGCGCCACCGGTTGCCAGAGCAACAAATTTGGCAGTGACCGTTTCGACTCGGTTGGCACGGCGGTTAAAGACGTATAAGCCATGAACGACTTTTTGATCTGAGGTGCCCTGAGTGATCAAGTCGATTGCGTTGTATTGTTCCAGTAACAGAATATTTGGATGTTCCTGAACTCGCTCAATCAAAGTAGATTGTACTGCTTTGCCGGTAGCATCAGCGGCGTGTAGTATACGGCGGTGACTGTGTCCCCCTTCTCGGGTGAGGTGGAAACGCTCCCGTCCTTTACTATCAAATTCCATATCAAATGGCACGCCTTGCTCAATTAACCACTTGAGGCATTGCTTGGCATTGGAAGCCGTGTAATGCACTGCTTCTCTGTCACAGAGGCCTGCACCAGCGGCCAGAGTGTCATCAACGTGTGATTCTATGCTGTCATTCTTCTTATCAAAGACCGCAGCTATGCCACCTTGTGCGTAGAGGGTTGAACCTTCACGCAACTCGCCTTTACTGAGCACAGTGACGCGGCATGTATTTGCAAGCGATAAGGCCAGACTTAATCCGGCTGCGCCGCTGCCGACGATAATGACATCTGTTTGGTGTTGAACTTGTTCTTTCATGTTAGTGGGTCTTAGCTAATTAAACCTGTTATTCTGCGTGTTTTGATAATTCTGCTATGCTTAGCCCAGTAAGGCTGCTAGCTGACATATTCAACACCGAATACGTTTATGACGTGACAATACGGGGTATTTTAAAAAAAATATCAAAAAAACAGAACTTTTTATTCAGCACTTAGTCAGAGTAGCTGTAAAAGATGGCAACAATGCGCGACAATGTGTGTGAAAAACAAGTAATAACAAAGAGGAGTACCGGCTCGAATGAGCGAGCAGGATTTAGATTTAGAGATAGTTCGGCGTGTTCAGCAAGGAGATAAAAATGCGTTCAATTTGTTGGTTGCCAAATATCAGAACAAAGTTGCAGCATTGATCTCGCGCTACGTATCCAATTCGGGCGATGTGGCCGATGTAGCACAAGAGGCCTTCATTAAGGCGTATCGGGCTTTACCCAATTTTCGGGGTGACAGCGCATTCTACACTTGGCTGTACCGAATTGCGGTTAATTGCTCGAAGAACTATCTGGTGGCACAGGGGCGTAAGCCGCCTGCCAATGATGTTGATGCTGAGGAAGCAGAGTTTTATGACGGAGCAGAGCAATTAAGGTCTAATGCTTCTCCGGAGAGCTTATTGCTAAGTGATGAGATCAAAGCGGTAATTTTCAGAACCATTGAATCGCTACCCGATGATCTCAAAACCGCGATCACGCTACGCGAGATCGAGGGCATGAGCTATGAAGAAATCGCCGTTGTGATGGATTGTCCGGTAGGCACTGTCAGATCGAGGATTTTTCGAGCACGTGAGGCCATTGACAATAATATTAACCCACTCATAGGTAATAGTAGATGACGCAATCAAACTTTAATGTCAAAGACGGGCAAGTAACATCCAGTATTTTTGATGCCGAGCAGGCACTGGATAACGCCAGTCAGGCACAGTTCGATGCAGATAAGTTTGCCCGTTACGCGCTGATAGGTGATGCGATGCGTAGCCAGCAAAATCAGGCACCTTGTATAGATATCACAGCCAGCATGGCTGATGCGCTGGCAGATGAGGTTACTTATGGCGAACAGGCTCCACAACAAGAGCCGCAAAAAGTACGTCAGGAAGATAATGTCGTTGCGTTGTCTAATTGGCGTAAGCCTCTTGCACAAGTAGCGATTGCAGCGAGTGTTTCTTTAGTTGCCGTTTTGGGCGTCAGTAATTATACACCACAGGAACAAGCCAACGGTGATTTTCCTGTGTTACAATCGACCCCAGTCACCGGGTCTGTGTCGCCAGTGAGCCTCTCGTCCGAACCTGCGCTGGAAAGTGCAGAAAAAGGCTTAAGAGAGTTACAACAGCAACGTATTGGTGCACTGGTACTAGAGCATCAGCGCCAGTCCAGAATGGCACATGCATTGGCTCAACAAGCACAGGAAGAAAAAGAGGAACAAGAAAAGTAGATGAAGTGGCTTGCGTTACTACTGGGAGTGGGTCTGAGTGCCCAGGTTGTTGCCAGCGATATCATTAATGCAAAACAGCTGCTCACAGATATGTCTTCTGCTATTCAGGAGCGTAACTTTGATGCATCATTTGTGGTGGTAAAAGGCAAAGGTATGGAACCTTACCGCTGGCTCCATGGTAAAGTGGAAGACAGCGAACTGGAAATTCTTAGCCGACAAAATGGTGCTGGCCTTGAAGTGGTGCGGGTTGATAATAAAGTCACTTACTTTGAACCACAAACCCAACCTTATTCTATCGAAACGGACGCCATTGCGGGTCCTATTCCTGAAATTTTGTTTGGCGAGATAGGCAGCCTGTCAAACAGCTACGATTTTGTACTTGGCGGTAAAGAGCGTATCGCCGACAGGGCCGCACAGCTCGTTCGTCTGGTTTCTAAAGATGAACATAAATACAACTATTGGTTGTGGATCGATATTCAGTCTGCGTTGTTGCTTAAAGCTGCGTATGTGACACAGCAGGGTGAAGTGCTGGAGCAATTACAGCTCACTCATATCAGTGTAACGGAACAACCTGCACAGCCTTTGATAGAGTTAAGTAGCAAAGATTTCCCAATGCCGCTGGCTTCTCTGGCAGAGACAGAAAATACCCAAAAACTGCAAAATAATTGGCGTATAGGTTGGTTGCCTGAAGGCTTTAAACTGCTCAAGTCAGACCGACATAAGCTTGATTTAAATAACGAACTGGCCGATTACTTTTTGTTTTCTGACGGGCTTGTTGAATTTTCTGTGTTTGTGCAGAGGCCTTTGTCGGGACAAAGAGCCAGCGGTGCGCTCAGCTCTGGTGCAACCACGGTTTATGTTCACAACTCTGGTGCGTTTGATGTGTCCGTAGTTGGGAAGATCCCCACTATGACGGCCAAAGCAATTGCAGAGTCGGTAACGCGACCGTTATGATAGAACAAACACTCACGGTGTCACGTGTCGAGCCTGGTACCGTTTGGCTTGTTGCAGAGGAAAAACCAGCGTGTGCGGGTTGCAACGGTAAATGCGGCTCACAGATTTTTAGTAAGCTGTTTGGTAGCCATAAAAAAGCCTTACCCATTGCCTGTGAGGAGCCAGTTCAGGTTGGACAAAAAATGACCCTGACATTGGATGACAGCAAAGTGGTCGAAAATGCTCTCTGGGTGTATCTGTTACCGCTGGCAATGGCGTTTGCTGCCATGTTTATCACACATCTTTTTTTGCAGGCTGGTGAGCTTTGGCAAATACTGGCCACCGTAATGGGTGGACTCGTTGGCTTTCAAATCGCAAAACAGCGCACAAAAGCACTGCGTCACGACATCAAAGTGATAAAAATTTATCCAATTAGCCTTCCCCTAACGCAAATAGATGGTGATTGCGCCAAATAAATTGTAAAATCGGCGTTTAATCTCTATTTGTGAAAAACAGAAGTTTAGAATCCAGTATATGAAGCACATCCGTAACTTTTCAATTATTGCCCACATCGATCACGGGAAATCGACCCTTTCGGACCGCTTAATCCAGGTATGCGGCGGCTTAACAGATCGCGAGATGCAGCAGCAGGTGCTGGATTCGATGGACCTTGAGCGAGAGCGTGGGATCACCATTAAAGCGCAGAGCGTAACGCTAAACTACAAGGCCAATGACGGCGAGACGTATCAGCTCAACTTTATCGATACACCGGGACACGTAGACTTCAGTTACGAAGTATCCCGTTCGCTGGCTGCCTGTGAAGGCGCCTTGTTGGTTGTTGATGCCGGTCAGGGTGTTGAAGCCCAGACTCTGGCTAACTGTTATACCGCGATTGAAATGGACCTAGAAGTGCTGCCGGTGTTGAATAAAATCGACTTGCCGCAGGCTGATCCATTGCGCGTTGCTGAAGAGATTGAAGAAATCGTCGGTATTGAAGCGCTAGAAGCGGTGCAGTGTAGTGCTAAAACAGGTATCGGTATCGATGAGGTACTGGAAATGATCGTGCGCGACGTGCCGCCACCCGAGGGTGAGCCAGAGCAACCTCTGCAGGCATTGATCATAGACTCCTGGTTTGACTCTTACCAGGGCGTAGTGTCATTGGTACGTATTAAGCACGGTGAGTTACGCCGTGGTGACAAGATTAAGATTATGTCGACAGATCAGACGCACATTGCTGATAAAGTCGGTATTTTCACACCAAAACAAACAGAAACGGGTGTCCTGAAAACGGGTGAAGTAGGCTTTGTGATTGCCGGTATTAAAGACATCCATGGTGCTCCGGTGGGGGATACAATTACCCTAACTAAGGAACCAGCTGAGGAGCGTTTGCCTGGCTTTAAGCGGGTTAAACCTCAGGTCTATGCGGGTATGTTCCCTATTTCGTCTGATGACTATGAAAACTTCCGTGATGCACTGAATAAGCTGAGCCTGAATGACGCATCTTTGTTCTTCGAGCCAGAGAACTCAACTGCACTGGGTTTTGGTTTCCGTTGTGGCTTCCTTGGCATGCTTCACATGGAGATTATTCAGGAACGTCTGGAACGTGAATATGACATGGACCTCATCACGACGGCACCAACGGTTGTATACGAAGTGGAAACGAAAGATGGGGTGATCCAGATTGATAACCCATCAGACTTGCCTCCGGTGAATGACATCATCGAAATTCGCGAGCCGATTGTAGAAGCGAATATTCTGGTGCCGCAGGAATACCTGGGTAACGTCATTACTCTGTGTGTTGAAAAGCGTGGCGTACAGACCAAAATGAGCTACCACGGTAAGCAGGTTGCCGTGACGTATGAATTGCCAATGGCTGAAGTGGTCATGGACTTCTTTGATAAGCTTAAGTCGACCAGCCGAGGGTTTGCTTCTCTTGACTACAACTTTAAGCGTTTCCAGACGTCGGACATGGTCCGTGTGGACATTCTGATCAACGGTGATCGGGTTGATGCCCTGGCGATTATTGCACACCGTGAGAATTCTCAAGGTCGTGGACGCCAGTTGGCAGACGCATTGCGTGAGCTGATCCCGCGTCAGATGTTTGATATTGCTATCCAGGCTGCAATCGGCAACCATGTGATTGCGCGAACCACTGTGAAACAGTTACGTAAAAACGTCATCGCGAAGTGTTATGGTGGTGATGTCAGTCGTAAGAAGAAACTACTGCAAAAGCAAAAAGAAGGTAAGAAACGCATGAAGCAGCTGGGCAATGTTGAAGTGCCACAGGATGCTTTCCTCGCGATTCTTAAAGTAGGTAAGTAACAGGAATTATTATGGCAGGTTATTTTTCAGTATTTTTGGTGTTATTGACGCTCGGTTCGGGCTTGATTTGGTTAATCGATCACTTGTTGTATGCGCCCAAGCGTAAAGAGCGAATCGCATTAGCTCAAGGCGCGTCTGAGCAGCCGCTCGATGAAGAAACAATTGAGCAGATAGCACCAGTGCCTGCCATCACTGAAAGCGCCAAATCAATCTTTCCTATGATTGCGGCGATAACAGTGTTCCGCTCATTTATTTTTGAACCCTTCCAGATCCCGTCTGGCTCTATGATGCCGACACTGTTGGATGGTGATTTTATCCTGGTGCAAAAGTACGCGTATGGCATTAAAGATCCGGTCTGGCGCAGCCAATTGGTTGAAATAGATGACCCTCAGCGAGGTGATATCGCGGTGTTTAAATTCCCACTGGATGAGCGCATTGACTTTATCAAGCGTATTATTGGCTTGCCGGGCGATCGCATTGTGTACCGTGATCGTCAGTTATACATCAAGCCTCAGTGTGACGATGGTGAACAACAACGAGATGGCCTGGCGTGTGGTGAATTTAACAAGATCAATTTGGACATTGTTAATCGCGACGAATTTAAACAAGGCGCAATGCAAATGGTTCGTTTGACCGAAAGTTTGCCTAACGTGACGCACGACGTATTAGTCACGCCACAATTGCCAGAGCTGACAGAGCGTTATTATCAACAACCAGGCACGCGTCGTGACGAATGGGTAGTCCCTGAGGGGAGCTATTTTGCGATGGGTGATAACCGCAATAACAGTCAGGACAGCCGTATGTGGGGGTTTGTACCTAAAGAGAACCTGGTTGGTAAAGCGGTATTTATTTGGATGAGTTTTGATTTTGAAAATGGCCAGGACAGCGTTTTGCCTTCCTGGGTTCCAACAGGAGTTCGGTTTGAACGCCTAGGTAATATTCAGTAGCATGAAAAAAAACGTCACAGAATTATATAAGAAAATCGGTTACGAATTCACAGATCAAAGCCTGCTTGAGCAGGCTATGACACATCGTAGCCATAAGGGTCAGCATAACGAACGTCTGGAGTTTTTGGGCGATTCGATTTTAAGCTTTGTTATTGCAAATGCGCTGTATAAGCAGTTTCCAAAAGCGCGAGAAGGCGATCTTAGCCGGATGCGTTCAACGCTTGTGCGAGGGCAAACGCTGGCAGAGTTTGGTGTTGAGTTTGGACTGGGTGATTACCTCAGATTGGGTCCGGGTGAGTTGAAAAGCGGTGGTTATCGTCGAGAGTCAACCCTGGCAGACGCAGTTGAAGCGATTATTGGCGCGGTGTTTTTAGACTCAGACATCGAGACCTGTAAGACGTTGGTATTAAAGTGGTATGACTCGCGTTTGGCGGCAATCTCTCCAGGACATAACCAAAAAGATCCGAAAACTTTGTTGCAGGAATACCTGCAAGCACGCAAGTTACCGCTACCCGGTTATACTGTAATTGACACTAAGGGACAAGCGCACAATCAAACCTTTACGGTTGAATGCATTGTGGAAGGGATGGAAAGTATTATCTCAGTAGGCAGCTCTCGTCGTAAGGCTGAGCAAAAGGCCGCTGAAAAAGCACTAAAGATTTTAAAGAATGACTCCTAATACCCATTGTGGCATGGTCGCGATTGTCGGGCGACCCAACGTTGGTAAATCGACGTTATTAAACAAGCTGGTTGAACAAAAAGTCAGTATCACTTCGCGTAAACCGCAAACTACCCGACATCGCATCATGGGGATCCACACTGAGGATAACTATCAGGCGGTGTACGTTGATACCCCAGGCCTGCATAGCGAAGAAAAGCGTGCCATTAACCGTCTGATGAACCGAGCGGCGTCGAGCTCGATTGGTGACGTTGAGCTGGTGATTTTTGTTGTTGAAGGCACCTTGTGGACCAAAGACGATGAAATGGTGCTGAGCAAAGTTAAAGCCAGCGGCCGACCGGTTTTGGTGGTGATCAATAAAAGCGATCAGGTTAAAGACAAAAGTGAAGCTTTGATGCCGCACTTGCAATGGTTATCTGAGCAAGGTGACTTTGTGGGCATCATTCCAATTTCGGCTAAGCAAAATCGCAATGTCGATATGGTTAAAGCTGAAGTACACAAGCATTTGCCTGCATGCGAGTTTTTCTTCCCGGATGATTATGTCACGGATCGCTCAATGCGATTTTTGGCTGCTGAAATTGTGCGTGAGAAACTAATGCGCTTTATGGGTGATGAACTGCCGTATTCGGTCACGGTTGAAATTGAGCAGTTTAAATGGCTTGATAATGGCGTATGGCAGATCAACGCACTTATTCTGGTGGAGCGTGAGTCGCAAAAGCGCATGGTGATTGGCAACAAGGGTGAAAAGCTCAAAGTCATTGGCCGTGAAGCACGTCGCGATCTGGAAGAAATGCTGGATAACAAAGTGTTCCTCGAGTGCTGGGTAAAAGTGAAGTCTGGCTGGGCAGATGATGAGAGGGCACTGCGTAGTCTTGGCTACGGGGAAGACTAATTGAACAATGACTTTCGACAGGCTTATTTGCTGCATCGCCGACCGCATAGCGACTCTCAGGTGATGCTCAATATGCTGGTCGAAGGGGTGGGTCAGCTGATGATGCTGGCCCGTATTAAAGGGCGTCAGGCGCTCAGACATAATGCACATCTCCAACCCTTCAGCCTGTTACTGGTTCGCTACAGCGGCCGACACGATTTAAAATACCTTAACGACATTGAGCTACATGCTCAGCCTATGGCTTTAAAAGGGCAGGTATTGTATTGTGGTTTCTACCTCAATGAACTCAGTGCACGGGTAATTCCGGTTAATGAACCACTGGAGTCGATATTCTCACTCTACCATCAGCATTTAGTACAGCTTCATAGCCTCGTCGATAGTGCCAATAAGCACCAATTTGAACTGACATTGCGTAGCTTTGAGTTTCAGTTACTGGAGCAACTGGGGTTCGGGGTTGAATTTGATTGTGATGCCGATGGCGAGGCAATTAGTGAGACTGCCTACTATCAATATACCCGAGAGCTGGGATTTATCAGAACAGATGACAGACACATCGGCTTTTTGGGCCGGGTGCTTCAACAGATCGCTCAGCATGACTTTACTGATGATCAAGTCAGGCGTCAGGCGAAGGGCTTAAGCAGATATTTACTCAGGCCGTTACTTGGCCATAAACCGCTGAAAAGTAGAGAGCTATTTCAACCAAGGTAATAACAATGAAAGAAATATTATTGGGCGTAAACGTCGATCATATTGCCACATTGCGCCAGGCGAGGGGCACCAGCTATCCGGATCCGGCTCACGCTGCGGCAGTTGCTGAACATGCCGGTGCAGATGGGATCACCATCCATTTACGTGAAGACCGTCGTCATATCCAGGATAGGGATGTGTATGTAATGGCGAAGACCATTCAGACACGCATGAATCTGGAAATTGCAGTGACAGATGAAATGCTGGATATCGCCTGTGAGGTCAAGCCTGCTTATGTTTGTCTGGTGCCGGAAAAGCGTGAAGAGCTGACCACTGAGGGCGGTCTTGATGTGATAGCCAATAAAGAAAAAGTAGCTCAGGCCGTTGAGCGCCTTGCTGATACGGGTATCAAGGTGTCTTTGTTTATTGATGCTGATCCTAAGCAAATTGATGCTGCTAAAGAGACGGGGGCGCCTTATATCGAAATTCACACCGGTGCTTATGCTGATGCAGAATCAGATGCTGAAATGCAGGCTGAGCTGGAGCGGATCCGCACTGGCGTAAAATATGCGCATGGCCTGGGCATTGTTGTTAACGCGGGTCATGGTCTGCATTATCACAATGTGAAGCCCATTGCTGAAATGCCGGAAATCTATGAGCTCAACATTGGTCATGCGATTATTGCCAGAGCAGCCATTGATGGATTAGAAAAAGCCGTCAGAGATATGAAGCGCTTGATGCTGGATGCTCGCAGCTAATACCAATTTCACTTAATACCTGTTCAATTTGAAGGAGCAAATAGGACGCTAACGGCGTTAAAAATTTCTTATTTAGAACAACTAAATAGCAAAATTTTTGCCTTGTTATCGACACTATTTTCTCGCCTCAAAATGGAACACTGAATTAAGCAAATTGGCATAATATGATGCGAAAGGATCTAAAAAGGGGCTGAATTCAGCCCCTTTTTCTTTACTGTGCTGCCAGATAGTCGATGACGACCTGGTGATGCTCTTTGGTCTTAAATTTGTTGAACACGTGTTTAACGGTGCCATCCTGCCCGATCAGGAAGCTGATGCGGTGGATACCGTCGTATTCTTTGCCCATGAACTTTTTCAGTCCCCAAACGCCGAATGCATCAGCGATGGCATGATCTTCATCAGACAACAAATCAAAGTTCAGTTCTTTTTTGGTCTCGAAATTTTTTAACTTCTTAACCGGATCTGGGCTGATCCCAACGGCTACCGTATTATACTGTGCTAGCTGAGCCTTGTGATCTCTGAGTTGTTCAGCCTGAACAGTGCAGCCTGGTGTTAGTGCCTTTGGATAGAAATACACCAGCACCTGGTTTGATTCCAGAAGTGTGCTGAGTGCAATACTGTCACCATCTTGATTTTGTAAAGTAAACTGCGGTGCCTGAGCGCCTGCTTGTAGCGTATTCATAGGATGCTCCTTAACGAATGCGTCGAAAAATATAATCCAGATCTAGTGAGTTTGAGAGATGCTCGAACTGTATTTTAAATGCGTCGGCATCGACTTCAATGGGAATATTGACTTCGATTTCACAGCGCATATGTAATGCGTCACTTTCTTCGTATGTATCAGACTTCAAAGAACAAATACTGATGTTTTGTTCAGCAAAAAAGCGCGTCACTTTGCTTAGCGTCCCGGGGGCGTCGAGCCCTTTATATTCCAGGGTGTAACCGGCACTGAATTCGTTTTGCTGATGGCTGGCGGTGCGCTTCATCATTGTCAGTAAGCCCAGCTCCATCCCTTTTGTCGGTAAGGTATGCTCAACCCGACTGATTGCCGCCATGTCGCCTGATAACAACATAATGAAAGTAAATTCGTTACCGAGTATCGCTATTCGGCTATCGATGATGTTGCAATTACATTCACTGACCAGCATAGTCAGTTCACTGACAATCCCTGAGCGATCTTCGCCGATTGCGGTCAAAACCAGTTGTTGGTTGGTAAATGTGGTCATTTAAGAGCACCCTATACGCTGAGAATATGGTAATGCCTAACGGCAGGTTTTAGATGTATAGCCGTAAATACTAACATAATTTGGTTACTTGGGATACCGGCAGCGCCAGGCTTTACGGTTTGACTGTGCCAGATAATGGGTCGGACAGGCTCACATCTTGTGTTTACAGGGCGAGGCAAGTAACATAGGGCAAATTTTGCAAGTTGTTTAGGCTCGCCAGACGGATATAAAAAGTTGTTCTGGCAGTGAACCAAATCGGCAATCCCCACTCATATAAAGACGATATTCGTTTACCGTAAATAAATATAACAGGGTTTGCTAAGGAGTTTTATTCGTGCAGTATTGGGTTCCAAAAGCACTGACTTTAGGTGTTTTACTTGGTTTAACGGGATGTAGTGTATTTCCAAATGATGCACATCACAGCAAAAACTACCGCGTTAGTGAAGCCATTAGCGTCCCTGAAGGGCTGGAACAGCCATATCAGGATCCGCAATATAAGATGGCCGTTGCTGATTATGACAATAACTCGGATGACGAAAATAAGCTGTATCGCCCCCCTCAGCAAGTGCTGACGCTGGCACAGGGCAGCTGGGCAGAGAGCAAAGATAGAGTTGCCAAAGTGTATTTCGATAAAAATGATGGTATTGACGATCTGGCTGGTTTCATCTGGCAGTCGTTGGATGGCGTTATGGCGAACCACAATACTCAGATTGCTAAGGATGCCCGTCAGGCAGGCACAGTCGAAACTGACTGGTATGCATTGATCAAAAAAGATGAAGGCTGGTTGTGGGAAGATATTGTTGAAGTATCACGGCAGCGTTTCGCTTTTACTGTTGAGCAAAAAGAACACCAGCGCACTGCTTCTTTGAGTGCGAAGTTACTTGATTATCAAAGTGAAGAGCAGCCGCTCACTGATATGCTTAAACAGCAGTTAGAAGTGCGTGCTCTGAATGAAGTGATCGCAGAATTTGATTATCGTTATCGACTACTGGCAGTTGAACTACGCAAACAGCAGGGCTTGTTATCTCTGGAAGGTGGGTTCGATCAGGATGGTAACGCTGCGATGCTGACACTGGTTGAAAAAAGTGCGGTAATGGATCGTCTGTCGAATTTCCTTGAGCGCGTTAACTTTACAGTCATTCGCCTTGACAGAGACAATGATTTGGTGAAAGTGCGTTATGAAGCTCCTGAGCAAAGCGTCTGGGATTCTATCTGGGGCGAGGAAGCGACGGTCTTGCCTCTGGCGGACGGCGATTATGTCGTGAAAGTATCTACAACGGATGATGGTCAAACGGCGTTGACCTGGTTGGATAGCGAGGAGCAAGTGCTGGATGCACCGACTATGGAGCTGTTGTTGCAATCTCTGTTAGAGGTGTTACGCAGTCGAGGTCTGCAAATATAATATTTTATATAAATCAAAATATTAAAATAAAAACAATGAGTTGAAGTAATATGAAAAAGAGCCTTACGCTCTTTTTCTTTTTAGTGGGTAATCATATGATGTCAGAATCTACGGGTTCAGCGTCGCCAAACTGGCGCACGCTATTTGCGTTTATCGTGCCTTCCCTGATTGGGGTGTTTTTGTTTATGACACCTGTTGCAATCGGCGAAGCCATGACCATTCCTATTGCTGTGATGGCAAAGGCTCTGCAAGGCTGGATAGCCCCCTTTGCGCAGGCTATGATAGTCGCCATAGTTTGCATCACCGGGGTAATGAGTGCTTTTGTTGCCCTGGTGAAACCCAGGCAATTACTAAAAAATCACTTATTCCGGCACTTATTTGCTGTCAGTCCAATTTGGTTAGTGACCCGACTGGCAGGTATGCTGTTCATTCTAATGACCTATTTTAAGGTGGGCCCTGAAGCCATTTACTCTTCAGGTACTGGTGCATTGGTGCTGCATGAGCTTTTGCCTGTGCTGTTTTCTGTGTTTGTGTTAGCAGGTCTTTTGCTGCCTTTGTTACTTAATTTTGGTTTGCTGGAACTGGTTGGTACGTTACTGACGAAAGTGATGCGGCCTTTGTTTGGGGTACCCGGACGCAGTGCGGTGAATTGTGTGGCTTCCTGGCTTGGTGACGGCAGCGTTGGTATTTTGATGACCTCTCGTCAATATGAAGACAAGCACTATACGCAAAGAGAGGCTGCCATCATCGGCACCACGTTCTCTGCGGTGTCTATTACCTTCTGTCTGGTGGTCATTGGTCAGGTTAAACTGGAGCATTTATTTGCTCCCTTTTATCTGACTGTATGTGCCGCTGGTATTACCGCCGCGATTATTGTTCCCCGCTTACCACCATTACGATGGAAAAAAGACTGTTATGTTGACGGCAGTGATGCAAACCCGGGTGCAGAGCTGGTACCTGAGGGTAAAACCCTGTTTGGTCATGCGCTGGACGTCGCACTGGCAAAAGCAGAAAAAGCCCCTGGGGTAAAAGGGACGTTAAAAGAAGGCGTGCATAATGCGCTGGATATGGTGTTTGCTGTTTTGCCTGTGGTGATGGCAGTCGGTACGTTCGCTTTGATCATCGCGGAGCATACGCCTGTTTTTCAGATCCTGGGTAAGCCGTTTATCCCTTACCTTGAGTTGCTTCAAGTACCCGAAGCTGCCAAAGCCGCTGAAACCATTGTCGTTGGCTTTGCAGACATGTTCATTCCGTCTATTTTGGCGGCCTCAAACATTGAAAGCGACGTGACTCGCTTTATTGTTGCAGCATTGAGCGTCACTCAGTTGATCTATATGTCGGAAGTCGGCGCGTTGCTACTGGGCAGTAAGATCCCGGTCAACTTGTTTGAGTTATTCTGTATCTTTATTTTGCGCACGCTGGTGACATTACCGGTGATTGCGCTGATGGCGCACTGGCTGGTAGGTTAAGCTAACTGAAGTAGGGCTGGCGCAGAGCGGCCCTACTTATCTTCCTTTTCCTCGGGTTTGGCCTCTGGCTCTGGTTTGGTTTGCTTATCTAGCTTGCCTTTAACATCAAAGCGGGTCATATATTTCAATAACATAATATTACTGATAATGAACCCAAGGACCATGACAATGATCAGTATCACGTGCCAGGTTGGTAAGGTGTTTTCCATCTTGACTTGCTCCCTATCGCAGGGCCTTCATTGGACGTTCACTTCCATTGTATATCTTAAGCGTTCAATACCTCAAGCATAGACCTGAGTTACTTACAAAACACCCTTGCTACTCACCGTATTAGGCATCAAAGAGCTGAGTCATTTTCCATAATAACAACGTGGTATAGCGCTATTTATGTGTTCTGGAAAGACGGTTTAGGCAAGCTTTGAGAAATATGAGGAACGCGATAATTGTTTGGTTGTCCATATATTAGGTAAGTTGGTGAGATTCTTGAGATCAGCAGCAGCTTTTTTAAGATGCAATTGGTATCATTCCGCTAACAGCGTTGCGACAATATTGATGGCAATAAGCGTGTGATATGACTAATAAGGTGGTTAATTCTTTAATGGAGCATGTTTTAATTTGGCCGGCTCAGTTTCCTTTGCTACTCAAAGGGCTGGTTGAAAATAATGGGGCATTTATCCTGGATGCACTGGAAGCCTGGCCTGAGTGTGAAACACTGACAGACCAACAAGGTGTACGCTCATCGGTTTTACCTCCATTGATGTATATTTTGTGGCTTAAACCATTGGAGCCATTCGAGTCTTGTCATTATCAGCATATTGATGACTACGATGAGGCGCACCAGACTTATTGTGATGACTTACTGGCGCATATTGCCAATGCAGGCGTTAGCCAGGATGAGTTGATTGCCAAATTGTTGGGTGTGTTTGCTCAGTATGCAGATATTAAGGCGCAGCTTGCGTATCATACTGAGGTCTCACCTGCGACACTGCTGCTGAATAAAACTTACACCCGCGCTCTATTGCTACTTCTGCACCACGGTTTAACACTTACAGCACAAGAAGCCTGTGATTTATGGCGTATTGCTGACGAAGAAACACGACAGCAGCTGAGTGATATGCTGAAATCAGTGTTGCAAGACACCGTAGCGACCTTACAGTTGGCCGTTGAGTGTCTGCAAAGCGATGAAGTCTATGTCGGGCTGTTGCAACATTTGTGTGATGGTGACGAAGTTGAACGCCTGCTGGATCAGGCACTCCTGGCTCATGTGATGTCTAAGCAGGCTAAGCAATCTATTGCTCTCAAACTCATAGAGAAAGGGGCCAGTGGACAAAGCAAAGATCAATCTGGTAAGTCGGCCATGATGTGGCTGGTAGAGCAGGGCTTTGTGAGCGCTGCTGAGGCGCTTAAAGAGCAGTATTGCCCCCAATCCTTGGATGATCTTGGCCGTAATCTGATGCACTATGCGGTGCTCTCTAATTCAACAGCCATGCTAGAGCTGGTTGAGTCTATGGGTGTAGACCCGAGACTGGCAGATGTCACTGGAATGACGCCTTATCGCTTGGCAAATCAGGCACAAGCGGTCGCAGCAAAGAAGTTTCTCGAAGCGCGGGGTATCATTGAGTTATCTTTTGCGGCCAAGTATGAGAAAGTCGCACGGGTTTACAGTTTGTATGCATTGGTAGCAATTCTGATGCCGGTGCAACTGAATTTCTTTTTTAATGAGTCACACAGTAACAAGCTGTCTGCAACCATCATGATCTCCAGTCTGACACTGCTGTTTTTCGCGCTTGCTCGTTGGCAAAAGCGCAGTCCGCTCTACCCGCAGGATGCGTCACCCTGGAGCCTGATTGGTGTTAATGTGTTGGCCTGGCTGAGTATGTCACTGCAATTTTTATTCAGTGTCGTGGTGTTGATAGCGGTGATGGGTAGCTAAAAGCAGAGCACAAGCTCTGCTTTTAATGGGGGACAGTAGCGAGAGAATCAAATCACTCGGTAAGTGGCGTATTGAATTCCGCCGGTTTATCAAAATCCCCTGAAATATCATTCAATGCATCACCGTTGAAATAAACCACCAGCTCTTTGCGTTGCTCTGAGTCTCTACCCAGATTGAACACATAAGAGTAATGCCAGATTTCGCTGTTAAACGCGTCTTTAGCCACAGGCGTGCCCAATACATATAAAACTTGCTCTTTTGTCATAGCAATTCTGAGCTTATCGACATCGGACTGCTCCAGGAAGTTACCCTGAGGCACATTTATCCGGTATACCCAGCTGGAACAGGCAGACAGCAATGTCGTTGCAAGAATAATACTAAGCCAAACAAAAAGGCGCTTTTTTAACTGCATGTATGTGTATCCTTATTTTTGGTTGTATGAATGATACAGAATGGATAAAGAAGGTAAAGTAGAATTATTGGTAAGTTTCGACTGTTCACCGTTAAAATAGTTCCATTAATTGTATTGAGTGGTCAAAGCAATGAGCAAACCCCAGCAGCCCTGGTACCTGTACATAATTGAAAATCGATTTGGTCATTGGTATACCGGCATCACCAACGATGTTTCTCGGCGTTTTGCCGAACATGATGCTGGCAAAGGCGCCAAGAATTTGCGTGGCAAAGGTCCGTTAAAGCTGGTTTACAGCTTGGCGGTGGAAGATAAGCGCACTGCAGCCCGGCTCGAATGGCGCTTTAAGCGGTTATCTAAGTCACGCAAGGTTGCGCTCGTTCAGGGGGCGGCTGACACCGATAACGCTGATATAAAAGCACTGATATGTTCCGACACCTGATTCAGTTTGGGCAGGTTTACCTTATCAAACTGGTCTTTTGGAGTGTGGTGATTGGGGTCAATGCCCACGCCAAAATAAGCGAAAGGTATTCCGACTTTATGGAAGGCATAGTGATCACTGGCTCGGAGCCAGTCTACTCGCGGCGTGTCTAAGCGACGTGCCATACTGGTCGCAGATGTATAAACCAGAGCACGGATCTGGTTGTCAAAAGCAGGCTCAATGGCATCGGTAAACTCACTTGCCTGTTTTGAGGCAAGGACATACAAACGATTTTTTCCGCTTACAGCGAGCATATCCAGATTGATATTCAGGGCAACCTGGCTGGGCGTCAGCGTGGCTGCGAAAAAATGTGCGCCGTAGAGGCCTTTTTCTTCGGCATCGGTGGCTACAAATGTGATTTCCCGGTGCCTATGCTGTGAGGCCAGGCGCTGCGCAATGTCCAGCATCACCACCACGCCAGAGGCATTGTCATTGGCGCCGGGATAATAACGCGAGCCCCTGCTGCCCAAATGGTCGTAATGGGCACTGATCACCAATGCTTTGTGGCATACCGGCGCGTTGCAGGGCAAGGTGGCAACAACATTGTGACCATGTCCTAGCTTACCGAGCCCCTGACGAAAGCGAAAAGACTGATAATAGGTATCTAACCCCGCCTCCGCGAAGCGTGTGTGAATATAGCGGGCACTTTCATTTATGGCGATGCCGCCTGAACCCCGACCCGCGTGTTCCGGGCTGGTCAGTACCTTTAGGTCTGTTTCCAGCTGCGTATTCGCATGCGCAGTAGCGGTAATACAACAAAGCCATAGGGCACTAATTTTTAGCCGTTGCACTGAGCCACTCCAGCTTGTTCTGATAGCGTTTCTTGTCATGGTTGAAACTAGCGTGGTTCAACGCCCGGTTTAGAAATGTTCTGCTCAGCTCAAGCTCACCCTGTATATAGTAGACTTTTGCCAGGCCAAAGTAACCTTCGTGGATTGACGCCGACAATTTGTTTGCGGCGCGGTAATGCTTCAGTGCCTGATCGTAGTTTTCAGCGGCAAAGGCTTCGTCACCGAGTGCAATTAAATAATAGGGGTTATCCTTACGCAGTGCATGTAACTGTGTTCTGATCTCTTGCGCTTTGTGTGGTCTGTCAGTCAGTTCGTATAACAGTGCTAAATTACCCAGCGCAGTTTTGTTTTCGTCATTGATGCGCAGTGCCTGTTGATACAGAGATTCGGCTTGTGCGTTGTGATCGTTAATGCGATAGAGCACGGCCAGATTCCCCCAGGCTGCTGAGTAGAGTGGATCAATGTCTATGGCAGCACGAAAGTAGCTATATGCCTGATCCATTTCTTTATTGATCATGTGCATGGCGCCTCTGTTGCTGTAAAACATGGCGGTGATACGCTCTTTACTGATTTTAGAGGTAGCGAATTTTTGTTGTCGGCTGTTGGGGTCAAAGTCAATAACAACCCGGGCCGGGCGCGTATATAGCACCTCGCGATTTTCGCTGTTTTTCCGGGCTCCGGAATTAGTCTGGGTCACCACTAAGTTAACGTGTCCGGTCAGCAGGCTGTAGCCTTTGGTTTGTGCCCAGTACTCTGGGATATGTACGCGTTGAAACTGGCCCTTAAAGCCCAGGTAATCCGATAAGCTATAAGCGAGGATCGACAGTGACAGGCAATTGGCATTGAGGTTATAAAAGGCATCTGAGGCACTGAGGTTGGCACCGCGCATATATGCGAGGCTTGAATCGCCATTTTCAACTAAAAATTGCAGTAACTGCTCTGCCACTTTGATATTAGAGCCATTGTTGCGTTCCAGGTAACGGTCTAATGTGGCCCGAATATTGGCATCTAGTGCAAAGATACTGCTTTGTGTTTCTACTTCATATTGTCTGAAGGGGGCATTATCGAGCAGTACCATGTTGATTTCAGGCTGGACCTTGGTTGTTTCACATCCGCTGAGTAACAAAGTGGAGGCGGCCAACAAAGGGCAAAGATAGCGTCTGGCAAAACGAGTATACGACAACATAAAGACGTTCCTAAATCTACAGCTTACTTTTAGTGTAGCTATTTTGACCGGTTAAGGAAGCAAAAATTGTTACAATCCATTGCAGTAAATACACGTTATATCGGGGAGATGGGCCTGTAAGACAGGTCATAAAAGAAACAATAAAGCAGGTTTTTTGTGTAAGTAAGTGGCCACATACAAGTGGCCACTTGGCACCTAACGCTAGAAGCTGGCAACCAGTTTATCGAGTGCTTTGGCCGAATTAGCCAGCTGCTGGATCGCCTGCTCAGTGTCGAGTTGCTCACTCATTACAGCGTCACTGATCACACTGATCTGCTCGATGCTGCGTCCGACATCTGCGACCACGTTACTCTGCTCCTCGGTGGCTGTCGCGATTAAAGTGGTCATATCGTTGATCTGATCGGCAGTTTCACTAATGGTATTCATCAGCTCTACTGACGTTTGCATATTGTTGACGCTTTGCTGCGCTTGATCAGAGGATTGTGCGATTTGTGTCACGATCGAATCCGATGCAGCGGTAAGCTCCTGGATTGTCGCCTGAATCTCGTCTGTTGATTGGGAGGTTCTACTCGCCAGTGCCCTGACTTCGTCTGCAACAACCGCAAAACCACGACCGTGTTCACCAGCGCGGGCAGACTCTATTGCTGCATTGAGTGCAAGGAGGTTGGTTTGTTCTGAAATCCCTCTGATCACATCTAAAATACTGGCGATGGATTGTGTTTTGCTCGCCAACGTTGCGACCTGATCTGCCATTTGTTGTATATCCAGTGCTAACTGATGCAAGGTAGATTGGCTTTGTTGCACACAACTGTGGCTGTGTTTGGTGTGCTCGCGGCTTTCATCGGTGAGTTTGGCGGTATTGTTGGCACTGCCTGCTATTTCCTGCACCGTTGCGGCCATCTGGTTTATTGCCGCTGCAACAGAGAGTGTTTGAGATTTTTGCTCATCCAATGACGATGAATTTTTCTTTGCCTGGGTAAAAACATGCTCACTGGCAATGCGTATATCGCTGCTTTCTTTCGCAACGTTACAGATCGCGGCTTCTATTTTTTCAATGAACTGATTAAACCCCTGACCCAGAGCTTGTAGTTCAGGTTGCTCCGCATTAGGCACCCGGTAATTCAGTTTTGCATCACCGCTACCGAGCTGACGGAACACGTCAGCCATTTTTAGCAAGGGTGCACTGAGGTTGCGTGCCATCAGCATACTCGCAATACAGACCACAACCACGACGACCAGTGACCAGATCACAATTTGCCACTGTAAAGAAGAGACTTGTGCAAAGACTTCTGATTTAGGCACTTGCGCAATAACAAGCAGATCGGTGCCTGCTATCGGGCTGGCAGCAACCAAAGACGGTGTGCCATTGGCCTCCAGGTCGAGCACAACAAAGTCGCGACTATTGCGCAACTGTCCGGCAGCTTGCGAGCCATATAAGTCGATTAACTTGGTTTTGGCTACTTTGCTCGCGTCAGGATGAAGCTGCACAACGCCCTGAGATTTTTCGACCACAAAAACAAAGCCACTTTGCTCAATGGTCATGTTAGCCAGCATGGTTTGCATGGCATCTATACTTTTTGCAAGGCCGGCCAGACCAATGCCATTAGTTTGCTGATGGTTGACAAACATTTTCACATCGCCCGGCGCTTCCTGGTAAATGCTAATGGAATACTCTTCAGCGCTTTGTGTGAAGTGGAAAAACCAACCATCTTGTTGCTGGTTGAGGACACGCAAAAAGCCGTTTTGGTTCCAGTACTGATGCGTTTCCCTGTTTGCCCAGGAGGCGGTAACCAGTGCGTATTGATTTTGCACGCGCGCCAATTCAGTAAGCAAAACTTGCTCATCTAACTGACCTTTGTTGACCGCATCAAGTAAAAATTGATTGCTTGAAAGTTGTTTTGCCGCACTCTTAAGCTGGCCAATTTGTTGGCTAATCGACTTGTTGATGCTCTCAACCTTGCTGGGTAATTCAGAGCCCAGCATGCGCGTCTCGATCATAGACTTAGCCTGATAGGTTGAAATAAAGCCGATCAGACAAGCGACAACAACCGCGATTAGACTGCCTAGCAGAGTAATACGTTGTGTAATTGTTAAACCAGTGTTATGCATTAAAGTTACTACTTCTATATCCCGTGGCTTATAATTTTAGCATGGTCAATAATTAACACCTATAGGTATAAAGTCGTTGTCACAATACTGTCATGTTTTATAAGGTAAAAAAGCCCGCTGCATAGCAGGCGGGCCTTGGTTTCTAACAAGCGAACTAAAATGGCAAAAAAGGGCAGAGTTCAATGCACTTAAAAGATTATTGTACTCTTTCTTTTCAAATGGTTAGATGATCTTCTTCATGGCTGACATGTAGCCTCGTAAGGTATTTCCAACCACTTCAACCGGATGATTACGGATTGCCGCATTGACTTGGATCAGCGTCTGGTTGTCCACTTCATTGGAGTTGTTCGGCAACCCTTTACCAATGACTTCTGTACCGATTTTTTCCATAAATGGTTTGAGCAACGGTAAGCAAGCATGATTGTATAAATAACAGCCGTATTCCGCTGTGTCTGAGATTGTCCGGTTCATTTCGAACAGCTTTTTACGGGCAATCGTATTGGCGATGAGCGGCGTTTCATGCAAAGACTCATAATAGGCTGACTCTTCGATGATGCCCGCGGCTGTCATCGTTTCGAACGCCAGTTCTACACCTGCTTTAACCATGGCGACCATCAAAATACCGTTGTCAAAGAACGCTTGTTCTGTAATTTCTTGCTCGCAGTTTGGCTGTTTCTCAAACGCGGTTTCTGCGGTTTCAGCGCGCCAGCTGAGTAACTTGGCATCGTCTTCTTGCCAGTCAGCCATCATACCCTGAGAGAACTCACCACTGATGATGTCGTCCATATGTTTATTGTATAAAGGGCGCATGAGTGTTTTAAGGTCTTCACTTAAGTCAAACGCCTTGATTTTCGCCGGGTTGGACAGGCGGTCCATCATATTGGTGATACCACCGTGTTTGAGTGCTTCAGTGATCACTTCCCAACCGTACTGGATAAGTTTTGAGGCATAACCCGCTTCAATGCCTTGTTCGACCATTTTATCAAAGCATAGCAATGAGCCGGTTTGTAGCATACCGCACAGTATGGTCTGTTCACCCATTAAGTCAGACTTTACTTCGGCGATGAAGGACGAGTGGAGTACACCAGCTTTGTGCCCACCTGTTCCCGCTGCATAGGCTTTAGCCTGAGCCAGACCATGACCTTGAGGGTCATTTTCCGGGTGCACTGCAATTAAGGTCGGCACGCCAAAGCCACGCTTGTATTCTTCTCGAACCTCAGTGCCCGGACACTTAGGTGCCACCATGATAACGGTTATGTCTTCACGTACTTGCATACCTTCTTCAACGATATTGAAGCCATGGGAATAGGCGAGTGTGGCCCCATGTTTCATCAGTGGCATCACGGCTTCAACTACCGCTGTGTGTTGCTTGTCTGGCGTCAGGTTAAGAACCAGATCAGCCTGTGGGATCAAGGTTTCGTAGGTACCCACTTCAAAGCCATTTTCGCTGGCATTTTTAAATGACTGGCGTTTTTCATCAATGGCAGACTGACGCAGCGCATAGCTGACATCTAACCCTGAATCGCGTAAGTTCAGACCCTGGTTCAGGCCCTGAGCGCCACAGCCAATGATCACCAGTTTTTTACCAAGCAGGACGTTAACACCGTCCTCAAACTCTTTTGGGTCCATGAAATGGCACTGCGCCAGTTGGGCTAGTTGCTCACGCAGTGGCAGTGAATTGAAATAGTTCGCCATGATTTGTCCTGTCTGATTGTTCTAACATAATGAGTTAGGTTCTAGACTAGTAATAAGTTTAAGTTGCGTAAAATGATATATTTAAACTATTGTATTTCATATTGTGAAATACATAGAGTGAACAATTTGAGATGGACCATAAACAACTTAAGTACTTTCTGGCATTGGCGGATACGTTGCATTTTTCCCGCGCCAGTGAGCGCTGCTATATTAGCCCCCCAACGCTGAGTCGGCAGATAAAACAGCTTGAAGAGGAGGTTGGCGCGCCGCTATTTATCCGTGACAACCGCAGTGTCGCTCTGACATCACAAGGGCAGGCTTTTATTCATTACGCGCAGGCTACACTGGCAAGTTGGCGCCAGTTTAAAAGTGAATGTCTGGATGAAGACAAGCCGCTCAGTGGTGAGCTGAGCTTGTTTTGTTCTGTGACTGCCTCTTACAGTTTTATCTATGACTTGTTTGCCCGTTACCGACAGGATTTCCCTCAGGTAGAGCTTAACTTGTTGACTGGCGATCCGGCAAACTCTATTGCTCAAGTACAGGGAGAAGTGGTTGATGTTGCCGTTGCCGTTCGGCCCCGTAACCTGCCCCAGGGGCTGGAATACCTCAGTATTGGTCGCTCACGGCTGCTGTTTATTGCGCCAACGATGAAATGCCCTTTGAGTGAGCTGCTGGAGCAGCAGCGTGGAGAACTACCCTGGCAACAGGTACCTTTCATTGTGCCCGAGCATGGTGTTTTGAAAGAGCGTCTGGATGTGTTTTTTAAGAAGAAAGCACTACAGCCGAAGATCTATGCACATGTTTCCGGTCATGAGGCCATGGTTGCTTTGACCAGCCTGGGCTTCGGCATTGCTTATGTGCCAGAAGTCGTATTAGAGCAAAGCCCGTTTAGAAACCAGGTTCAGACGTTGGGGTTGCAAAGCGAAGAGATTGAAATCGGCCTGGTATGCAAGAAGAAACGTCTTCAGGACCCGGTGGTTAGTGCCTTATTTCGGGTTGCGGCGCGTTTGTTCGCCGCGTAAAGCGTTTGTTCAGCTAGGGTCACTAGACTAGCCTGCATAGTTAGTTTTAACGAGGCTTTTTCGTGTCAACGGTATTAATCGCACAAGATGAAAAAGGACACAGCATCGCACCTTTTGAGGCATTGCAACAGCATGGTTATGTTATGCGGTTTATGAATATTCATGAGGCAACTCGTAAAGGGTATCCGGCTCAACAAGTAGACAGTATTGTGATTGGTCAGGCTCTGGCAACCAGTGCGCAGTACGATACTATTAATACACTCAAATCCTGCTTCGATGCGCCTTTAATGGTAGCGCTTGACGAGGACAATGAAGATTTGCAGAGCCTGATGCTGGAACTGGGCGCAGACGATGTTATCCCCTGTATGGCCAAACCCCGATTATGGCGTGCCCGGCTTGATGCTTTGATACGTAAACACCCGGCCATATCGGCCATGCAGTCTGAAACGCCAGATGAGCTCCACTTTGGCCAGCTTTACCTGAATTTGCATGAGCGCAGTGTTTCACTGAAAAAGCAACCGGTTAGCTTGACCAGTCATGAGTTTGAGTTACTCTGGCTGTTGGCTTCTCGCGCCCCGGACGTTGTCAGTCGCGAAGACATTTATAAAAAGGTGGTTGGACAGCATTACCAGGCAAACAGTCGCACGGTAGATGTGCGTGTATCATGTTTGCGCAGAAAACTGGGAGATACCGCTGTCGGCGCAGAAAAAATTAAAACAGTTTGGCGTAAAGGTTATCTGTTTGTAAAAGATGCCTGGTGAACCTAAAGCTTAGCTCATAATTTGACGAAATTTCCACATTGGATAGTTCCAATTATTCGAACTATCCATTCGCTCTCGTTTGTACATTGCTTCTTTTTCCTCTTTTGTTCTAGTGACACTGTCGCCTCAATAGTCTATATAAATCAAACATATATTTTTATTTCATATCTAGTTTAGTTGTCCCTAACCGATTTATGTGGGCAGTGAAATTGCGCATTCCTTGATCTAAATCGTGTATTTAGCAACGTAAATAGAATTGATTGCTATTTAAAGCGGTGTATACTTAACGCGACTAAGAATAATTTTTAACATTGCTTTATTAAGGAATGCTCAATGATTTTCAAAAAATCTCTGCTTGCTACTTCTATTTTAGTTGCTACTTTAGGTTTGACCGCATGCGGTGGTTCAAGCTCAAATGACAACAATATCAATAATGGTCAGACCCCTGACACATCAACGAATGCAGCGCCAACCGCTGTTACTCTGACAAGTAAGGATGCAGACGCAACTGAAGTCACTGTGACTGAAAATATGGTTGCGGTAGAGATAGGTACTCTGGTTGTAACTGACAGCGACGATGACAGCCACACTTTTGAAGTGTCTGACTCGCGTTTTGAAGTTGTTGAAGGCGTTTTAAGATTAAAAGCCGGTGAACACCTGAACTATGAATTAGAGCAGGAAGTGACTGTTACGGTTACCGTTAATGACGGTGAAAACACGGAAGAATTCCAGGTTAAGTTTAAAGTACTGGACGAAATGGACTATGATTTCATCAGCCGTTTTGCAGAAGGTGAATCCAGTGTTGCTTACTCAGGCCAGATTGCACGTCACGTGTTAATCAAAGAGTTGTTCAATTACATTGGCAGCGCTCAGTTCGTTACGGACGCACAAGGCGAAAATGCAACAAAAGAAACGCTACTTACTGAGCTAAACAAGTTTTATGCCGTATCTGAAGAAGACTATAACAGCATCTGGGAAGATCGTGCTCTTACTGTGGTGACAGACCCTGCGGCACAGACTACTTTGACTGATATTTCATCTTCTCATAAAAACCTGAGTGGAAAAGTCGCTGGTAATGATGCAAAAGGTCAGTACAAAGATTGGACTGAAGATGGCAGCTTCGCTGGCTGGACAGCCATCGCAGCAGACGGTGAGACCCCAATTCCTGAGCTATTTGTAAAACAATTGTTTGATCAGTTAGCTGAGCGTGCGATTACAGGTAATGCAACCGCACCTGGTGGTGAAGAGATCGACACTATTTATGTGACTGAAACAGGTGTTGACCTTAATCAGTTGATCCAGAAGTTCCTATACGGTGCCGTGGCTTTCTCTCAGTCAGCGGATGATTATCTGGACTATGACACAGAAGGCAAAGGTCTGCAGACTGATAACACGGTTGCCGTTGACGGTAAAACTTACACTAACCTTGAGCATCAGTGGGATGAAGGTTTCGGCTACTTCGGTGCAGCGCGTAACTACATGAGCTACTCTGATGACGAGATTGCAGGTAAAGGCGGACGTGACGGCTTCAGCGCTGGTTACAACGATGCTAATGCTGATGGCAAAATTGACTTTAACTCAGAGTATAACTTTGGTAACTCGACCAACGCAGCTAAGCGTGACCGTGGTACTGTAGATAATGCAAATCCAACTGACCTGACTAAAGACGCATTTGAAGCGTTTTACAATGGTCGTAAGTTGATTAACGCAACTGAAGGCGCGCTTAGTGAAGCGCAAATGGATGAACTGAAAGGCCATGCGAAAGATGCACTGATGGCATGGGAAAAAGCCATTGCAGCAACCGTTGTACATTATATCAATGACACAACTAAAGACCTGGAAGCGCTGAAAGAAGGCGTAAATGGCGGTGAGTACAAAGCATCAGATTTCGCTACACTCGCTAAGCACTGGTCAGAAATGAAAGGCTTTGCACTGAACTTCCAGTTCAACCGTTTCTCACCTTTCTATGCAGAAGGTAATGTCGGTAAATTCGAGCAAATGCATGACCTGATGGGCACGCAGCCAGCGATCGAACCAAATGACGTAGATGCTTACATTGAGAAGCTGGGTCAGGCACGTGACATCCTTCAGGAAGTATACGGCTTTGATGCAGAGAATGTTGCTAACTGGTAAGTTATAAACGATTCTTTGAACTGTCAAAAGGTTAGCGTGTTTTGCTAGCCTTTTGCGTATCTAGACTATTCATTTGAGGCAAATAATGAGAAGACAAACCAGACCTATCTTACTGGCAACGGCCATTGGTTTGGCATTAAGCGGATGTGGTGAAAGCACGTCCAGCTCTGCGGGTCCAGGATACAATCAGGGTACCCCGGTGGTAGAGCCAACGACGTTCGATCAGAAAAAGCTCGTAGCGAACCTGACCGACAACGTTTTCACCCCCACGTTCCAGCAATTTGCTGACAAAGCAAGTGGACAAACCGCTGTGATTAAAGCGTATTGTGACCTGGAAACGGCATTTGATCCGACCTTGCAGGACGATGCTGCGAAAACAGCGCGTGATGAAGCATTACTCGCTGCACAAAATAGCTGGAAAGAGGCGATGGTGAGCTGGCAACATGCTGAATTGATGATCGTTGGTCCATTGCTGGCAGACGACAAAGCACTGCGTAAAGACATCTACTCCTGGCCAGATACCAATTATTGTAATGTTGATCAGGATGTGGCCTATTTTGCTGAGGGCGATATTAATGGTGTCCCTTACGATATCAGCAAGCGCAGTAATAAACGTCGTGGCTTAGACGCTCTTGAGTATTTATTGTTTAACAACGAGCTTGACCACAGTTGCTCTGCGGCAGCCAGTGGTGAAATTCTAGCCCAATGGAATACGCTCGAAGACCAACAACGCCGTGTCATGCGTTGTCAGTATGCAGTTGAGGTGTCCACTGATCTGAAAGCAACGTCAGAGCGACTAATGTTTGAATGGGCGGGCGAACAAGGCTACGCCGCTAAGCTAAAGAATGCGGGAGAGTCCGGTAGTGAATTTGCCACAGTCACTGAGGCGGTTAACCTTATTTCCGACGCGCTCTTTTATATGACCGAAGAGCTCAAGGATTATAAACTTGCAACACCGCTGGGCTTATTTGCTAACCAATGCGGTACTGAAGTGTGTCCTCAGGCAGTAGAATCGCGCTTTGCTGAGCATTCAATAGAAAATATCCAGGCCAATATCGCGGCATTTGAGCAAATCTTCCTTGGTCAGGGTACAGACAGTGAAGACACCACAGGCTTTGATGATTTCCTTGACGAACAAGATGCCAGTCAGACCAAAGAAGTGATGTTGCAGGGTATTGCAGATGCAAAAGCGGCGACAGATGCTCTGAATGGTAGCTTACAGCAAGCGTTAGAAGAAGACACCGCTGGTGTGACGAATACCCATGCTAAGGTCAAAGACGTTACTGATGAGCTTAAAAACGACTTTATTCAAAAGTTGGCGCTGGAACTTCCTAAAACATCGGCAGGTGATAGTGATTAAAGGACTCATGATGAAAAGATCTGTTTTAGCTATGGCTATTGCGCTGGCAGCACCTCAGGTGTTGGCAAACAGTGATGCAAACAATGACGACATGGAACACATTCAAATCCTGAGTCATTACGATAAACTTCGCACAGAAGCGGGCTCTGCGACGTTGTTGAGTGAAGAGCAGCTGGCGGAGTTTGAGTACGATGACATCCATCGTATATTAGCATCAGTACCGGGTGTGAATATCCGTGAGGAAGATGGCTATGGCCTGCGTCCGAACATCGGCTTTCGTGGTGTAACACCAGAACGAAGCAAAAAAATAACCATTATGGAAGATGGTGTATTGATTGGCCCGGCACCTTACTCTGCCCCTGCTGCTTATTATTTCCCTGTGACAACCCGGATGACAGCCGTTGAGGTCTTTAAAGGCCCAGCAGCTATCAAACATGGACCGCAATCTGTGGCTGGTGCACTGAATTTGGTTACTCGTGCGGTACCTGAGTTTTCTGAAGGTGCGATTGATTTGGCCACGGGCAGTGACGGTTACACCAAAGCGCACGCATATTTTGGGTCTGTGGTAAATAATGTTGGATTTTTGCTTGAAGGGGTGAATCTGCAAGCCGATGGCTTTAAAGACCTTGATGGGGGGGCAGATACCGGATTTGAGAAAAATGACCTGCTGGCTAAGTTCAATTATAAGCTGCAGCAAGGGGAGTTCGAGCACACGTTCGGACTTAAGCTCAGCTATGCTGACGAGCTATCTAATGAAACCTACCTGGGTCTGACTGATGCGGACTTTGATGCCACGCCATATCGGCGTTATGCTGCGTCTCAGCCTGACAACATGGATACTAAGCACAGTCAGGTAATGTTCTCCCACCATCTGAAATATCAGGATGTGAGTCTGACATCACGCGTTTATCGCAATGATTATGAGCGCGCCTGGTTAAAGCTGGACGGGTTGACCAACACCGATGCGACCTTACCTGAGATCCTTGCAAATCCGGAAGACGAGCAATATCAACGTTTGTATCAGGTGATCAGTGGCACGGCTGACTCGATTGCTGACAATGGTCGTCCTAATTACCTGTCCATGGGCACCAATGATCGTGAGTACTTCTCGCAGGGGATCCAGGTGGACGGGTCTGCCAAATTTAAGCTGGCAGGGTACGACAATACCTTATCGTTTGGTGTTCGCTTTCATGAAGATGAAATAGAGCGTAAGCACTTCAACGAAACTTACGGAATGAGAGACGGCAGTGCGTTTAATCTGGGCTTAGATAAAGTCTATACCTCCCAAAACACTGAAAATACCAAGGCCTGGTCTGTCTACCTTGAGGACAAGGTCACTATAGATGCCTTAACTTTGGGTGTGGGTATACGTGGTGAGCTGATGGACATGGCGTATCAGAATACCGTTGATGCAGACGACTGGCAGGATAAAACCACCCGGATCTGGTTGCCAGGTTTGAGTGGCTTCTATCAGCTGTCAGAAGACTCAGGTATTTTGTTTGGTGTTCATCAGGGGTTCTCTCCAGCCTCTCCGCAGCAGTCGGTTGATATCGAAATCGAGAAGAGCACCAACTATGAATTCGGCGGCCGCTTTAACGATGGGATAACTCAGCTTGAAGTGGTAAGCTTTTTCAATGATTACAGCAATCTGAAAGAAAGCTGCGGCCAGTCCAACTGTGGTGCGTTGGAAGTCGGCAAAGAGTTCAACGGCGGTGAGGCCCATGTCTATGGTCTGGAAGCTCAGTTTAGTCAGCGTTATCCTCTGAATCTGCAAATTGATATCCCTTACGGGTTTGTTTATACCTACACCAAAGGTGAATTCAAAAACGATCGATATACTAATTTTGCCCAATGGGGTCATGTAAAGAGCGGTGACGAGTTACCTTATCTGCCCGAGCATCAGGCCAGCTTTAACATCGGTGTGTCGGCTCCGGATTGGCGCGTATCACTTGCTGTAAAATATGTCGGCTCTATGTCTGAAGCGGCTGGGCGAAGCTGGGATAGCACTACAGACTCAAATGCACCAAATGGTAGCTATGATCTGGTGCTTGAAGGCAAAGAGGTGTCAGCTATTACAACCGTTGATCTGTCCGCAGTTTATGAGTTAGGTAAATATGGTCAGGTCTACGCTAAGGTCGATAATCTGCTGGATGAGACCAAGATTGTCAGCCGTCGTCCTTATGGGGCTCGGCCAGGCAAACCTCGCCAGTTTACACTGGGTTATAAATATTCATTCTAATCTGGATGAGTTAATGTCAGATGCACAATCCGCTGCTTATCTGACATAATTATGTATACTTACAGGGCCACTCATCAGTGGCCTTTTTTACAGGAGTCTGCCTACTATATGATAGAAACGCTCTGGCAAAGCTTGATATCTTTGCCCGGTTATTTACTGGATGCCAACAAACGCATTTATTGGCTCTACCTGCTTGGTGCGGTTGCAATGGCTGGTTTGGTTTACAACAAACTACAAGGCCCTCGTTCGTTTAAAGGATTTCTGGGGTTTCTGTTCCCACGTGATGTGTGGCTGTCTGACAGTGCGAAACTGGATTATGGCTTATTTGTTGTCAACAAACTGATCAAAGCACTGACGTTTGCGCCTATCGTATTAACTATGGTACCCGTTGCTATTGCTGTCTCTGATGGTCTTGAGTGGTTATTTGGTGCACCATTGCATTTGGCCTGGCATGATTCAGTGGTGATTTTTCTGTTCACACTGATGTTGTTTCTGGTCGATGACTTTACGCGTTACCTGTTGCATCTTGCGTTACATAAAATCCCGTTTCTTTGGGAGTTTCATAAGGTGCATCATTCTGCAAAAGTGCTGACTCCATTCACTATTTACCGCTCTCATCCGGTTGAAAGTTACTTGTATGCATGTCGGATGGCTCTGACGCAGGGGATTGTGGTTGGTCTGGGCTATTTTGTCTTCGGTACGGCGCTGAGCATGTTTGATATTCTGGGTGCGAATGCTTTCGTCTTTTTATTCAATATTTTTGGTTCGAATCTGAGGCATTCACACATCTGGTTCAGTTGGGGGGACAAGATAGAAAACTGGTTTATCAGCCCGGCACAACACCAGATCCATCATAGTGCTGATCCGGCTCATTTTGATACTAATCTGGGTTCGGCACTGGCCATCTGGGACAGAATGGGGCGAACTTTGATCCGTGCATCAGCAGTGACCAACATTGAAATCGGCGTAGGTCGATACGACGCAGGTCATGATAGCTTAAGTGCCATATATCTGAAGCCGCTGCGAGAAGCGTGGTTTAGCTTGCTGCCAAAGAAAGTACGTGGTGGTGTGAAAGAAGAGAAATAGGCTGGCGACGGGCATTGCCAGCCTATAAGGGAGAGTAGGCTCCCATAAATTGAAACTTAGTGCACCTGACCTGGCGAGGTGCGATAGAATCCCAGCGCGTTTAGTTGCTCAATAATCGCTGGGTCGTCTAATCTGTCAGGGGTTGCCTGATCGCGTAAAAAGTGTTCTTTAGGGACTGCATGCATGTCCAGCATTTTGTGAAAAAGAATGTCCCTAATTGTCAACGCTGTCATTCCTGAATCTTGAATAGCATCCAATTGCGCTTGCAGTTTCGCGAGCGGGCCTGCATTTGCATCATCCACCGCTGCAGGAAAGTAAGAAGCCGATTTATTTTTTAACATGCTTGCCCTCTCGAATAATATGGTCCCCACTCAATGTTCCTGATTGAGGGGTATAAGTATAAGATTTAAATTGAGAAAATAGATTAGTGCAACTAACCTACTGAGCCCAGTGTACTTCGAATTGAGGGGCAATTACCAACGATGATGTAAAGCTTTGTAAATCGTAGAGTTACAAAACCGTCAGAGTTATGTGCCTGATTTTTAGACGTCTAGATGTAACTATATGATGCGGAATTAGAAATAATTCTCAGTACCCCTATCGATACTGAGAATTATTTTTTAGTCTATGAAAATAATTTTTCTTTAACGTGTTCTGCGAAGCCGCTACCGGCCTCCAGATAGAAGTTATAAGTTGAATGTACACCCAAATCTTCAAGTTCTTTTTGTTGATCCGGATAGTTGGCGATAGCGGTAACCTGACCTGAAAAGCCTGACGCTTTTAGCTGCTCCAGCGCGTAAATATTCTGCATATGCTTGGGCATTGCCAACATAACCATTGCTACATTAGAGTGATTTACGCGTTGCCAGAAATCTGGGTCAGTTGCATCGGCCAGCAGTACGCGGCGCTCCAGGCTGATGTGTTTTTCTACCACCTCAGGTTTGATATCTACACCAGCGACTGAACCCGGATAGGAGGCATGAATGGTCTCATAAGCACCTGTACCAATACGCCCCATGCCAAAGATCACTATACGCGTGTCGGTCAGATTAACTGGTAATTCTTCTTCTAGTCGCTTATCACTCTCAAACTTAACCAGCAGGGGTTCCAGCTTCACATAAATTTCGTTTGCCTTCTTATTGAGCGGTGTGGCGAGCACAAACGTCACTGAAACTGCCAGTGCAACCACAGCCAGCCAGTCGGCGGTGATCATGCCACTGCTGGCTGCTACAGCACACACGATCAGGCCAAATTCACTGTAGTTTGACAGTGTAAATGCGCTGAGTAGCGATGTCCGGGCACGTAGTCTGAACATATTGGTATACAGATAATAAATGAAGACTTTAACTGGTAACACAACGGCAAGTAATACGGCAATCAGCACAGCTTCGAGCGAGATATTGGCATTCAGGCCAATGTTGAGGAAAAAGCCGACCAACAAGATATCTTTGACATTGAGCAGAGCTTTAGAGAGTTCACCTGCTTTTTTATGCGGGGCAAACAACATGCCTATGATCAGGGCACCTAAATCACCTTTAAGACCTGCTAACTCGAATCCGTGGTAACCGAGCACCAGTGCAAAGAAGAATCCGAATAAGGGTAATAATTCGCCGTGTTTTGAACGGTTGAGTATCCAAAATAGCAGCGGTCGCAACAATGGCAAACCAACCAGCAGAGCAAGCGCCCATACATTGGGAGATTTTCCTGTGCTGATAGCGAGGAAGATTACAGCAAAGATATCCTGCATAACCAGGATCCCGATGGAAATTTTACCATGCAGACTGGCCATCTCGCCTCGTTCTTCCAGTACTTTAACAGCAAAAACGGTGCTGGAGAAACTGAACGCAAATCCAACCAGGCAGGCACTTTGCCACGACAAGTCAACGAATAAAGGCAAGCCAAACGCACCCAGCATCAGCAGCAAGGAGGCGAAAAAAGCAATGCTGGTCACCAAGTGTAAACTGGCGGGTGCCCAAACCTGAGGTTTAATCAGATTCGAGACCTTCAGTTTTAGACCAATACTGAACAGTAATAGTGTGACACCCAAATCGGCTAGTTGGGTGAGTAAGTCGGTACTGCTGTGGCCTAACAGATTGAGCACAAAACCCGCCAGCAAAAAGCCAATTAAAGGCGGGAGTTTAAGTTGGTAGACAGAAAAGCCACAGGCAAAGGCAACGGCAAAGTACAGTAATTCCATAGTGATTCAGTCAAGTCTAAGGTGTTAGCAGTGTAACAAAACAAACTGATATATAAATGAAAAATTGGCCGCTTTAGTGAATAGTAAGTGCTGTATGATGCTAGTAATAAGGTTTATCTCCAACTATTTGGCTGATCACTATAAATTTTCGCTGACAAACCAGAAAAAATGTGGTTAAGATGCGGATAAGGGGACATCCTCGAGAGGAGATAAGATGTTTAAAAAGCTCTTGGCATCCGTAGGTATTGGTGCCGCGAAAGTAGATACAATTTTAGAAACAGAACACCTGCATCCGGGCCAGAAATTTCAGGCGCAGATCGTTGTTGTGGGTGGAGATGTGGAACAAGAAATTAGCGGTTTAGAGTTAGCGCTGATGACGAAAGTCAAGGTTGAAGGAGACAATGGCGAGTACTACGCAAATCAGGTCATTGAAAAGTGGCGTGTGGGTAGCCAATTCACCATAGCACCGGGTGAAAAGAAAGTGATCCCGTTTGAGGCCAGATTGCATTCAGAAACTCCGATTACCGAAATCAATGCACCGTATAACCATAGTTATGTGTGGTTGGAAACCGGATTGGATATCGACCTGGCTTTAGATCCGAGTGACAAAGATCTGTTGCATATATATCCAAATGAAGCCGTTAAAAACTGCTTAATGGCAATGGAGAAACTCGGCTTTCGAATGATTAAAGCAGATGTTGAGCGCGGTTATCTGAAAGCATCGAATTTTCAATCGGTATCTGGTTGTTATCAGGAAATAGAATACCGTCCCGCGAATACGTCCTTGTTCGGACTTCAGGAAGTTGAGTTGTCTTTTGTGCCGGAAGCACATCGCACGCATGTGCTGATTGAGCTCGACAGAGCCTTTCGTGGAGATGGCTACGTAGACCTGACGGTTGAGCATGACCACGTTAACCTGTCTCAGTTGTGTGACCAGCTGGAAAGGCTATTTGCCTGAATCTATTCTACGCCTCATCGGAGGCGTATCTACCCACAGTGATAAAACCCATGCAAGTTAAAACCTTTTACCAGTTGTCACATGACGAGCTCTTCAGTATTTTGAAAACCCGGATTGCCGTGTTTGTTGTTGAACAGGCTTGCGCTTATCAGGAAATTGATGAGGTTGACAGGGCCGCTGATACACATCACGTTTTCTTAATTAAGCAGGGGGAAGTGCAGGCATATGCCCGCTGTTACAAGCCACAATCCAATACCAGTGCCATTGGACGCGTGCTGGTATCGCCAGAATGTCGGGGGAATGGGGTTGCACAAACTTTGATGACCCGAGCGATAGAGACCTGTCACGCTCACTATGGTGCACAACCGATTAAAATCGCAGCGCAAACTTACCTGACTCACTTTTATCAGTCTCTCGGCTTTGTACCTTGTGGCGAGGCATATCTGGAAGACGGGATTGAGCACATAGACATGATATTGCGCTAGAGCTAGAGTGGGTACTGGTATACAGTGGGCACTATATACCAGTTTAGCGGTATGTAGTGCTAATCAGAGTTGTTTAAGTGCTTCGATGGCACCCTGGTAGTCAGGCTCACTGGCCAGATTACTGACCAGCTGCTTGTATACCACTTTATGGTCTTTGTTTAAGACCAAAACCGCTCTGCTTAATAATCCCATATCTTTGATGTAGAGTCCGTACTTAGCGCCGAAGTCACGCCAGACTGAATCTGACAGGGTATCAATCTGGTCGATGTTTTCTGTTTTACAAAAACGCTTTTGTGCAAATGGCAGGTCTGCACTGATGGTGAGCATTGCTACGCCAGCAAACTCCTTAGCTACTTTTTCATTGAAGTACTTGGTTTGTAGACTACAAATCCCGGTGTCCAGGCTCGGCACCACACTGATCAGAACGGGTTTTCCCTGATAGTTGGCTAAGGTAACAGGTACAAAGTTGCCATCGACAACTTTAAAGTCAGGTGCAGTGTCGCCGACTTTAATGCCCTGGCCTAATAAGGTAACAGGCTTTCCCTGAGCGTTGACTTTGCCCGCGTCAACCTGATTTTCAGGCAACTCACTGGCATGGATTGGGTTGGCAATTGTCAATAGAGACGCAGCAAGCAAGGTTAAGATCCGCATAACGTATTCCCTTTTAAATTTTTTGCAATTCTCGTCAGTGTATTATACTGAAATTATATAACCAACCTTTGCAGTAAATTGGATTGTAAATCAGTCAAGCTTTGATTACCATGTAAGTCCTAAAATGCTGCTGTGTCATAACTATAATTAGAAAAATTTCGGCTTCTTACAATGAGTTAGCCGCTAAGCGAAGAGAGCTTTTATGTCAACACCTGTCCTGATATGCGATGATTCAAAATTGGCTCGCCGGCAACTGGCGCGGTCATTGCCGGACGACTGGGATATTAAAGTAGAATTTGCTGAGCACGGCCTGGACTGTATTGAAAAAATAAAAGTGGTCTCGCCTGAGATACTTTTTTTGGATTTAAACATGCCTCACATGGATGGATATGAGGTGTTACAAGCAATAAACGAACAAGGATTGAATGTTTTGACAGTCGTCGTCTCTGGAGATATCCAGCCAAACGCGCACCAAAGAGTCATAGAACTGGGCGCAATAGATTTTATTCGAAAACCCTGTGATGCCGCGAAGCTTGAAGAAATCATCACTCATCATGGGATCAAAGACAAAGCCATTCGGGCCAATCTGGTGCATAAACTCGGGGAGCAGCTTGAGCCTGAGATCCGTGATATCTATCAGGAGATCACCAATGTCGCGATGGGTCAGGCTGGTGATTTACTGGCACGCTTGTTGAACGTCTTCGTAGAATTACCTATTCCGAATGTCAACGTCCTTGAGGTCAGTGAACTGCATATGGCATTGCAAGCCATCGATGCCAGCGCCACAACGTCCGGTGTGTGCCAAGGGTTCATCGGTGGTGGTGTATCCGGAGAAGCCCTACTCCTGCTCAATGATTCCAGTTTTAAAGAAATTGCGTCGTTGATGAGTTATCAAGGAGAGCTCAATCAAAAAGTGGAGCTTGAGTTGCTCATGGACATCAGTAATATTCTGATAGGAGCAATATTGACCGGACTCTCGAAGCAGCTCGACATGCCATTCAGCCAGGGCCACCCTGTGGTACTAGGGCAGCATTGCGAAGTGTCCGAACTGGTGAAGGCAAATAAAGCCAGGTGGCAACGTACGTTAGCGATTGAAATTAGTTACGGGATCGAAAACCATGACATTAATTGTGATTTAATGTTGTTGTTTACCGAAGACTCACTGAAAACACTCAAATATAAAGTTGAGTACCTGCTAGAAGATTAGAATTATGCCTGCATCTGATTTTGACATGAATGAGATCCATTGGTTAATGGATATGTTTAACACAGTTGATGTTGGCCTGGTCGTACTGGACAGGCATTATCGAGTGTGCGTCTGGAATGGTTTTATGGAAAACCATTCCGGGTTATTGCCAAGCGCGGTTAAAGACAAAGACGTGTTCGACTTATTCCCTGGTATTGACGAAGCGTGGTTTAAGAGTAAATCAGAACCGGTTTTTGTATTGAAGAACCGCTCGTTTACTATCTGGGAGCAGCAGCCCTATATTTTTCGGTTCAAGAATTATCGGCCAATTACTGGCAAAGCCGACTATATGTATCAAAATGCGACTTTTATTCCACTAACGACAGTGACCGGCGAAGTGGGGCACATCTGTGTCATCATTTACGATGTGACTGACGAAGCCATGAACAAGCTTGAACTTGAAAAGGTCAATAAAACTCTGGAAAAAATGAGCCGCACTGACAGCCTCACTAAACTGGCAAATCGTGGTTATTGGGAGGAGAGCTTAAGGACAGAGTTCAAACGCTTGCAGCGCAGTCATGGTAGCAGCAGTTTGCTGATGTTTGACATCGACTTCTTTAAACGCATAAATGATGCCTACGGGCATAGCGGCGGTGATGAGGCTATTCGCCATATCTCTGACTTGCTACAAAAGACACTTCGTGAAACAGATGTTGCAGGCCGTTATGGTGGTGAGGAGTTTGCAGTAACCTTAGTTGATACCGACGCCGAAGGCGCCAAAGTATTTGCAGAGAGGCTGCGTAGCTTAATCGAGAATTCAGTTATTTATTATGATAACAAAGAGATTAAATTAACGGTGAGCCTCGGCATTGCATGTTGTGATGACAATTTCGAAAAGTACGAGCAGTGGATAGAGGCTGCAGACACCGCTTTGTACCATTCAAAAGAAAATGGTCGTAACACGGTGACTGTGTACGACCCTTCGATGGCCCATTAATTAAGTCTGATATTTGTAGTGACAAAGAAAAAAGCCCTTATCACAAGGGCTTTTTGCTATAAAGTGTCTTCTTTACTTTCCTGGGGACACTGGCCCAGTATGTTCACTGACCCATCATCCTGAAGCTCTTCAAGTTTAACGGGGAAGCCCCATAATCGATACAGGTGCTTTATTACTTCTTTCTTCGAATCTGCAAGAGGTACTTTGTTATGCGGTACGTACCTCAAAGTTAGTGAGCGGTCACCTCGTATATCAACATTGTAAACCTGAATATTTGGTTCATGATTACTCAAGTTGTAATGAGCAGACAGACTATTTCTGACTTTCTGATAGCCTGATTCATCATGAATAGCGCCGACCTCCAGGTGAGGGGACTTTTCCTGATCTATAATGGTGAACAGCTTAAAATCGCGCATTATTTTTGGCGACAAAAACTGGCTCACAAAACTTTCGTCTTTAAAATTCTCCATAGCAAAGTGCAGCGTATCCAGCCAATCTTTACCGGCAAACTCCGGAAACCAATACTTGTCTTCATCCGTTGGGTTTTCACAGATACGACGTATATCGACCATCATATTAAAGCCCAGCGCATAGGGGTTAATGCCCGAGTAAAATTTGCTGTTGTAGGGAGGCTGATAAACCACATTGGTATGGCTTTGCAAAAACTCCAGCATGAATGCATCACTTAACTTCCCCTCGTCATACAGGTGGTTAAGGATCGTGTAATGCCAAAATGTTGCCCACCCCTCGTTCATGACCTGAGTTTGTCGTTGTGGATAAAAGTACTGAGAGACTTTGCGTACAATCCGAATTATCTCACGTTGCCAGGACTCCAGCAGCGGTGCGTTTTTCTCGATGAAGTACAGAATGTTTTCTTGTGGCTCAGATGGGAACTTTACGTCTTCTCGTTCATCCTGTTGCTTGCCTTGAGGAATGGTCCGCCAGAGTTCATTGACCTGTGACTGTAGATAGTCTTCACGTTCTTTTTGACGCTTCTGTTCCTCGTACATTGATATCTGCTGAGGGCGTTTATAGCGGTCCACGCCATAATTCATCAGAGCATGACAAGAATCCAGTAAGTTTTCTACCTCATCTATTCCGTATTTTTGCTCGCACTTGGCAACATAGTTTTTTGCGAAAACCAGATAATCAATAATTGAAGAAGCGTCTGTCCAGGTTTTGAACAGGTAATTGCCTTTAAAAAAGGAATTATGTCCGTAGCAGGCATGTGCCATTACCAGCGCCTGCATTGGCATGGTATTTTCTTCCATTAAATAGGCAATGCAGGGGTCTGAATTAATCACAATTTCATAAGCCAGGCCCATTTGCCCTCGTTTATAAGTCTGCTCAGTCTGGATAAACTTCTTACCGTAAGACCAGTGTGCATAGCCAATGGGCATGCCAACGCTGGAGTAGGCGTCCATCATTTGCTCTGCGGTGATCACTTCAATCTGGTTCGGATAGGTATCCAGTCTATAATGGGCCGCTACACGGGCAATTTCAGCCTGATACTCCTCAAGCAGGTCGAACGTCCAATCCGGGCCATCATTTAGCGGGTTATACGTCATAGGCACTCCCCCTGTTAGGCTGCATTCTGTTGTCGGTTTTTCTTGAACAGCTCTCTGAATATCGGATAGATATCTTCCACCGACCGAATATGCTGCATGGCAAAGTTGTCAAATGTGTCCGCAATACCTTGGTATTCGCGCCACAGACTCTGGTGAGCACGTGTGGTGATTTCGATATAGGCGTAGTAACGCACCGTGTTTAGCAGTTTGTTCGTCAATATATCAGTACAATGTGGAGAGTCATCCGCCCAATTATCGCCATCAGATGCTTGCGCGGCATAGATATTCCAATCGCCCTGCGCATAACGATCAGCGATAATTTCATCCATTAATTTCAACGCACTCGACACAATGGTACCGCCCGTTTCCTGCGAGTAGAAAAACTCCTGCTCGTCGACCTCTTTGGCTTGTGTATGGTGACGAATATAAACGACTTCAATGTCTTTGTAGGTGCGTGTTAAAAACTGATAGAGCAAAATATAAAAGCGCTTTGCCATATCTTTAGTTGCCTGATCCATTGAGCCTGACACATCCATCAAACAAAACATGACTGCTTTGCTCGTAGGGTGCGGTCGCTTTTCGTAGTTCCTGAACCGCAAATCGTAATTATCAATGAATGGCACTGCTTCAATTTTACGTTTCAGTTCTGCAATTTCCTGCTCTAGCTGTTGGATTTCGGTTTGTTTAGGAACGGGTTCTTGCAACAATAGTTCAAGCTTATCTTCCAACTCTTTAAGTTGTTTTCTTTTACTGGCTGTCATAGCAATTCGGCGTGCAACAGATCCTTTTAAAGATCGCACAATGTCGAGATTACTGGGCATACCGTCATTACAAAAGCCCGCTCTGTGTGTTTTCATTTGTACCAACTTGTCGAGTTGGCTTTTTTGTAAGTTTGGTAACTCAAGGTCTTCAAACAACAGGTCAAGATATTCGTCTTTCGATATGGAAAAAACGAAATCATCCTGGCCTTCACCTTGATCACTCGCATTGCCCTCACCAGCACCTCCGCCCTGGCCTGAGGGCGGACGCTGAATTTTGTCACCGGTTGTGAACTGATCGTTGCCCGGGTGAATGTGCTCGCGATTACCGCCTTTGCCTTGATGGAAAATCGGTTCACTGATATCTCGCTGCGGTATAGAGATGCTCTCACCGCTTGAAATATCAGTGACACTCCTTTTATTGATGGCGTCAGAAACAGCTTCTTTTATCTGTTTCTTGTAACGTCTAATAAAGCGCTGACGATTCAGCGTGCTTTTATTCTTGCCATTCAGTCGACGATCGATGAAATGTGCCATAGAACACCCTCCAACCGCTAATGTTATTGAGATTTTCTAACCCGTAAATACCACTCGGAAAGTAAGCGGACTTGCTTTTGGGTATAGCCTTTTTCCATCATACGATTGACAAAGTCTTCGTGTTTTTTCTGATCTTCAGCTGAGGTTTTCGCATTGAATGAGATAACGGGTAACAACTCTTCTGTGTTCGAGAACATTTTTTTCTCGATCACCGTTCTGAGTTTTTCGTAACTTGTCCAGACAGGGTTTGCACCATTATGGTGAGCACGAGCTCTCAACACAAAGTTGACGATCTCATTACGAAAATCTTTAGGGTTCGAAATGCCTGCTGGCTTTTCAATTTTTTCAAGCTCAGCATTGAGTGCTGCTCTGTCGAATAGCTGGCCAGTATCCGGGTCGCGGTATTCTTGATCTTGTATCCAAAAATCGGCGTACGTGACATAACGGTCGAAAATATTTTGTCCATACTCTGAGTACGATTCAAGGTACGCCGTTTGTAGCTCTTTGCCAATAAACTCGACATATTGTGGGATCAAGTAGCCTTTCAGGTGACTGAGGTAACGCTCCTGGACTTCTGCACTGAATTGCTCACGTTCAATCTGTTGCTCCAGTACATAAAACAAGTGTACAGGGTTGGCAGCAACCTCTGCATGATCAAAGTTAAATACACGTGACAATATTTTGAATGCAAAGCGAGTTGACAAGCCTGTCATGCCCTCATCGACCCCAGCGTAGTCTCGATACTCCTGATAAGACTTCGCTTTTGGATCTGTGTCTTTGAGGCTCTCACCATCATAAACACGCATCTTAGAATAGATACTGGAATTTTCAGGCTCATTGATACGAGACAGAGTTGAAAATTTAGCTAAGGTTTCTAGCGTACCAGGAGCACAAGGTGCAGTTTTGAGTTCACTATTTTCAATGAGTTTTTTGTATATCTTAACTTCTTCCGAAACACGTAAGCAGTAGGGCACTTTAACGATAAAGACCCGATCCAGAAACGCTTCATTGTTTTTATTATTTTTAAATGATTGCCATTCCGACTCGTTGGAGTGCGCTAAAATTATGCCGTTAAAGGGCAGAGCCGAGATACCCTCTGTGCCATTATAGTTGCCTTCCTGCGTTGCGGTGAGTAATGGGTGCAGCACTTTAATGGGGGCTTTAAACATCTCTACAAATTCCATTAAGCCCTGATTCGCTAAACACAGTGCGCCTGAATATGAGTAGGCATCTGGATCATTTTGAGCGTAATGCTCCAGTTTACGAATATCGACTTTACCAACCAATGCGGAAATGTCCTGGTTGTTTTCGTCGCCTGGTTCAGTTTTGGCGATGGCCGTTTGGTCTAAAATTGAAGGGTAGCGTTTTACTACTCTAAACTTGGATATGTCACCGTTAAATTCATGCAATCGCTTAGTTGCCCAAGGTGACATCACTGTTCGCAAATAACGGCTGTTAATGCCATACTCTTTATCAAGTAGTTCACCATCTTCGAGCGGATTAAACAGGCTCAGTGGGTGGTCGTTGACCGGGGAGCCTTTAATTGCATAAATGGGTACCTGCTGCATTAGGTACTTGAGTTTTTCAGCAATTGAGGACTTACCGCCACCGACTGGGCCAAGCAAGTAAAGTACTTGCTTGTACTCTTCCAGGCCTTGTGCGGCGTGTTTTAGGTAAGAAACGATCTGTTCAATGGCGTCTTCCATGCCATAAAACTCATGGAAAGCGGGGTAGCGTGCGATGACGCGATTTGAGAACAGACGGCTGAGCCGCGCATCTGTCGAAGTATCAACCATTTCAGGTTCACCAATTGCCATTAGCAGGCGCTCAGGGGCGCTCGCATATGCAGCTTTATCTTCTTTACATATTTCCAAATATTCCGCAATCGTGAACTCTTCTTCTTGGGACGCTTCGTATCTGGACTGGTAATGCTCAAATATACTCATAATGAACTCCAATAACCTGTTGATGATGCGGTCTCTTAATGCAAGGCTACTTAAAGCTTAGTCGGGTTATTTAAAAATTGCCTAAAAATTCCAGTAATTTAATGTCTATTCAGCTCAATGCATTAGTGTGGAATATGGGCGTCAATTGACCTTAAGGAGCTTTTACTTACAGATTTCATACAAATGGTCAAATTAGGATAGTAAGGCAGGTATCTAAATGCCAATTAGCCCGTCTGAATATGTAATTCAGTTCCTGTATTGGTGTCAGCAGTGCATAACGAAAATGAGCTATGTGTAGTACATCTCAGGTGTTGGAATTGAAGTGTTTAATATTAGGAATAACGGACGATGAAAAGGGTAACAAAAAAGGCGCTAAAAAGCGCCTTTTACACTATCTCAGAATTAAGCAAGGTTCGCGTTTGCGAAATCCCAGTTAACCAGTGCCCAGAAACCTTTCAGGTAGTCTGGACGAACATTACGGTAGTCAATGTAGTAAGCGTGTTCCCACAGGTCTACGGTGATGATTGGCGTTACGCCTGCTTCCGTTAACGGAGTTGCCGCGTTAGAAGTATTAACGATATCCAAAGAACCGTCAGCAAGTTGTACCAACCAAGTCCAGCTAGAACCGAAGTTGTTAACAGCTTTGTCATTGAATGCTTCCTGGAATGCTGCGAAAGAGCCCCATTTTGCATTGATCAGCTCAGCGACCTTACCAGTAGGCTCGCCACCTGCATTTGGTGCAAGGCTGTGCCAGTAGAAAGTGTGGTTCCAGATCTGCGCTGCGTTGTTGAATACGCCGCCTTCTGAATTACATACGATTTCTTCTAAAGATTTGTTCTCAAGGTCTGTGCCTTGAATAAGGCCGTTTAGTTTTACAACGTACGTGTTGTGGTGTTTACCGTGGTGGAACTCAAGCGTTTCCTGAGAAATATGCGGCTCAAGCGCGTTGATAGCATACGGAAGTGACGGTAGTTCAAAAGCCATGTTAATCTCCATTTCGTTGTTAAATTGTCAAAGCAAATAAAAGCAATGTCTTTCTTAGCTTACATTTCTATACGATTTGACGGCATATAGTGATATTATAATTCCTGAGTATTTTACTCAAGTTTTGGCAAACAGCAATGGCAATAGCCAAGACTTGTAAAATGAATGGCTCAGATTGCATTTATTTTGTACGGGCAGAGTAACGGCTGACAGGCGGTGCCTGGCAAAGCGGATGCGATTATGGGTTATGCTATCGTCATTTTGAGGTAAATAATGGAAACCATTGAAAAGATTAAACAGCAAATCGCAGAGAATCCGATCATTCTATATATGAAAGGGTCACCTAAGCTACCTAACTGCGGTTTTTCCTCGCAGGCATCTCAGGCGCTGATGGCGTGTGGTGAACAGTTTGCTTACGTCGATATTTTGCTTAACCCGGACATTCGTGCTGAGCTGCCTCATTATGCCAACTGGCCGACTTTTCCACAGCTATGGGTTGAGGGAGAGCTGATCGGTGGGTGTGACATCATTATCGAGATGTTCCAAAAAGGCGAATTGCAGCCATTGATTGCTGAAACAGCCGCTAAGTATAAAGAAGACGACGCTGAAAAAGCCGAGTAAGTCTGATTTAACTCATGGTGGGGCATGTGACTGTTGGTTGCATGCCCTTTTTTGTTCCTTTTTCCTCCTTTCAGTTCTTGTACCGCACCAGCTTATTTGTGCATTTATCATTGATATCTTTTCTCTTGTTTCACGGTGTATTTTAAGTTTTGCAACACTCGGTTTACGCATGCGTCAAGCTCGCGTCCTGCACAAATCAAGGGGTTGCCAAATTCACAAGGTGAATAGTGAATATTTATTCATTTCAATAGTGGGGTTACGTTAACGTAAACTTCCCTTATTTTGTGGGGTTCGTCCTATTTTTTTGATTTGATACCGGTGTCATTTTGTGGTTCTCTACCTTTATTCAATATTCTTTTATATGAGAAGAAGTGATTTGAGTACCTTTTAATGAGAAATATTCATATAAGTGAATAACTATTCTTTATTGTATTGACTCGAATACTAATCAAGGCTAGCTTTGATTATCTGCCAGTAGTTCGTCTGAAATTACCGGCTGGCAGTTGTAGCAAGGGGAGGAGTCCATGTTATATGACTCGGCATTAGAAAAAGAAAACTGTGGTTTTGGCTTGATTGCGCACACGCAAGGTCAGGCGAGCCATAAGCTGATCCGTACGGCAATTACTGGCCTGGACAGAATGCAGCATCGCGGGGGCATAGCTGCGGATGGAAAAACAGGGGATGGGTGTGGCTTGCTGCTACAAAAACCCGATAGTTTTTTCAGAGCAATTGCAGCTGAGAATGATTGGCATCTTGGGAAAAACTATGCAGTAGGCATGGTGTTTCTTAACCAGGATCCGTCATTTGCCAAGCAAGCACGTGACATCATCAACGAAGAATTAGAAAAAGAAACTTTAACGCTCGTCGGTTGGCGGACAGTGCCGACAGACCCGGGTATGCTTGGCCCAATCGCTACCGAGCAGCTGCCTCAGTTTGAGCAGGTGTTTGTGTCTGCCCCGGAAGGGTGGCGACCAAAAGACCTGGAGCGCCGACTGTACATTGCACGTCGGCGTATTGAAAAGCGTCTGGAAGCAGATCCGGACTTTTACATTGCGAGCCTGTCGGGCCTGGTGACTATATACAAAGGCCTGATGATGCCGGCCGATCTGCCAAACTTTTATCTGGACTTGGCAGACATCCGAATGACAAGCGCCATCTGTGTATTTCACCAGCGCTTTTCGACTAACACACAACCGCGTTGGCCGTTGGCGCAGCCATTTCGTTATCTGGCGCATAATGGTGAAATCAATACCATCACTGGTAACCGTCAGTGGGCAAAAGCGCGGGCCTATAAGTTTGCTTCGCCATTGCTACCAGACTTGCAAAATGCCGCGCCATTTGTCAATGAAAGCGGTTCAGACTCTTCCAGCCTGGACAATATGCTCGAACTATTTCTGGCTGGTGGCATGGATATCTTTCGCGCGATGCGCATGTTGGTGCCACCTGCGTGGCAAAAAAACCGAGCTATGGATGATGAGCTCAGAGCATTTTACGACTTTAATTCAATGCACATGGAGCCCTGGGATGGTCCCGCAGGTATCGTGATGTCTGATGGTCGCTTTGCAGCATGTAACCTGGACAGAAATGGCCTGCGGCCTGCACGGTATGTGATCACGCAAGATGGATTTATTACTTTGGCCTCTGAAGTCGGAATTTGGGATTACGAGCCCGATGAAGTCATTGAGAAAGGCCGTGTTGGGCCTGGTGAACTGTTGGTAGTGGACACACTGCATGGCAAAATCTGGCAATCCGACGAAATCGACGAAGACCTTAAGGCCAGACACCCTTATAAAACCTGGCTAGAGCAAAACGTTAAGCGGCTAACACCATTTGAAGCCCTGGCTGAAGCGGATGCGGGTCAACGGGATTTTGATGACGATACCTTGCTGACTTATCAAAAGCTGTTTGCTTACAGCAATGAAGAAATTGAGCAAGTGATCCGGGTGATGGGCCAAAATGGTCAGGAAGCCACAGGGTCTATGGGAGATGACACACCGTTTGCTGTGCTGTCGGAAGGGATCCGTTCGCTCTACGACTATTTCAGACAAAAGTTCGCACAGGTCACCAATCCACCAATTGATCCGTTACGAGAAAACCACGTGATGTCATTGGCGACCTGCATTGGTCGTGAACAGAATGTGTTTAACGAAACCACCGGGCACGCTAAACGGCTACAGTTTGATTCACCGGTTTTGACCTATTCAGATATTCAGCAATTGCTGGCTGCTGATGACGATCATTACAGTGCGTGTCGTATTTCTTTGAACTACGATCCTCAAGCCGAAAGTCTGCAAAGTGCAATCGCTCGGATCTGTGATGAAGCGCAAGAAAAAGCAGCACACGGTTGTGTGATGTTGTTATTAAGCGACCGAGCTATTAGTAAAGATACTATGCCGGTACCCGCAGCGATGGCAGTCGGAGCGGTGCAGCAACGGTTAGTAAATTCCAATCTGCGTTGTGACTCAAACATTATCGTGGAGACGGGCAGTGCACGCGACCCACATCAGTTTGCTGTTTTGCTCGGGTTTGGTGCAACCGCAGTTTACCCTTACCTGGCTTACGAGACTCTGGTTGCTTTGTGCGACAGCAAAGTCATCGATAAAACCTACCGCGATGTCACCTTAGCTTATCGCAATGCGATTAATAAGGGCCTGTACAAGATCATGTCCAAAATGGGGATCAGTACAATTGCGTCTTATCGTTGTTCTATGCTGTTTGAGGCGGTGGGTTTGTCAGGCGAAGTTGTTGATATTTGTTTTAAAGGCGTAAGCAGCCGGATACAGGGCGCAGGCTTTGCGGAGTTTGAGGCTGACGGCGTGCAGTTACACAAACTGGCGTATAGCAAACGTAAGCTACTGTCACATGGTGGTTTATTAAAATTCGTCCATGGCGGCGAGTATCATGCCTATAACCCGGATGTTGTACAGTCACTTCAGGTTGCAGTGCGCTCTGGTAACTATGCGGATTATCAAAAATATGCGGATCTGGTAAACAATCGTCCAGTGACCAATTTACGGGATCTACTCAAGGTCAATACCAGCGGTCCCGCAATAGATGTTGACCAGGTCGAGCCAGCGACTGAGTTATATAAACGCTTTGATTCAGCGGCAATGAGTATCGGCGCGCTTTCGCCAGAAGCTCATGAGGCCCTGGCGATTGCTATGAACCGGCTTGGTGGCTGCTCCAACTCCGGTGAAGGTGGTGAGGATAAACTCCGATTTGGGACTGAGAAAAACTCGCGTATTAAGCAAGTGGCATCAGGCCGTTTTGGGGTGACACCCCATTATTTGCAAAGTGCAGATGTGATCCAGATAAAGGTCGCACAGGGCGCGAAGCCTGGAGAAGGCGGTCAGTTACCGGGTGAAAAGGTGACGCCATATATCGCTAAATTAAGATATTCAGTGCCAGGGGTCACCTTGATCTCTCCACCGCCGCACCATGATATTTACTCCATTGAGGACTTAGCGCAGCTGATCTTTGACCTCAAGCAAGTCAATCCTAAAGCCATGATCTCTGTCAAACTGGTGTCTGAGCCTGGAGTAGGCACCATAGCGACCGGTGTGGCGAAGGCCTACGCAGACTTAATTACCATAGCGGGATATGACGGTGGTACAGGCGCAAGCCCGCTTACCTCAGTTAAGTATGCAGGCAGTCCCTGGGAGCTAGGCCTCGCTGAGACTCAGCAAGCTCTGGTTGAGAACGGGTTGCGTCATCGTATCCGTTTGCAAACGGATGGTGGCTTGAAGACGGGCCTGGATATCATCAAAGCGGCCATTCTCGGCGCTGAAAGCTTTGGCTTCGGCACCGGACCTATGGTTGCGCTGGGTTGTAAATACCTGCGTATTTGTCACCTCAATAACTGTGCGACAGGTGTCGCTACGCAGGATGAAACACTGCGACAGAAGCACTACCATGGCCTGCCAGAAATGGCGATGAACTACTTCCGTTTCATCGCTCAGGAAGCAAGAGAGCTCATGGCGTCGATAGGGGTAAGCAAGCTGACCGACCTGATTGGTCGAACGGACCTGCTTGAGGTGCTGGAAGGCACGACTGCAAGACAGCAAAAGCTTGATCTGCAACCCTTACTGGCAAAACCTGCGAATCCTTCGGGCGAAACGCTCTTTTGCAGTGCGCCAAATACATCGCACTATCAAGGCCAATTGAATGAGAGCTTACTGGATAAGGCAAAACAGGCGATTGACGATAAAACCGGCACTTCCTTGGTGAATCGGATTAAAAATACCGATCGCTCCGTGGGCGCCATGTTATCTGGCTATATTGCTTCGCGGCACGGCAATCAGGGGATGGCTGCAGATCCTGTCGTGATTGAGCTACATGGCACTGCCGGGCAAGCATTTGGTGTCTGGAATGCCGGTGGTCTGGAAATGACTCTGGTTGGTGATGCGAATGACTACGTTGGCAAAGGTATGGCGGGTGGTAAGCTGGTGCTGCGTCCACCGGTTGGCTCGAGCTTCCAGACGCACCTTGCCACGATTGCTGGTAATACCTGCTTGTATGGAGCCACCGGCGGTAAGTTATATGCAGCTGGTCGTGCCGGAGAGCGTTTTGCAGTTCGCAATTCAGGTGTTCAGGCCATAGTGGAAGGGCTAGGTGATAATGGTTGTGAATACATGACCGGGGGCGTGGTGTGCGTACTGGGTCAGGTAGGGGTTAACTTTGGCGCTGGTATGACAGGCGGTTTTGCCTATGTGCTGGACGAGGCCGGGGATTTTGATAAACGCTACAATCCTGAGCTGGTTGAAGTGCTGTCGCTGGAAGGGCTGGCAACTATGCAGGAGCACTTACGAGGCCTGATCGCTGAACATCTTGAGCATACGGCGTCATGCCGGGCAGAGCAGATCCTGGCTAACTTTGAGCTGTATGTGCCTATGTTTAGGCTTATCAAACCAAAATCTAGCGATGTAAAGAGCTTGTTGGGACACCGTGCGCGTAGCAGTGCTGAATTACGTGTACAGGCACAGTAGGGGGAAGTATGAGCGAAAATGTCTATCAATTTATCGATGTTCAGCGCATCGACCCGAGAAAGAAGCCAATCACGACGCGTAAGAGCTCTTTCGTTGAAATTTACGAACCATTTTCTAAGCAGCAGGTTAGCTCGCAAGCCGATCGTTGCCTGGATTGTGGTAATCCCTATTGCGAGTGGAAGTGTCCGGTGCACAACTATATTCCGCAGTGGCTTAAATTGATCCGTACGGGCAGGATCCAGGAAGCTGCGGAGTTGTCGCACCGGACCAATAGCTTGCCGGAAGTGTGCGGTCGGGTTTGCCCACAAGACAGGCTTTGCGAAGGCTCATGCACATTGAACGATGAGTTCGGTGCCGTGACCATAGGTAATATTGAGAAATACATCACTGACACTGCATTTGCACAGGGCTGGAAGCCCGATATGTCTTATGTGACCTGGACCGATAAAAAAGTGGCCATCATTGGCGCGGGCCCTGCCGGGCTCGGTTGTGCCGATATTCTGGTACGTAATGGGGTGAAACCTGTGGTATTTGATCGCAACCCAGAGATCGGCGGTTTGCTGACGTTTGGCATACCATCATTCAAGCTGGAAAAATCGGTGATGGAGAAACGTCGAGAGATATTTACGGAAATGGGTGTGGAGTTTTGTCTGAATACTGAAATTGGCACAGACATTAGCATGGATGAACTACTATCTCAGTATGATGCGGTGTTTATCGGCGTGGGTACCTATCAGTACATGCGTGCCGGGCTGGACAATGAAGATGCAGATCAGGTGTATGATGCACTGCCGTTTCTGATTGGCAATACCAACCGCGTAATGGGATACGACGAGAATAAGCAGGCGTATATCGACATGGCCGGTAAACGTGTGGTGGTGTTAGGTGGCGGTGATACCGCGATGGACTGTGTGCGCACTTCTGTGCGTCAGTGCGCAAAGTCGGTAACCTGTGCATATCGCCGTGACGAAGCCAATATGCCGGGATCACGCCGTGAGGTAAAAAACGCCAAAGAGGAGGGGGTTAAGTTTAGCTTTAACGTTCAGCCCAAAGGCATCGAATTAGACCAAAACGGTAAGGTAACAGGTGTACGCATGGTCCGAACTGAACTGGGTGAGCCAGACGAGAACGGACGCAGACGGGCACAGGAAGTCTCTGGATCAGAGCACCTGATTGAAGCTGATGCGGTGATTATGGCGTTTGGTTTTAAACCTCATAACCTTGACTGGCTTGCAGCATATGACGTTGCTATCAATGAGTGGGGCGGTATCGTTGCCCCTGAAAAAGGCGCGTTCACACATCAAACTAGCAATGAAAAAATCTTCGCAGGTGGCGATGCGGTACGTGGTTCTGACTTGGTGGTCACAGCTATCTTCGAAGGCCGTAATGCTGCAGAGGGGATCATGGACTATCTTGGGGTATAAAGTTGTGAAACTGCACTGAGTGTGGTTCTGCCTTAAAATAAGCCTACCGTAAATCAGGTGTCCTGTACGGTAGGCTTTTTGATTTTACATCAAACTGCTCTAACTTGCCGCGTTATGCCCCCTGCACCTCAAGCAGCTCTTTAGCACTGGCAAGTGTGGTGCTGCTGATTTTGTCACCACCAAGCAAGCGGGCGATTTCATCAATGCGTTGCTCCAGCACCAGTGGGAGCATAGACGTAAAGGTTTCCCCGCCCTCAACACGCTTGGATACAAAGAACTGATGATGGCCACTACAGGCAACCTGAGGCAGGTGTGTCACACAGATAACCTGAGTTGACTTACCAAGTAAGCGTAGTTGTTTACCGACCTGAGAAGCGGTTGGGCCTGATATTCCCACATCGACTTCATCGAAAATCAGGGTGGGGGTGGTCACGCGATTTGCGATAATCACCTGAATGGCCAGGCTGATCCGCGATAGTTCACCCCCGGAGGCCACTTTGGCCAGTGCTTGCAGAGGTTGGCCTGGGTTGGTCGAAACCAGAAACTCAATTTGATCCATGCCCAGCTCATTGGGGCGTCGGTCTTCATGTTGACTGAGTTGAATCGCAAACTGGCCGTTTTCCATTGACAGTTCATGCATGCTTTCACTGATCAGATCGTTTAACGTCAGTGCCGCCTGTGCTCGGCTTTCGCTAAGCTGTGCTGCTGAGATCTGATAGGCGTGCAGTGCCTCCGCTATTTCGTGTTGCAGATCTTCAATGCGTTCGTTGTTAGAGCAAATGGAAGCCAGCTCTTCATGTAACTGCTGATGATGCTGGTGCAGTAACTCTGGGTTGATTTGATGTTTACGTGACAAGGCCATGGCCTGTGCCAGCCTGTCTTCGACGCTCTGTAGGCGCTCCGGGTCTTGCTCTATGTTTTCACCATAAGCGCGCAGCTCCCGACAGCCTTCTTCGAGTTGCACCGCGGCTTCTCCTAATAACTGGCTGATCTCTTGTAATTTGGGGTCATAATTACTGAGCTCAATGAAAGTCTGTACGCTATGTTGCAGCTGGCCTAATACTGTCTGATCGTCCTGTTCTGACAGGCACATTAATTCGCGTTGGCAGCTTTCAGCCAGCGTTTGGCTATGGCTTAGCCGGGTATGCTCAGTTTCAATCTGCTCATACTCACCCTCTTCCAAAGCGAATTCATCCAGCTCCTGAACCTGGTATTCAAGCAGCTGCTTTTTGGCAGCCTGTGCTTGTTGCTGTTTAATGAGCTCGGCATGTTCTTTTTGCAGCGTGTGATAGTGCTGGTACTGAGCACGTACAGCATGTAGTAAAGTGTCGTGCCCGGCGTAGGCATCCAGTAACCCGAGCTGGTGATCAGGCTTGAGCAATAGCTGGTGAGCGTGCTGACCGTGGATGGCGATGAGGCGTTGGCCTAGCTCTTTTAACTGGGCCGCGGTCACTGAATTGCCATTTATAAAGCTCTTACTACGGCCATTTTGCATGACGACTCGACGCAATATGCAGTTTTGCTCTTCATCATCCAACATGAGATCACTCAGAAATTGCTGTGCGTAGGGGAGCTGCTTGATATCAAATTGAGCGGAAATCTCTGCTTTGGTGGCACCCGGACGAATACTGGCAACATCCGCGCGTTCACCCAAACACAAAGATAATGCATCGATCGCAATGGATTTACCCGCTCCGGTTTCACCTGTGATAGCGGTCATACCTGAGCGCCAGTCGATGGTTAGTTCGTTAACAATGGCAAAGTTTTTAATTTGCAGACTGATAAGCATGCTGTATATCCAAACAGTATAATTACTGTTAATCTATACAGCATTCTTAGGAAATGCAACTTGAAATTGCACTTTGGTGTGTGAGTGCGTTACAGAGCAGCAGCTTTTTGCTGTTGTGTTGAAGAGTCGTTACTTTCGCTCTGTGTTACAGGTTCTTCCTCATTCTGCACCACTTCCTGGGCATCGGCTTGAGCCGGCATATCAGGGGTTTGGATCCGTGATATCAGTGCAGGCAATATTTCGCTGTAAAATGCTTTGTTGTAGGCAAGCCCGGCAGACGGCAATTCACTGACAAACATAAACAATTGGTCAGCTAGCAGCTCCATATTGCCATTTTCACGACATTTATTTAGTTCATTGCCTATGGTGCCAAGCAAGTGATCTGTGACCCGCTCAAGTGCTTCCAGATTGTCGTCATTGTGAGCCTGAACAACAAAAAAGTTGCCGACAATGGCGTTAAACTGAGGCGCATGTTTAGGGCGGATCAATTTATAACTCACAAACTCACTGATTTTACTTTTAAAGTGGCTGCTGATCTCTTTCAGGCGTTCATTGAACACGCGCTTTTCGGCTTCGCGTGCTTTTTTACGGTTATTCTCAATTACCACATAGACACCCAAAATGGTGATTAATAAGGTAATAGATACGAAAACAACGTAGCTCATGTTGGTTTACTTTTCCCTAAAATAGAAAACAAATTTTACTTATTCTGCTGAACTTCCAGCGCTTAGTAAAGCCTGCTGCCCCAATTTAATTTCTGTCTCAGAACATTGTAGTAGGAATAACTGTCAGGATGGATTAAGCGCAGCTTTTTCTCTGCTTTTTTTACGACTACTTCATCTCCGGGTAACAGTGCGAGTACTACATGACTGTCGCAACTGACCTGTAAGCTTGCGGTATTCTCCGGGCTGAGTTTGAGTTTGACCTGTTTACTGGCGTCGACCACTAATGGCCGGCTTGATAACGTATGTGGAAACATAGGCACGAGTGCCATGGCATTGAGTTCCGGGGTCAAAATGGGACCCCCGCCCGATAACGAATAGGCAGTGGAGCCTGTTGGTGTGGTGACGATCAGGCCATCGGATCGCTGAGAAAACACAAACTGCTCGTCAATAAAGGCTTCGAATTCGATCATGTGAGCCACTTTATCGGCGTGCAACACTGCTTCATTAACCGCCAGGTTGGCGCTCTTTAGTTCGGCATGGCGAAATACTTCAACCTCCAGTAAAAAACGCTGTTCTTCAACAAATTTGCCACTCAACACCTGTTCTAACTCTGCTTCAAAATCGTCCGGATCAAGGTCTGTTAAAAATCCTAAGTTGCCTCGGTTCACTCCTATCACTGCCACATCAAATCTGGCCAGCACCCGGGCAGCCCCAAGCATATTGCCGTCTCCACCCACTACCACAGCCAGGTCGCAGCGTTCGCCCAGCGCAACCACATCGAGTATGTGTGAGTCGGGTAGATCTGCTATCTGCTTGCCAACGCGTTGCTCAACAAAAACTTCATAGCCAAGTGCTTGCAAAAAAGTGTACAGGCGTTGTAATGTCAGGGCAGCGCCATCATGGTTGGGTTTTCCAATCAGGCCGATGGTATTAAATGGTGTGCTCATTCAGTGAGTTTCCTTGGCAAAATATCTATTGCCAAGATTATCTTAAAATGAATTCGCTTGAAACTCGCAAATTTAGCCTTATTTATAATGTTATGAAACTTAGTGCACGTGATAAACAAGTCTTCTCTGCCGTAATGAGCCTTTATTGTAATGGTGAAGGTCACCCTGTGGCATCGAGTAAGATAGCAAAACTAAAAGGTATGGCGGTGTGCTCTGCGACAGTGCGCAATGCCATGGCACGCCTCGAAAATCAGGGGTTGCTTTTTTCTCCTCATACATCGGCAGGGCGGGTTCCTTCCGATCTGGGGATCAAATACTGGCTACAGGAGTATTTCGGGCTTGAGGAGATTGCGCCTTATTGGGAGCCTGAGCGTGAGCAACTCACAGGCTTTGCCCATACGTTAAGCCAAAAATACCAGGTGTGTTGTATTGTTGGTTTACCGCAGGTGAGTGAGCAGACCATTTTCCGGGTCGAGGTATTAGATTTTGACCGTAAGCACTGGCTGGTATTACTGATTGACCGCACAGGCCAGTCCAATAATATTCTGATCAATAAACCGGAGTCGAATTCAGATCAGGTGCGCTATCAGTTTGCGGCCTGGATGAATACGGTATTTAGTCAGCAAACGCTTAAAGAAGGGTTACACAGAATGCGGGCGATGGCTAAAAGTGCGATGGCCGACTGCCGGGGCTCTTTGATGCAATGGAGCCGTGAGTTAAGTTTGCAGCTGGGCACAGATAACAGCATTGTGGTTGGAGAACGCTATCTGTATAACCGCCTGGAAGGGAACAACGAACTGAATTTGGGTGTGAGTTTTTTGCATCAGGTAGAGGATCATCTGGCATTTAAAAATGGCCTGTCCGTGTTACTTGGTAGTGAACTTAGCTATTTGAATTTAGAGCGATTTGTTGTTCTGAGTGTGCCTTATTTTACGGCCAGCGAATACCAGAGTCGTTTTTGTTTGATTTGTCCGGCCGATGCGCCAATTGAAGCAATTATCGGTGAATTTACGCAAATCCCCAAAAAAGAAGCTTGAATAACGAATTTGAATCCCCATAATTACGGCAGTTGTAAAGAATCGGAGAGAGTTTTTCATGTCTGAGCAGACAAAAGCCCAAGAGCAGGAACAAGAGTTAGTGCAAGAAGACGTACAGGAAAATACGGCTGAGCAAGCAGAACCAGCGCAAGAGAGTGCACAAACTGAGCAAGCTGAGTTGAGCCCAGAAGAAGAGATTGCAGGTTTGTATGCAGAGCTGGAAGCGGCGAAACAAACTATTGAAGGTCAGAAAGACAGTGTGGTACGTGCCGCTGCTGATTCTGAAAATGTCCGTCGCCGTGCCGCTCAGGATGTAGAAAAAGCACAGAAGTTTGCATTGGAAAAGTTTTCAAATGAGTTGCTACCTGTGGTTGACAACTTAGAGCGCGCCATTGAGTTTGCTGATAAAGAAAACGAAGCGACTAAGTCAATTTTAGAAGGCATCGAAATGACATTAAAATCGTTCAATGATGCACTGGCTAAGTTTGGTGTTGAAGCGGTAAGCCCACAAGGGGAAGCATTTAACCCTGAACTGCATCAGGCAATGTCAATTCAGCCGAGCAATGATGTGTCGCCGAACACAGTATTAGCTGTGATGCAAAAAGGCTATACATTAAACGGCCGTTTGCTTCGCCCAGCTATGGTGATGGTGTCAAAAGCGGCTGACTAAGCGACCGAATGTAAAGTTTTTGAAGCCCGCATTTGTGCGGGCTTTTTTGATCTGATTTGCATAGGCCACAGGCTCCTTTTAAACTAATCAATAGTATGTTTTAGCAGGCATGACCCAATGAATAAAAAAATCATAGCCGCAACCGTTTTAGCCTTAGCGCTGGCAGGTTGCAAAACTTCCCCGACAGGGCGAACTCAGATAGCCCTGTATTCAGAGCAGCAGATGGATAAAATGGGCGTGGCGAGCTTTGAGCAAATGAAGCAGGAGCAGGCCATAGAACGTAATGCCGATACAAATCGTTATGTTAAGTGCATTGCAGATGCATTGATCGCGCAGTTACCTGCGCAGTATGCTCAGCAGCAATGGGAAGTGATTGTCTTTAAAGAGCCCAGTGCGAATGCATTTGCCCTGCCAGGCGGCAAGATTGGGGTCCATACCGGGCTGTTGGATGTGGCCAAAAATCAACATCAGCTCGCAGCTGTGATGGGCCACGAAGTCGGTCATGTGATTGCCGAACATGCCAACGAACGGGTATCTCAAAACAGCTTACTACAGCTTGGGTTGCAGGCTGGCAATGCGGCGCTCGAAATGGGCAATGTGCAGTATCGGAATGCCATCATGCAGGGCCTGGGGTTAGGTGCTCAATATGGAATAACGCTACCATTTAGCCGCGCTCATGAAAGTGAAGCAGATGTCATTGGACTTGATCTGATGGCAAAAGCCGGGTTTAAGCCTGAGGGCGCTGTTGAATTGTGGCAAAATATGGAGAAGGCCGGGGGAGAGCGCCCGATGGAGTTTTTATCAACGCACCCATCGCCGCAAAACAGGATAGCTATGCTGCAAAGTAAGATGGCACAGGCAAATACCCTGGCTGCGAATGCTAAGCGGCAGGGGCGTAATCCATCTTGCCAGTAAGCTAAAGGTGCTGGGCGGGGCTTTGATAAAAGTTACTGCCCAGTTTATCTAGTACAATAAACAGCCTGAGATCCAGCTCCAGTTGATGATAATCCGGCTCCATATGACAACAAAGCTGATAAAATGCTTTGTTATGATCCAACTCTTTAAAATGTGCAAGCTCGTGAACAACCAGTGCTCTCAATACCGCCTCCGGTGCATGTTTCACTAGCTGAGAAAGTACAATTTCATAGCGTATTTTGACTTTTCCGCCATGTTGCTTGCGCGTCTGGCTGTGATGTCCCAGAGTTCCCGTCATTAGATCCCGGCCTTTTGCATAGTTGACTCTATGTAGGCGGGGTACATTTTTCAGGTATTTGTTTTTGTAAACATGACAGTAATCGTAAAGTGCCTGTGTATGTTGCAGCTGATGGCCTTGTGGATATTTATGTCTAAAATAGTTAGTGAGTTTATTGGGCTCCAGCAAGGCCTTGATCTGTGCTTGCAAGCTGGGCGGATAGTGTTGAAAGTACTGCAAATAGTTCATGATGGCGGTAGTAATCCGGAAACAAACATTCTAAGCTAGTTGGCTCATGATCATAACAGGAATAATAATAAATGTATCAGGCCAGTTGTTTATGTGGTGCGGTTAAACTGGAGTTAAACGGATCCATCTCGAGCATCATTCATTGTCACTGTTCTTTGTGCCGTAAATCCTCGGGCACAGCTTATGCGACGAATGGATTTGTCGATCGTGATGCACTGCAGATCGTCTCCGGAGCGGAACATATTCGTCATTATGCTTTTAAACCCGGCAGACTACGGCATTTTTGTGGGGTTTGTGCATCGCCTTTATTCAGTTCTAATGAGGACAACCCTGATAAGCTCAGGCTGCGGCTCGGGCTTCTGGATTCTGATATTTCGGAACGACCTATGTCGCATAATTATGTGACGTCGAAAGCAAACTGGGAAGAGTTGGATGCCAGCTTACCTCGCTATGAGGCTAAAGAGCCGGGCAGAGAATGATAAGCAGGCCACGCAGTACAGCTATCGATGCGCGTACCTGCTTTTTGTAGTGCCGTTTTTGCTGGCAATACCGACTGCTCATCAGAGAGCTGTTTTACCGACTTTTTGAATTTTAATTGCATAATATTGTTCTTATTGTTGTTTACTCTCAAGTAGTTAAATTAAAGTCTGTTGTTGGGGCTGACGTTCAGCAGGAAATGGGTCCAGCACTTGATGTGGTATCCCCAGATCTTGAATAAACTGTCTGGCTAGCAGCGGGGCATCGTGGTTGTCAGCAGTGTGAAAAAACACATAAGGTGTGCGGCCTTCATTCAACCAGACGCGAATTTTGTTAAGCCAGGGCGCATAAAATGCGCGATTAGCTGTTAAATCTGAACAGCCAACAAAGCGCAGCATCGGTGCCTGAGAAGTAGCGATGACATTTACGGGTACCCGAGGTTTCTTTTGCTGAGCATCAATGATGGCGGGGGTTGCCGGGGGCTCACTAAATAACGGCCGGGTGTCCATGATAATACGATTCACACCTGCGTGCATTAAGAGCTGGTTAAAGCGTTTTTCTGCGTCTCCCTTGGCAAAGAAATCCCGGTGTCTGACTTCAATACCCAATGTTAGTTCTTTTGGCATTTGTGTTATGAAGTCTGCAATACGGGTGAGGTACTCGGGGCTGCAACTGGCCGGGAGTTGTAGCATAACCATGCCAAGGCGTGAAAAGAGTGGCTCGAATAAATTGAGCCACTGCTTGAGTTCTTGCTGGCATTGGCTTAACGCCAGTTCGTGAGAAATGTGTTTCGGGATTTTAAAGGTAAAGCGAAAGGTGTCAGGTACGGCGTTTGACCAGGCTGTGATCGTTTCTGGCTTAGGGCTGGCATAAAAGCTGGTATTGCCCTCTACACTATTAAAGATCTGTGCATACTCGCGCAACATATCTGCGGTTTTACAGTCACTCGTAAAAAAACGGCCTTTCCAGTGTGCTGCGCTCCACTGAGGGCACCCCAAATACAGCATCTCATTCGCTCCCATATTGCTTTGCGTTGGAGTCTAACAAAGTCCGGATGGAGAAAAAATCGTAACAGCGAAAGAATCCGGCCATTGTGGGATGACAAAGCGTGGCAATTTTATATAATTGGCGATTAAATTTATCATTCATTATGCCCTTTAGAGTAAGTAGGCAAATAGGATTATTATGCGCTCAATATACTGCGGAAAATTAAACAAGGACCATGTAGGTCAGGAAGTGGAGCTATGTGGCTGGATCAACAAACGTCGCGATCTGGGTGGCCTGATCTTCATTGATCTGCGAGATCGCGAAGGTTTGGTCCAGGTTGTGTTTGATCCAGAAGTAGATGGCCTGATGGATGTTGCTAACACATTGCGTCAAGAGTTCTGTGTTAAAGTGACAGGTACAGTTCGTGCGCGTCCTGAGAGCCAAATCAATCAGGACATGGCGACCGGTGAAGTAGAGATCCTCGGTACTGGTCTGACAATTATTAACCGCGCTGAGCCACTGCCACTGGACTTTAACCAGGAAAACTCAGAAGAGCGTCGCCTGACCTATCGCTATCTTGACCTGCGTCGTCTTGAAATGAGCGACCGCATTAAACTGCGTGCCAAAGCATCAAGCTTTGTGCGCCGCTTCCTGGATAGCAATGACTTCCTGGACATCGAAACGCCGGTACTGACTAAAGCAACCCCTGAAGGTGCGCGTGATTATCTGGTACCAAGCCGTGTACATAAAGGCAGTTTCTATGCATTGCCACAATCGCCTCAGCTGTTTAAACAGTTGCTGATGATGTCTGGCTTTGATCGTTACTATCAAATCGTGAAATGTTTCCGTGACGAAGATTTACGTGCGGATCGCCAGCCTGAATTCACACAAATCGATTTAGAGACGTCGTTCATGACATCTGATCAGGTGCGTGATATCACTGAGCGTTTGATCCGCGAAATGTGGCAGGAATTGCTTGAGGTAGATCTGGGTCAGTTCCCGGTAATGAGCTACGAAGAAGCAATGCGTCGATATGGTTCAGATAAGCCTGACTTGCGTAACCCGCTTGAGCTGATTGATGTTGCTGATCTGGTTAAGGACGTTGAGTTTAAAGTACTTGCCGGCCCTGCCAATGACGAGAAAGGCCGTGTGGCTGTGTTGACTGTTCCGGGTGGTGCGTCATTGTCTCGTAAGCAAATTGATGAGTACACCAAGTTTGTGGGTATCTATGGGGCCAAAGGCCTGGCATGGATGAAGGTGAACGATCTGGACGCTGGCCTTGAAGGTATTCAGTCACCGATTGCCAAGTTTCTGAATGAAGAAGTGATCAAAGGGATCCTGGCACGCACAAATGCGCAGACTGGCGACATCATCCTGTTTGGTGCTGATAAGCGTAATGTTGTCAATGAAGCAATGGGTGCACTGCGTCTGAAAGTGGGCCTGGACCTTGAGCTGACAAACCTGAACCAGTGGGCACCGCTGTGGGTTGTTGATTTCCCAATGTTTGAGGAAGATGACGAAGGTAATCTGCATGCAGTACACCACCCGTTCACGGCACCTAAAGATATTTCAGCGGCAGAGCTGGAAGCCAATCCGGCTGGTGCAATTTCAGATGCCTATGACATGGTATTGAATGGTTACGAAGTCGGTGGTGGCTCTGTGCGGATCCACAACAACGATATGCAGCAGGCGGCTTTCCGTATCCTGGGTATTGATGAACAAGAACAGCAAGACAAATTCGGCTTCCTGCTGGATGCACTGAAGTACGGTACGCCACCACATGCAGGTCTGGCATTTGGTCTGGATCGTCTGGTCATGTTGTTGTGTGGTACAGACAACATTCGTGATGTGATTGCGTTCCCGAAAACGACTCAGGCATCATGTCTGATGACCAATGCCCCTAGCGTCGCTAATCCGGATGCACTAAAAGAGCTCGCGGTAACAGTAACCGCGCAGCAAAAAGATGCTGAATAATTACAGCGAATAGCATGAAAGAGCGGCGACTAAGCCGCTTTTTTTTATTCTGCGAGTCGTACAGATAACTGGAAATTCATACAGTATTTTGGCATGATAGCGAAAAAACAACGAGAGTATGCGCCTTGGCAGTAATTTTAGGCATAGATCCAGGCTCCAGGCTGACCGGGTACGGCGTAGTTAAGCGTCAAGGCAGTCAGTTTCAGTATCTGGGCAGCGGTTGTATTCGGCTTGGTGATAAGCCATTTCCACAACGACTACAGATGATTTATCAGGGCGTAAGCCAGATCATCGAACAGTTTAACCCGCAGGGATTTGCGATTGAGCAAGTCTTTATGGCGCATAACCCAGATTCAGCTTTAAAGCTCGGTCAGGCACGCGGTGCTGCCATTGTTGCAGCTACGATGAACGAGATTGAGGTCTTTGAATACTCAGCCCGGCAGGTCAAACAAGCCGTTGTTGGCACCGGCGGAGCGAATAAGTCTCAGGTTCAGGAAATGGTTAAGCGACTATTAAAACTCCCGGGCACTCCCCAGGCCGATGCTGCTGATGCGCTGGCCATTGCAATTTGTCATGCACATTCAGAGCAAAACCTGATCAAGCTGGCAGGTAACGCGAAAAAAACCGTACGAGGAAGATTGAGGTAATTATGATAGGCAGACTCAAAGGTATTCTGGTAGAAAAACAACCACCAGAGATCCTGTTAGACGTAAGTGGGATCGGTTATGAAGTGCAAATGCCGATGACGTGCTTTTATGAGTTACCTCAGGCGGGTAATGAAGCAACCATCTATACTCATTTTGTGGTGCGCGAAGATGCACAATTACTGTTTGGCTTTAACCATAAAACTGAGCGGGCGTTGTTTCGCGAGTTGATCAAGGCCAATGGGGTTGGCCCTAAACTGGCACTGGCGATTTTGTCGGGTATGTCCGCGGAGCAGTTTGTACAGTGTGTCAATCAGGGCGATGCGTCTACTTTGGTGAAAATTCCGGGTGTAGGCAAGAAAACGGCTGAGCGGCTGGTGCTTGAGATGAAAGATAAGTTGAAGAACTTTGGTCATGATTTGTTGACTCCATTCAGCGATAACGCCATCTTAGCACCTCAGGAAGATCCCACTGTGGCGAATACGCCTGAAGACGATGCGCTGGCAGCATTGTTAGCACTTGGCTATAAACCTGCACAAGCGCAAAAAGCACTGAAAGCGGTGAGTAAACCAGGCATGGATACCGAAGGGCTGATCAAAGAAGCCCTGAGATCTATGATGTAAGAAAGGCTGATTAGGTAATTATGATTGAAGCAGACAGACTCATAGAGCCGGAAGTTCAGGGCAGTGAAGAGGCCGTAGACAGAGCAATACGACCTAAGTTGTTGGCGGACTATACCGGTCAGCAGCATGTCAAGCAGCAAATGGAAATCTTCATTGAAGCGGCGCGCAGTCGTGAAGAAGCACTCGATCACTTGCTGATATTTGGTCCGCCGGGGTTGGGTAAAACGACCTTGGCAAATATTGTGGCAAATGAGCTCGGGGTGAATATTAAAACCACCTCAGGGCCTGTGCTTGAAAAAGCTGGCGACCTTGCTGCAATGCTGACCAATCTGGAGCAAGGGGATGTGTTGTTTATTGATGAAATACATCGTCTGAGTCCTCAGGTTGAAGAGATCCTTTACCCTGCGATGGAAGATTACCAGCTCGATATTATGATTGGTGAAGGGCCGGCAGCCCGCTCAATAAAGCTGGACTTGCCACCTTTTACGCTTGTGGGGGCTACGACCCGAGCAGGATCACTGACCTCACCGCTGAGAGATCGTTTCGGCATTGTACAACGTCTGGAATTTTATTCTGTGGCTGAGCTGGCATCGATTGTGTCGCGCTCTGCACATTTCTTGAATCTTGAGATCAGTGACGCCGGGGCGGTTGAAGTGGCCAAACGGGCGCGTGGTACGCCGCGTATTGCTAACCGTTTGCTAAGACGTGTCCGGGACTTCGCTCAGGTAAAAGGAGATGGCAGTGTCGATGAAATGATTGCCAGTCAGGCGCTGGATATGGTCGACGTTGACAAATGTGGTTTTGATTACATGGATCGTAAGTACTTACTTGCAATCATTGAAAAGTTCACGGGGGGGCCTGTGGGTTTGGATAACCTGGCTGCGGCCATAGGTGAAGAGCGTGAAACCATAGAAGATGTGATAGAACCTTTTCTGATCCAGCAGGGTTTTATTCAGCGTACACCCAGAGGGCGGATCGTATCAGACAGGGCTTATCTGCATTTTGACTTAGTGAAACCAGACGACTAACGCATACTGTTATACCTTCAAACGACCTGACTGGCAGCGTGCAACGCGTTGCCTGGGTCTTTCCCTCCTATTTCCGCACCCGTATTCATTTCGTGCTCATTTTGCTTCATTTATTTTAAGCGGATCAAGAATCTGATGTGCTGGTAAATTGCGGACAAAAAAAAGCCCGCACAGTGTGCGGGCGAAAACAACAAGTTGAAGGAAGTAATCCAGGGAACAGATGAGTACATTAAGGTGTTATCCAAAACTTCCTCATCATGACTGCAGAATAAATCAGACTTCTGCGGCCTAAGTAACTGTGCATTTGCATTGAGAGATGCTGCTCGCTCAGTACGGGGAGTATAATAAGGCGACTGAGGGATTTTATCAAACTAGAAAAATTGCAGTTTTGCTATAAAAAAAACTAATGTGATGAGTTTTTGTAGTCCCTTATTGAGCAAAACATAAACTGATGATGTTCTGTAAGTTTATGTAAAATAAGAGTTTGTCTTTATTATACTCAATTTGTGAATATTAGATTATTTGTTGTTAATTGGTATTACCAATCGGTTTTTGAGGGTTTATTCGGAGATAGTGAATAAAACTTTACTTTTATGCAGGTTGCATAAATAAATAAACACGCTCAACGCTGTACTGTTCCGACCACATTAATTTTCTGTCACAAACACGCGTTAGGCTTTGCAATTAAGGGTTCAAGTTCACTTTGTTATAGGCCGGTTTTACTGCTAACCGTGGGTTATGTAGGTGGGGTTTTGTGTGGGCTGTATTTGCGCCGATGTTGAGTGTAGGTCCGTCAATCGGGCCAAAATAAAGCGTCAAGGGGCTGAATGTGCGAATTATCGGCATTTAAGTGGATTTTACGGCATTGAGATTGTAAGCCCTTATTAGTGTGGTTAAACTACCTGAACCTTTTTGCTGGCTTACAGTCAATACGGTGACGGCTGCCTTGGCCGAGAACACAATTATTTTCTAGGAGTATAACAACGTGGAATCGGGACTTAATTTCGTAGATCTCATTTTAGAAGCCAGTATTCTCGTGCAACTTGTAATGTTGACACTGGTCGGCATGTCGGTTGCTTCATGGGCCATTATTTTTCAGCGCCGCAGCATACTGGCGCAGTCTCTGGCAGATGCGAAGAAATTTGAACAAAAGTTCTGGTCGGGAATGGATTTGGGCAAGTTATATAATGAAATTACGGCCAGAGCGGGCAGCTCTAGTGGCTTAGAGGCGCTATTCGTATCCGGGTTTAAAGAATTTGCACGTCACAAGAAACAAAACACAGGATCGGCGAGCATGATCATAGAAGGGACACACCGCTCTATGCGTGTGGCTCTGTCACGCGAAGTTGAGAAAGTGGAATCCGGATTGTCATTTTTAGCAACGGTGGGTTCTATCAGCCCTTACATCGGCCTATTCGGTACTGTTTGGGGGATCATGAATGCATTTATTGCGCTGGGTGAAGTGAAGCAGGCAACGTTGCAAATGGTTGCGCCTGGTATTGCTGAAGCTTTGATTGCTACGGCCATGGGTCTGTTTGCGGCTATTCCGGCGGTCATGGCATATAACCGCTTTGCAAAGAATGTAGAAAAGCTGGAGTCAAACTACATCAACTTCATGGAAGAGTTTGCCAATATTCTGCATCGCCAGGCTGCCAGCTTAACTGAGGCTAAGCAAAATGTATCAGCATAAGAGACGCCGCCCTGTCGCAGAGATCAATGTGGTGCCATACATTGATGTTATGCTGGTGCTGTTAATTATCTTTATGGCAACGGCGCCGCTGATCACCCATGGTGTTAAAGTGGACTTACCGCAAATGGAAGAGTCAGATCTGGTAGACACCAAAGATGCGCCACCCATTATCGCCAGTATCGATGCCGAGGGCCGTTACTACGTCTCCGTAGGTACCGATCCGGAAGCACCAATGGATGCCGTCGAAGTGGCAGCCATTATTAAGCTGAAGTTACAGCAAAACCCGGAGACCCCGGTGATGATTAAAGGCTCAGGGCATGTGTCATATCAGGAAGTTCTGTTACTCATGGACTTTTTGAAAAATGCCGGTGTGCCGTCTGTTGGGTTAATGACTAAATCGTTTGAGGACAGTTAATGGATGCTTTAACCAGCGGCATATTTAAGTCATTTTTACTGCATTTTGCGATAGCCGGGTTATTGTTTGCAACGGCTAATTTCCAGTTTTCCAGCCCCAGTGTGATGGAAGTTCAGCTTAATCCTGCCGTTAATGAAATAGAAGAAGTTAAAGCTGTGTCAGCGATCTCGGTTGACCAGCAGGCTGTAGAAAAGAAGATTGCTCAGCTTCGTGAAAAAGAAGCGCAACAAAAACGAGCCGAAGAGCAAAGGATCCGCGATTTAGAGCGTCGTGCAGTTCAGGCACGTAAAGACCGTGAAGCCGAAGCCCGTAGGATCAAGAAACTAGAGCAACAGCGTCTGGCTAAGCTTGAAGAAAAGCGTAAGGCAGAAGCGCAGGCGAAACGAGCTCAGGAAATTCAAAACAAAGAGCGTCAGCAGGCTGAAAAAGCCCGTAAAGAAGCCCATGCCGCTGAGCAGGCCGCTAAAGCCGCTGCCGAAAAGCGTAAAGCTGAGGAAGACAGGCTGAGACAGGCAGAAGCGAAGCGCAAGCAACAAGAAGAAGAAGCTAAACGTAAGGCTCAGGCTGCTGAAGAAGCACGTCAAAAAGCCTTGCAAGAGCAACTGCTTCAGGAGCAATTGGCGCAAGAACAAGCCGCCAGGGCAAAAGTCCGCCAGCAACAGATCCTGACGGAAGTCGACAAGTACAAAGCATTGATCATGCAGCGGATCCAATCCAATCTGCTGATTGATGAGAAAATGAAAGGTAAGCAGTGTCGTCTGAACATTCGTCTGGGCTTTAATGGCCTGGTGACACAAGCAGAGTCACTCGGTGGTGACAAACTGGTATGTGAAGCGGCTTTACGAGCAGTACGAATGGCAGATACGTTACCTGTTTCTGAAAATAAAGATGTTTTCGAACAGCTTAAGAATATTAACCTGACGATTAAACCAACTCTATAAAGGAAGACCATGTACAACCATTTAAGAAATTTACTCTTGGTTCTGGCTTTCGCTGCGCAGGGGGTCGCCTACGCCGCACTGGAGATCGTAATTACAGAAGGGGTCGACAGTGCCCGACCGATTGCGATAGCTCCGTTTAAATACATTGGCAATGGCGAAGCACCTGCTGAGCTGAGTTCAGTGATTGCAGCGGATTTGATCCGCAGTGGTAAGTTTAAGCCGGTGGCAGAGGAACAAATGCCTCAGCTACCAACAACGGATGAAGAAGTAGACTACGACGCCTGGGTTGAACTAGGTGTCGAAGCCGTTGTTGTGGGCACCATTACTCAACAGCCTGCGAATCGTTACCTGGTGAAATATGAGCTGATCGATGTGATCCGTGCTCAAATCACCGGAGGGGAAACGCGCATGATGACCAACGGCAAATTGATGAAAAGCCAGGATCATGTCCTGGAGGCGCGCCAGAGCGTTATTGATGCGCAGAGCTTTCGCTATTATGCGCACCAGATCAGTGACGTTGTTTACGAATCTCTGACGGGTGAAAAAGGCGCATTTCGTACTAAAATTGCCTATGTAATAGTGCGTGAAGAGCAGGATAAACCTTATCAGCTGGTTGTGGCAGATTATGACGGCTACAATGAACAGGTGCTGTTGCGCTCTAAAGAGCCGTTGATGTCACCGGCCTGGTCACCGGATGGTAACAAGTTAGCGTATGTCACGTTTGAGAATCGTCAGTCACAAATTTATATTCAGGATATCTATACAGGTAAGCGTGAGATCTTAACCAGTTATCCCGGGATCAATGGTGCACCGCAATTTTCTCCTGACGGCACACAAATGCTGATCGTGTTGTCAAAAGATAAAGGCGGCGCAACAGAAGTCTATTTGATTGACCTTGAAACGCGTAAAGAAAGACGTCTGACTAAGCACCGTAGTATAGATACTGAGCCAACCTGGCACCCAAATGGCAAAGAAATAGTCTATACATCTGAAAGGGGTGGTAATGCCCAGATATATAAGTTAAATTTAGATACAGGAAGATCACGGCGTGTAACTTTTGACGGCGACATGAACTTAGCCGGGTCAATCACGCCAGATGGTAAACAACTGGTAATGGTAAATCGTACATTAGGCCGTTACCATATTGCTAAGAAAGAATTGGATTCTGGGCTGTTTCAGGTATTAACGCGCACCAGACTCGATGAATCACCGAGTATTGCGCCGAACGGCTCTATGATTATTTATAGTACCTTGCATAATAATAAGCAGGTACTGGCGTTGGTGTCGATGGATGGCCGTTTCAAGGCTCGCCTGCCGGTATTAGACGGACAGGTTAAGGCACCAGCTTGGTCGCCATTTTTACAGTAATTTTGCTGGTAAGACTTATAAAAGATATAGGAATATACTCGATGCAACTTAACAAAACTCTCAAGGCCCTTTTGGTCGCGTTGCCTGTGATGACGCTGGCTGCATGTAGCTCGTCGTCAAATGTTGGTGAAGGCGCTGGCAGCGAAACAAACGCAGCTACTGCAAACAACGGCAGCAACGTTGATGTGAACACTGCAACACGTCAGAAATCAGCAGAAGAGCTACTGAAAGAAAAGTATGAAGCGTTGCGTCAAAAGCAGATCGTATACTTCGACTTTGACCGGTCTACTGTACGCAGCGAATTTGTAGAGCTGCTACAAGCACACGCTGATTTCCTGGTTAAAAACCCAAGCGTAAAAGTACTGATTGAAGGTCATGCCGATGAGCGTGGTACGCCTGAGTACAACATCGCACTGGGCGAAAGCCGTGGTAAAGCCGTTGCTAAGTATCTGCAGAGCCTGGGTGTATCTGACAGCCAGATTTCTGTTGTAAGCTACGGTGAAGAGAAACCAATGGACAAAGCGCGCAACGAAGAAGCTTTTGCTAAGAACCGCCGTGCGGTACTGGTATACTAATTGTAAAGAGATGCTATGAAGCCGAATACTATTTTGGCAGCCATCATCTTAGTCAGCGGGAGCTCCCAATTGTGGGCAGCTCCCGCTGCTGTATCTGATGCTGCTGGTGCTACCCAAACTATTGAACAACGTTTGTCTGTGCTTGAGAATCTGATGCGTAACCGCAACCTGATCCAGGCTGAGCTGCAAACGCAACTTGATCAACTTCAGGACGAAGTGAGCCAGATCCGTGGTGTGACAGAGGAACAAAGTTACAAGCTCGAAAAAGTACTGCAGCGCCAACGTGAGCTGTACCAGGAAATCGAAACACGTGTCACACAAGTCTATGAGCAAAGCAAGCAGCTGCAACCCGTTGTGACGCCTGATAGTGCAACTGCGCAGGCTGTGAGCACGGACTTATCTGAAAATGAAGCCTATGACAGAGCGGTTGCTTTGATCATGAAGGATAAGCGCTACGATGCTGCTATTCCTGAATTTGAAGGCTTCTTAAAGCAGTTCCCAAATTCTGTCTATATACCTAATGCACATTATTGGTTAGGTCAGCTTCAGTCTATCAAGAATCAGGATGTTCAGGCCATGGTGCACTTTCGTACAGTGGTTGATCAGTTTGCTGATTCAAATAAGCGGCCTGATGCGATGTTAAAGTTGGGGACCTTGCTGCAAAAAGTCGGGCAATCTGCTGAAGCAAAGACTCTGTTTGAGAATTTAATCAAAGAATACCCCAGTACCACAGCGGCCAAATTGGCGACAGAACGACTCAGCAAAATATAAATGGCTGAATTTTTCTCAGAGTGATTTAAAATTAGGCGCTTAGACGCGAAAATTGAAAAAAACAGGCGATTTCGGTTGCACAAGATTTTTAAATAAGTATTATAAGCGCCCGCAGCAGCCGATAGTGTTACACACTTCTTGCAGCGAAACAATTTAGTGGGTCATTAGCTCAGTTGGTAGAGCAGTGGACTTTTAATCCATTGGTCGATGGTTCGAGTCCATCATGACCCACCATTCAAATTTGTTATATTTACTTT